>NZ_JBEOSB010000028.1:0-155838 GCF_040302705.1 Streptomyces sp. NPDC097640
GGTTACATTCCGAACCCGGAAGCTAAGCCTTTCAGCGCCGATGGTACTGCAGGGGGGACCCTGTGGGAGAGTAGGACGCCGCCGAACAATTTTTAGCCTCGGTCCCGAGTATCGGAAGATACTCGGGACCGAGGCTTTTTTATTTCATCGACGGCCGACCGGGCCGCCGCGTGTCCGAGAGCCGGACAGGTGGTACCTGGGCACACGGGTCCCGAGCAGGAACGAGGGAACTAACCGGGGCGTGACCCACCTCATGTGCCCCTAGGGATCTCCGGAAACGACGACGGCGCACCTTCCCGCCCTGGGAAGGTGCGCCGTCTTCAGACCGGGCGGGGCGTCAGGCCTGGGGGTTCAGCATTGCCGCCGCGGTGGCCAGGTCGGTCTCGGCGCCGGTGGTCAGCGCGTACAGGGCGTACCCGATCGGGGAGGCGTCCCACAGGTGCTTCGCCTGGGCTGCCAGGCCGGGGTGGACGTGCCCGCCCGCCTGCCCGTACGCGATGAGGGTGGCTTGTAGCATCTCCTCGCCCGCGGCGCCGTACTGGGCGGACAGGTCACGGGCGGGGTCGTCCACGCGGGCGGTGGTCCAGTCCAGGACCCCGGTGATCGTGCCCTCCTCGTCGAACAGCACGTGCGCGGGGTAGATCTCGCCGTGGGTCATCACGGTCTGCTCGGGCCAGCAGGTGTCGTCCTCGAGCCAGGCCTGCCAGGCATCGGTCAGGGCGGGGGAAACGGTGAAGGCCTCGCTCACGCGGGCGACGTCGTCCCGCCACGCCTGACGTACCTGGGCCGGGGTGCGGACCTCGACGCCCGCGGCCTCGGCCTGCTCCGGGGGGATGGAGTGCAGACGGGCAAGCAGGCGTCCCAGGCGCTCGGCGTAGTCCGGGCTGGCGGGGTCCATGTGCCAGTTGGGCGCCCCGGCGTCGGTCAGGGTCAGGCCCGGGGCGCCGGGCAGGGCCGGGTAGGCGATCAGCTCGGGGGAGCGGACCTGCCAGTCGGGGACCGCGACGCCGTCCTCGGCCAGGACGGGGGCGACCAGGCCGAGGATGCGCGTCTCGGCGGCCATGCCCTCGGAGACGTCGGCGCGGCGCGGTACGCGCAGCACCCACCTCTGGCCGGTCGCGTCGGAGGCCATGACGACGCGGTAGTCCAGGCCCGCCTCGTTCACGGTGGCGTCCTGCGCGGACAAGTGCGGGCCGTGGGCGGCGGCCAGGGCGATGACGTCATCGATCATGCTCATGGGACCACGCTCTCACTCGCGCCTACGCCACCTCCAGCTCTTTTCCTCACCAGCCATACTGACAGGCCACGTTCGGAACATCCCTCAGCAGTCGTCCGCGTTGTGGCGGTTCAGCCCACCAGGGTTCGGTGGGGCCACCGTGCGCGGGCCTGCTCCTGGGAGCGCATCAGCGCCAGCGTGGGCAGGCCCTGCGACGCGCCCTGGGCCAGCAGGTCCGGCAGTTGGGGCAGGGGTGCCACGGCCGCGACATCGTCCAGGACGAGGGTGAGTGGTGGGTCGAGCCGACCGGAGGATGACCGTTCGGCCATGCGCCGGCCGTGCTCGACCACGTGTGAGGCGAGTGCGGTCAACAGGGGCATCGCACCCGGATGGGTCCGTGGGTCCTCGATGGACTCGCCCATCACATACAGCGTTCCCCCTTCGCCGATGAATGACTCCAAAGCGAGGGAGTCGGACCGGCCGGGGTTGCAGGCGTCCCTGATGTGGATCGAGGACAGCGCCGCCAGCGCACGGGCCGTCAGCTCCTGGGCCATGTCGCGGCGTTCCGGGTGCGCGGTGAGCATGGCCTCCAGCTCACCCGCGGAGCCCCCGGCGGCCTTCGCGTGCGTCCGCAGGATCCGCACCGGCTCATGCGCCGAGTTGCCCTGCGCCCAGCGGTGCACATGACGGAACGGGCGGCCGTCCACGGCGGCCGCGTGCAGCCAGCAGCGGAGCATGGTCTCCGCTGCCTCCACCATGGGCCTGTCCGCGGCGTGGAGCGGGCGTACGGGGGCGAGGAGCGCGGTGGCACGGGCGGCCGCGGCATCGCGGGACTCACAGCCCGCCGCGGGGTTCCAGCGCAGCCGGGCCGGGGTGTCGAGAAGGTGGGACGGGTCGAAGACATGGGCGGGGCCGAACTTCGCGCGCGCGTCCTTGGTCGTCGCCCACAACGCGGGGTCGCTGGTGACGACCAGGACCGGGCCGTCGGCCTCCAGGACGGCCTCGGACGCGGCGTCGCCGCGCTGTGTGCCGTAGAGGACGCGGGAGTGCGTCGGCTCGGCCCCGGGGAACCCCGGGCCGCCGCGTGGGGTGGGGACCGGCTGGAGCGCCGCCGTGCCTGATGAGGCGGGCGTCTCGGCGATGTGGTGGTGGGGCGCCGCGGTGCCCGCGTCGCCGTTGCCGGCGTGGCCGTTCCAGGGGCCGTACGGGGCTGTGGGTGCGCTGGGGTGTCCGACTCCGGGCTGTCCGGCGACCGGCGCGGCCGGGCGCGGCTCCGTACCGTTCGTCGCGCAGTCGGCCTGCTGCCCGGCTTGCTGTCCGATGGATCCGGGACCGCCGGGCGTCAGGCCGGTCGCCGAATCGGCTCGATAGCCCTGGAGGTTGCCGTCGGGCCGTGTGCCCGGCGCGGCCGCCGCCCCGAGGGCCCCGGCCTCCTGCCCGGAACCTGGCCCCGGCCCTGACCCTCCCGGCCCGGCCGGACCGTTCCCGGGGACGTACTCGTGTCCTCCGTCGGCCTCACGCCTGTCCTCAGGACCGCCAGAGTGCCCGGTGTCCCGCTTCGCCGCCGCGGCGTCCTGCCGCTCCGCGCGGCGCCTGGCGCGCACCGCGCGATAGCGCGTGGCGGTGCCGATGACGAAGACCGTCAGCACGATCAGCACCATCAGCTCGCTGATGAACAGGCCCCAGAACAGCCCGTATCCCGACAGCTGTTCCTTCGGCGTGTCGGGCCAGGCCGCGGCGAGGTCGTGGGGCTGCTCGGCCAGGGAGCGCATCGCCTGCGGCGTGCGGAGGAAGCGCACGGCGTCCGGCCAGGCGCCGTGGGCGAAGAGCCCGGCCAGCCCGGTCGCGGTCCACACCAGCCCCGTCAGCCCCAGGACGAAGACCATGGCGCCGATCAGCAGCCCGTCCGGGATGCCGCCCTGGGAGGCCGGGGGTCTGCCCGGCTCTCCCGCACCGCCGTGGCCGCCCTGCCCTCCGTGGACCCGCCCCGTCGTCACGTCAGGCCACCGTCGACCCGTACGAGGGCCCGCCGTACGCGTCCGCCTCGGCGGCCTCCTGGGCGAGCTGCTGCTCCATGGCCGCGGCCGCCCGCTCCTCGGCCTCCGCTTCCGCTTCGGCCGCGAGCTGGACGGCCAGGCCGTCCTCCGTCATGGCCCGGTCGGTGTAGACGAGCGGCCGCTCGGCCTCGGTGATCAGGTGTTTGACGACCTGGACATTGCCGTTGACGTCCCAGACCGCGATGCCGGGCGAGAGGGTCGGGATGATCTCGACCGCCCAGCGGGGCAGGCCGAGCACCCGGCCGGTGGCCCGGGCCTCGTCGGCTTTCTGGGCGTAGATGGTCCGGGTCGACGCCATCTTGAGTATCGCCGCGGCCTCCCGCGCCGCCGCGCCGTCGACCACGTCGGAGAGGTGGTGGACGACGGCGACGAAGGACAGGCCGAGCCGGCGCCCGAACTTCAGCAGCCGCTGGAAGAGCTGGGCGACGAAGGGCGAGTTGATGATGTGCCAGGCCTCTTCGACCAGGAAGATGCGCTTCTTGCGGTCCGGCCGGATCCAGGTGTGCTCCAGCCACACCCCGACGATCGCCATGAGGATCGGCATGGCGATCGAGTTCCGGTCGATGTGGGAGAGGTCGAAGACGATCAGGGGGGCGCTGAGGTCGATGCCCGCCGTCGTCGGGCCGTCGAACATGCCGCGCAGGTCGCCGTCGACGAGCCGGTCGAGCACCAGGGCGACGTCGAGGCCCCACGCCCGTACGTCGTCTATGTCGACGTTCATCGCCTCCGCCGACTCCGCCTCGGGGTGGCGCAGCTGCTCGACGATGTCGGTCAGCACCGGCTGGCGGTCGACGATGGTCTGGTTGACGTAGGCGTGGGCGACCTTGAGGGCGAAGCCGGAGCGCTCGTCGAGCCCGTGGCCCATCGCGACCTCGATGATCGTACGGAGCAGGGCGAGCTGCCCCGTCGTGGTGATCGAGGGGTCCAGGGGGTTGAGGCGGATGCCGCCGTCCAGGGCGGCCATCGGGTCGAGCCGGATGGGGGTGATGCCCAGCTCCTGGGCGATCAGGTTCCACTCGCCGACGCCGTCCTCGCCCTGGGCGTCGAGAACCACGACCTGGCGGTCGCGGAACCGCAGCTGCCGCAGGACGTAGGTCTTCTCCAGGGCCGACTTGCCGTTTCCGGACTCGCCGAGGACCAGCCAGTGCGGGGCGGGCAGCTGCTGTCCGTACAGCTGGAACGGGTCGTAGATGTACCCCTTGCCGGAGTACACCTCGCGCCCGATGATCACGCCCGAGTCGCCCAGGCCCGGTGCGGCGGTGGGCAGATAGACGGCCTGCGCCTGCCCCGTGGACGTGCGGACCGGCAGCCGGGTCGTCTCCACCTTCCCGAACAGGAAGCTGGTGAACGTCTCGGTGATGGCGCCAATCGGATCGGCCACGGCAGAGCCCCTATCGTCCCAGTCGTCTCTATCGCGCTATCGCTCTATCGCCGGATGCCGGTCGCGAACGGCAGTGTGTTCACAAAGGCACGGTGGTGCTCGCGGTCGCACCACTCGAGCTTCAGATAGCTCTTGCCCGCCGAGGCCCGGATGGTCCGCTTGTCGCGGGCGAGGGCTTCGGGGGAGCGGGAGGAGACGGTGATGTAGCCGACGAGATTGACGCCCGCGGCGCCGCTCGCCAGGTCCTCGCCGCGCTGGTCGAGCCGGCCGTGTGCGGCGATGTCGCGCGGGTCGACGGTGCGGTTCATCTTGGCGGCGCGGCTGGCCTCGGCCTCGTCGTTCGTCTTCTCCGTCAGCATCCGCTCGATCGCGATCTCGGTCGGCTCCAGGTCCATGCAGACCGCGACCGTACGGATCACATCGGGGGTGTGGACCAGCAGCGGGGCGAGGAAGTTGACCCCGACCGGGGTCATCGGCCACTCCTTGACCCAGGCGGTGGAGTGGCACCAGGGCTCGCGGGTGCTCGACTCGCGGGTCTTGGCCTGGAGGAAGGTGGGCTCCATCGCGTCCAGCTCGGCCGGCCAGGCGTTCCGCTGGGTCATGGCCTGGATGTGGTCGATGGGGTGGTCCGGGTCGTACATGGAGTGGATGAGCGAGGCCAGCCGGCCCTGGCCGAGCGGCTGCCGCACCCGGATGTCGGCCTCGGCGAGCCGGGCGCAGATGTCGGTCAGCTCGCGCGCCATGACCACGGCCAGGCCCGCGTCCTTGTCGAGCTTTCGGCCGCCGCCGCTGTGGCGGGTGGCGCGGGCGATGGCCTGGGCCTCGGCCGCCAGCTCGCGGGTGTAGTGCATGCAGGCGACCAGATAGGCGCGGTGCTGCTCGGAGGAGGTGGAGACCATCGACTGAAGCTGGTCGTAGGAGTCCTTGAGCCAGTTGGGGGCGTCTCCGTCGCCGCGCCGCTCCACGTCCTTGGCGTGCGCGTCGGGGTCGGCGGGGAGGGTGCGGGCCAGCATCTGGAGGCGGGTCACAAAGCCGTCGCCGTTGGCGACATGCTTGAGCAGGGTGCCGAACCGGTCGACCAGTGCCTCCTGGTCCTCGCTGTCCCGCAGCCCGACGCCCGGGCCCTCGATCTCGATGGCGGCGGTGACGGTGCGGCGGTCGGCGTGCAGGAGCACCGCGATCTCGTCGGGGCCGAAGGGCGCCGCCAGCCAGTTGATCCGGCCGATGCCGGGCGGCGGGCCGACCTCGACCTCGCGGCCGTCGACACGGGTGCCGGCCTCGGCGGCGGCGGAGCGGTAGGCGGCGCCGCTGCGCGCAATGCGCTTGTAGGAGCGGTTGATCTCGAACCACTTGTAGAAGGTGCGGCCGTTGTACGGGACGTACACGGCGGCCAGCGCGAGGGTGGGGAAGCCCACCAGGGTGGTGATGCGCAGCATCAGCACCGGGACCAGCAGCCCGCACATCATCCCGATGAACGCGCCCCCGATGATCAACGCGATTTCGCCGGTCTCGCGGTTCTTGCCGACGATCGCGCTGGGGCGGGCGCGTCCGATCAGATATGTGCGGCGAGGCGCGATGGGAGACTGGGCCTCGATCGTCACCGCCGGTCACCTCCGGGGTTGTTGCTGGAACCGCGGTTCTGGGCGCGGGCCGCGGATGCGGCCCCGCCGCCTCCGCCCCCGCCGCCGCTGGGGCGTGCGGTGCCGCCCCCGCCGCCCTGGCCGCTGCGGGAGCTGTGCGCGGCGACGCCGCCGGAGACCGGGTTGGCGGGCTTCGCCTGCCCGGGGCGGGCCGCGGCGGCGCCGCCCCCGCCGTCGCCGCCTCCGCGGGCGCTGTGGGTGTTGATGCCCTGCTTCACGAGGGCGGCCGGGGAGCTGATGATGGCGGCGGCCTGGCGGGACGCCGGGTCCGCGCTGGCGCTGCGGGCCTTGACGATCTCATCGCCGAAGCCGGGGACGAAGCGGTAGATCATCGCGCTCGCGAAGATGGCGAGGATGATGATCGCGAGGCCGGAGACGACGGCCGAGAAGGCGTCGGGACCCTTGTCGGACGTGGACAGCGCCCCGGCCAGGGCGAGCACTATCACGACCACCGGCTTGACGAGGATCACGGCGATCATGATCCCGGCCCAGCGGCGCACATGCCCCCACATGTTCTTGTCGACCAGGCCCGAGTAGACGGCGGTTCCCAGCAGCGCGCCGACGTACAGCAGGGCGGCGCGGATGACCAGCTCCAGGCAGAGCACGCCGGCGGCGAGGATGGTCACCAGCGACACGACGATGAGCATGATCGGCCCGCCGCCGATGTCCTCGTCCTTCTTCAGGGCCTGGGCGAACGAGCCGAAGAAGGTGTCGTTGTCCGCGCCGGTGCCGGAAGCGATGGCCTGGGTGACGGCGTCGGTCGCCGTGACGACCGTATAGAGGATGAGCGGCGTGAAGGCGGAGGCCAGGACCGTCAGCCACAGGAAACCGATGGCCTCCGACAGCGCCTCGCCGAGCGGCACCCCGCGGATGGCGCGCTTGGCGACGGCGAGCAGCCAGAGGATGAGGGTGAGGACGGTGGAGGCGGCGAAGACGACGGCGTACTGGCGGAGGAAGGCCTCGTTGGTGAAGTCGACGGTGGCCGTCTCCTTGACGAGGTCGGAGAGCTTGCCGACGAGCCAGGAGGCGGCGTTGGCGCAGCCGCGGGCGAGGGAGGCGGCGGGGTCGAGCGGGGAGGTGGGGTCGGATGTGCCGCCCCCGTCACCGTTGCCGTCGCACAGATCGCTGTATTGGCCGTCAAGCCCGCAGCCGTCGCCGCTGCCGGAGGGGGACGGAGTGGGTGATGGGGCGGCTGCGGCGTGACCCGCGAGGAGAAGGACGCCTGCGACCTGAATGGCTGCCGCTGCGGAACCGATCCAGAGGACACGACGGCGGTTAGCGGGCATACGTGAACCCTCCGAAGCCTTCTACAGCGTTCGCCATGTCCTCGGCGGAGGCGGCGGCTTGGTCGCGGCCCACGGGCGCCGGGCCGTCCTTCTGGGTGTACTTGGTTACTTTCCAGTCACCCTTGATCCATTGCAGTTCGAACGTATCCGTGTGCCAGCTCTCGGAGACAGGTCTGGTCGACCCTTCCCCTGCGATCCCGAAGAGGAGGGACTGCCATACCGCGATCCGGGCCGTGTCGCCCTTGAATGTCTCCACCTTGGTGCCCACCGGGTTCGTACGGGACACGAAGGTCATGCCGTCCGGGGGGTTGCCGCTGGAGTCAAGGCCGGCATTCGACAAGATCTTGTCACCCGAGAAGGCCTTGTCGAGGCGCTTGAGCCGGGCGGTCGCGGCGTCCGGGGCATAGATCGCGTTCACGATCTGCCGCCGACCGGTGGTCTTGAACATGTCGGCCGACCCCAGCGCCACCGCGTAATTCGCCGCCGCGCTCTGCGCCCCCTGCTCCGTCTTGGCGAACCCCGACGCGATCCCCGTCACGCCGTCCTTACCCTCCACGGGCCGCTCCCCCGTCGGGGCGGTGGCCCGGCTGCTCGCGCTCGGGCCTGAGCCGTCGTCGGAGCCGCTGTCCGAGGAGCTGTCTCCGCTGCCGCGGTTGGCGAAGGCGATGGCGGCGATGAGGAGCACGACGACGCCCACCACGGTGACGAGGTTCCGGCTGGGCCTGCCGGCGCGGCCGCCGCCTCGGCGGGGTGGGCCGAAGGGGTCGTCGTCGCCTTCGGGCAGGCGAGTGCGCGTCAGGTGGCCGCCGGAGGAAGCGCCGCCCGAGCGGATCGGGTCCTGGCCGTAGTCGCCGCCGTATCCGTCATCGCCGCCCAGACTCATCGCATGTACGCCCCTTCAAACGTGTCAATCGAGACAACCGTGTCCACGGTCCCCGCCGCGCCGGCCGCGGCATCAGCCATAGTCGCTCTCCGGCCACCGCTATACGACGGTAGCGGCGCGGACCGACGTCGGGGCGGGGCGGTGTGAGTGGACATCAAGCTGACACGACCTCAGAGGGCGGAGCGGGCATCAGGAAGCAGCCTCGGGTGGGGGAGGTGGACCAGTGGGGGGCTCGGGGGCGGAGGCTTGGGGGCGGGGTGTGCGCCGCGCGTGGGGGGGTCGGCTGTGCGAGCGGGTGGTGCGCTAGACGGCCATGCCGTACACGATCGTGAAGACTGTGCCCAGTGAACCGATGATGAACACACCGGTCAGTCCGGCGACGATCAGACCCTTGCCCTGTTCGGCGCTGAAGGTGTCGCGCAGCGCGGTCGCGCCGATCCGCTGCTTGGCGGCGCCCCAGATAGCGATGCCGAAGCAGAGCAGCAGGGCCACGGCCATCACCACCTCGATCATGACGCGGGCCTCGCCGCCCAGGTCGCCGAAGGGGCCCCAGTCTGGGGCGATTCCGCCGATGATGGTGTTGATGTCGCCCTTGTCGGCCGCTAGAAACATAAGAACTCACCGCCCCTTATGGGTAGTTGTGTGCCAACGTCGGTTGGCACATGCCAGCCTCTATCTTCGCTGACGATCCCGCTTCCGCATGTCGACTTGGCGGCATTTCTTGGCGGATCTCGTACGTGTTGTGGACCACGATGACCTGACCGGCGTACAAAAGCGTCGACGCGAGGCTTTCCGGTCACTGTGTGTATCACGCACCTGGGCACTGGGCAACGATCAGCGGTGGGGTCCGGCGGGGTCCGGCGGAGTCTGGGGATCGGCGAGCCCCGGCGCCGTGTGCGCCTCGCTCGTCCGCCCCGCTCCTCCGCCTCACTCCTCCGCGAAGTCGTCGAACTCGCCGGCCTTGACCCCCTTGATGAACGCCTCCCACTTCGCCTGGGTCGTCACCACGATGTTGTCCGGATCGTTGCTCTCGCGCATGTAGATCCGGCCATCGGGGCCTGCGGCCACCTCCAGGTAGGCCTCCTGCTCCCCGTCCTCCGGGGTCGTGGCCCGCTGCCAGTCGAGCTGCGTCATCGCGTGGTCCTTACGGGTCGGTATGAGCTCTGGGACGGGCCGGACTTTACGCGCTCCGCGTCCGTACGGGAGGCGGTCGAGGGGCGGGGCCGGGCGTACCGGGGGCAGGGGTGGGGCGCAAGGGTGGGGAGGGCCGGGGCACGCGGTGCGAACGGCCCCGCCCGCCCGTATGGTTTCGGCTGGCGGGCGGCGGATTTTCGCCGTACGTGCGGAAACACGTTCGTATGACGCGCCGATGGGGGAGGATGGCCGGGTGCGCAAGGTCTGGCTGGGCGTCAGTGTCGGTCTCGGGGTGTCGTTCTCGTTCGTCGCGCTCCTTGTCGTCGGTACGTACATGGTCGCCGCGGACCTCGCGGGCGGTAAGGGCGGCACGACGGTCGGGCTGGCCAAGGGCTCCGTTCCCGCCGAGTACCAGTCGCTGGTCCAGAAGTGGGGCAATCTGTGCCCCGCCATCAACCCGGCCCTGCTCGCCGCGCAGCTCTACCAGGAGAGTGGCTGGAACCCGAAGGCGCAGAGCCCGGCGAACGCCAGGGGGATAGCGCAGTTCATCCCGGGCACCTGGGCCGCCCATGGCGTGGACGGCGACAAGGACGGCGACAAGGACATCTGGGATCCGCAGGACGCGATCCCGTCGGCGGCCTCCTATGACTGCTCGCTCGCGGGCTATGTGAAGGACGTCCCGGGCGATCCGACGCACAACATGCTGGCCTCTTACAACGCGGGCGCGTACGCGGTGATCAAGTACTCCGGCGTGCCGCCGTACCGGGAGACCCAGAACTATGTGAAGACCATCACCACCCTGGCCAAGAGCTTCGCGGCGCCCGTCCAGCAGGTGCAGCCCTCGCAGCAGTCGGCCGCGGCGATCTACTTCGCGCAGAAGCAGCTCGGGAAGCCGTATCTGTGGGGCGGCAACGGCACGCCTGAGGACGGCGGGCGGTTCGACTGCTCCGGGCTGACCAAGGCGGCGTACAAGACCGTCGGGATCGAGCTGCCGCGCGTCGCCAACGATCAGTGGAACGCCGGGCCGCATCCGAAGCGGGACGAGCTGCTCCCTGGTGACCTGGTCTTCTTCGCGTACGACCTCGACGACCCGAGATCCATCCACCATGTGGGGATCTATGTGGGCGGCGGGAAGATGATCAACGCCCCGTACACTGGTGCCGTGATCCGGTTCGACAACATCGACACGCCGGACTACATCGGTGCGACGCGGGTGACCAAAGATGGCGCAAAAGCGTTGCCGACGGCGAACTCCGCGTAAAGGCTCCGCCCTGAGCTGCGACGATGGGTCACCCTTCGATAACGTCCTGGTGATCGTTGGGTAGAGAGCGGAACGCCCCGCTCGATAAGGGCGTTTCCTGGAAGTGGATCGGCAGCGGACAACATCGGCATCGATCGCGTTGACCAACGGGGGCCGGCAGCCGCATGTAGCGACAGGCAAGAGATAAGGGGCCACGGCACATGGCTGGACTCGCACTGGACGGGTCGAACCCTGATGTCAGCCTGCTCTACGACATCAATGGACTCGCCAAGGACGCTCCCCACTGGTTCGACCGCGTCATGGAGTTCGTCGGCGAGTACGGGATCATCATCGGGCTCGCGCTGGTGATGCTCGGCGCGTGGTGGAGCGTGCGCAAGCGTCCGCAGGACGCGCCGTCCGCCGTCGCCGGGCTGGTGTGGGCGCCGCTGGCGGCCGGTCTCGCGTTGCTCGCCAACATCCCGATCCGGGAGTTCGTGGAGCGGCCGAGGCCCTTCAAGGACCATCAGGGGCTGGAAGTCCTGGTGGCGGGCAAGACGGACTTCTCATTCGTCAGCGACCACGCGACGCTGACCATGGCGATCGCCGTGGGCGTCTTCATGGCCAGCCGGACGTACGGGGTGGCCGCGATCGGCCTCGCGCTGCTCGAGGGGTTCTGCCGCGTCTACATGGGCGTGCACTACCCGACGGACGTCATCGGCGGGTTCGCGTTGGGCACCGCGGTCGCGCTGCTGCTGGCGCCGCTGGCGATGATGCTGCTGACGCCGCTGACGACGGCGGTCGCGGGCTCGCGGGTGGGCTGGCTGGTGCGGGCGGGGGCGGCCCCCGAGGCCGGGCAGGGCGGGGAGTCCGCCGAGGAGGACGTTCCGGAGTTCTCCGAGGCCCGGCAGTCGGGCAGCGAGCGCCGCAGCAAGGACCTGGCGGCCTGACCACCGGCGCCCCGGCGCTCACAGCGGTTCATGACACACGGCGTGCGCGCCGGGCCCTGCGCCCGGCGCGCACGCCGCGTTTTGGCCTTCACACCCGCTGGGTCCCGGTGGTCAGAGCGCGTGCGGGAAGTCGAACAGCCGGTCCGGGTCGTAACGTTTCTTCAGCTTTGTCAGCCGGTCCGCCGCCGAGCCGTAGTACGCGGTGCGCCAGTCCTTGAGGGCGGCGTCCGTGTAGTTCTGGTACGCCGCTCCCGACGCATGGCGCCGCATCGCCGTGTGTGTCCCGTCGAGCCAGGAGAGCTGTGCGGTCCCGGCCCCGCCGGCCGCCCAGGAGGCGGTGTACTGCGCCAGGAAGCGCGAGCGGCGGTGCACGAAGGCGGTGGCCAGGGGCGCGACGCGGTTGACGGCCCCGCCGAGCGCGGTGAGCGCGATGCTGACCGCGCCCCCGCCGCCCGTACGGCGTCCATAGGCCTCCACCTGGCCGAGCATCGCGCGCAGGCCCGCCTCGCTCAGCGAACGGGCGTAGAAGTCGGAGCGGGCCGCGTACGTCTCGCGCTGGAGCACGCCGGAGGAGCCGCGGCCCGGGGTGTCGCCCGGGAGGCGGCACTGGGCGGTGCCGGTGTCGCCGCATCCGGCGTACATCCGCATCGCCTCCACATAGCCGCGGCGGCGCAGCGTGACGGTCGAGGCGGGGCCGGGCCCGCCCGGGCCGTCGGCGAGCCGGTCGACGGCGTTCTGCAGCTCCCCGTAGGTGCCGAGCGAGAAGCAGCTCACCGAGACGGTCGGGGTGCGTCCGGGGGAGGCCTCCAGATGGAGCGCGGACCAGATCTCGTCCGGCTGCTCCGGGCCCCACTTCTGCCAGGCGCGCAGCACCGTCGCCGCCTTGGCCCACGGCCACTTCATGTAGCAGGTGACGCCGTCGGCGGCCCGGTGGGTGCGGAAGCGGAGCTCGGTGACGACGCCGAAGTTGCCGTTGCCGGCGCCGCGCAGGGCCCAGAACAGATCGGCCTCGCGGTCCTTGGACACCTGGAGGCTCCGGCCGTCGGCGGTGACGACGGTCGCTCCGGTGAGGTTGTCGGACGTGAGCCCATACGCCCGGGAGACGACGCCGTGGCCGCCGCCGAGGGTCAGGCCGGAGATGCCCACGGTGGGGCAGGAGCCGCCGGGCACGGTGACGCCCGAGGCGCCCAGGGTGGTGTAGACGTCGATGAGTTTGGCGCCCGCGCCGATCCGGGCCTCGCCGGAGGAGGTACGGATCGACTTGAGCGCGGAGACGTCGATGACGAGACGGCCGTCGCCGCTGGACCAACCGGCGTAGCTGTGGCCCCCGTTGCGGATGGCGACCGGAGTGCCGTGGCGGCGGGCGAAGTCCAGGCACTCGGAGATGTCCGAGGTGTTCGCGACATAGGCGACGGCGGCGGGCCGCAGCCGGTCGAAGCGGGTGTTGTAGAGCTGACGGGCGGTGGCGTAGTCGGCGTCGCCGGGGCGTATCAGGTCGCCCTGAAGGCCCTTGCCCAGCGCCGTCCAGTCGGTGGCCCGTGCCTTGCCGTCGGAGCCCTTGGCGGAGGCCGAGGCGGAGGCTGAGGCGGACGACGAGCGGGCGTCGGAGGCGGAGGAGGGGGCGCGGGTGGACGGGTCGCCGTCGCCCGCCGACTGTCCCGAGTTCTTCTCGCACGCGGCGGTCCCGGCCCCCGTGGTCGCCAGTGCCGTGCCCGCTGCCAGTAGTGTCCGCCGGTTCATGGCGGCCTCCCGTCCCACTTGACGCTGCTGACCCACCAGTTGGCCGGGCGGCACGCGCCGGTCCGGTCCCCTACTCAGAGGGCGGGGCCGCGCGTCCGGTTCCGTCGGCGGCGGATGCGGAACGGGAGACGGCGACTTCAGCGGCGGCATCAGCGGTGGCCTCGGAGGCGATGCCGGGGCCGGAAGGCGCGCTGCGGGGCGGTGGCGGAGCGGCTGTGCGCGCGGCCGCGGGTTCCGCGGCGAGCTCGGCGGCGTGGTCGGACGCGTCCGTACGGGCCTTGTCCCGCGAACGGCGGGCGGGTCCGTACCAGCCGCAGGAGCAGCGGGCGATACAGAAGGAGCCCTTCTCCGAGGTGGTGGTGCGGTGTTGGCCTGCGCCTGGACCTGGGTCGCCTGAGTCGAGCACACAACCACGCTACCCGGCCGTGACGGGCCGACGGGGGGAGTCGTTAAACGAACAAGTACCAAGGCGTGGACGAGCGTGGCCAGGGGGTCGGCGGTCGATGGAAATCCAGCGGCGTACGGGCGGTGCCCGGACGAGGCGCGTGGCGGCCGCCTTGGCGGGCGGGTTGCTGGCCGGGCTGATGGCGACCGTGACCGGTTGTTCCTCCGAGACGGTCGCGGACGAACGCCCCGGCGGCGAATCGCGCGCCGAGACCGACGCGGCCGCCGTGCTGCACCGCGCCGCGGATGTGCTGATCCGGTCGGGCAGTTCGCGGGTCCGTACGACGATGGAGACGGCGACGGGCGGCACCCGCGTATCGATCAGGGGCAGCGGCGCCTACGACTACGCCAGGCGGATGGGGCGGCTGCGGCTGGTGCTGCCCAGGGACGCGATGGGGGCCGCCGAGCACGAGCCGATCACCGAACTGCTCTCCTCGGGCGCGCTGTTCATGCGGAACCGGGGCGCGGGCATCCCGCCGGACAAGTGGGTGCGGGTGGACACGGCCGGCATCCCGGACGGGAACCTGGTCACCGGCGGGGCGACCGATCCGCTGGCCGCCGCCGAGCTGCTGCGCGGTGCGCGGGGCGTGAGTCTGGTGGGTGAGGAGGCGCTGGACGGCACGGTGGTCCGGCACTACCGCGGGACGACGGACATCGGGCGGGCCGCGCGGGCCGCGTCGCCGGGCGGGCGGGGGCCGTTGGCCGCCGCCGCGCGCGGGTTCGCCGAGCACGCGGTGCCCTTCGACGCGTATCTCGACCTCCAGGGGCGGCTGCGCGAGGTGCGGCACCAGTTCACGGTGACCAGCGAGGCCATCGGCCGGCCCGCCCAGGGCGGTCAGGGCGGTCAGGGCGGTCAGGGCGGTCAGGACGGAAGCGCCGACACCGGCGCCGACACCGGCGCCGACACCGGCGCCGACACCGGCGCCGACACCGGAACCAGCGCCGGCGCGACAAGCGGAACCACAAACGGAGGCGGAACCGGAACCGGAAGCGACGCCTACCGACCCGACCAGGGCGCCCCCGGGCAGCGGAGCGCCCCTGGCCCCCAGGGAGTACGGCGCACGCTGGGTGTGGCCTCCATCACCGAGCTGTACGACTTCGGCGCCCCGGCCGCCGTCACGCTGCCCAAACCATCGGATATCTACACAGGAAAGGTCGTAACCCCCCAGACCTAGCCAGCGCATGCCGTTCAGCCCCGTGAAATGGTCCATCCGTGCCATGCGCGGAGTGTGTACCGATCCCTACGCTGGGAAGCCGCTGCTCGGAAGTGCTTGCAGATGCTCGCAGGAGGAGGTGAAACACGTGGTTGCGCGTCGCGGCTCGTCGGGCCCGGACCCCGTGGCCCTCGTCGAGATCGATCTCTACGGTGAGTTGATGATCGCTGCGTCGAGCGCGGATGAGGACAGGCTCAGTCCGGACCGTATCGACGAGGTGCTCCAGGTGGCGGCGGACCGATCAGATCCAGCCGAGGGCGAGGACGCCCGGCCGTAGCGCCGGCGGCGGTGGTCCGCCGGTGCGGGGGCGGCGGGTGCCCTCAGGTCCGCAGCAGGCGGGCGATGGCGGCGGTGGCCTCGGCGACCTTGGTGTCGACCTCGTCGCCGCCCTGGACGGCGGCCGCCGCCACGCAGTGGCGCAGGTGCTCCTCCAGGAGCTGGAGCGCGAAGGACTGGAGCGCCTTGGTGCTCGCGGAGACCTGGGTGAGTATGTCGATGCAGTACACATCCTCCTCGACCATGCGTTGCAGGCCCCGGATCTGGCCCTCGATGCGGCGCAGCCGCTTGAGGTGCTGGTCCTTCTGCTTCGCGTAGCCGTGGCCGGTGTGCTGCTCGGCGAGGGCGGTCGCCGCTCCGGGCCCGGACGCCTGGCCGTGCTCCTCGCCGCCGCCGGTGGCGGAGCTGTCGGCTGCCGTGGTCGTCATGGCGTCCTCCCGTTGTTAGCGCTATGTCCCCATATACCCCAGCTGGGTATATGGTACCGGGTCTGCCAGGTTGGACCGGGTCCCTGTGATAAGCACTCTGCCCTATGGGTCACACTGGGGAACGCCGGTTACCGTGGCCGGATGATGCACCTAGCATCAACGAGACAGACCCCGATGCATTCCGAGGATCCCCAGTGCGCTTTCGTCTGACCCCCAGGGAGACGAGCTTCTACGACATGTTCGCCGCATCCGCGGACAACATCGTGACCGGCTCGAAACTCCTGATGGAACTGCTCGGGGCGGACTCCTCCGCTCGTAGCGAGATCTCCGAACGCATGCGGGCCGCGGAGCACGCGGGGGACGACGCGACTCACGCGATCTTCCACCAGCTGAACTCCTCCTTCATCACGCCGTTCGACCGCGAGGACATCTACTCCCTCGCGTCCTCCCTCGACGACATCATGGACTTCATGGAGGAGGCCGTCGACCTGGTCGTCCTCTATCAGATAGACGAGCTGCCGAAGGGGGTCGAGCAGCAGATCGAGGTGTTGGCGCGGGCCGCGGAGCTGACCGCCGAGGCGATGCCGAACCTGCGGACCATGACGAACCTCACGGAGTACTGGATCGAGGTGAACCGCCTCGAGAACCAGGCGGACCAGATCCACCGCAAGCTGCTGGCGCACTTGTTCAACGGCAAGTACGACGCCATCGAGGTGCTCAAGCTCAAGCAGATCGTGGATGTGCTGGAGGAGGCGGCTGACGCCTTCGAGCACGTGGCCAACACGGTCGAGACCATCGCCGTCAAGGAGTCCTGAGCCTCGGCATGGACACCTTCGCGCTTGTCGTGACCATTGCGGTCGCGCTCTTCTTCACGTATACCAACGGCTTCCACGACTCGGCGAACGCCATCGCCACCTCCGTCTCGACCCGGGCCCTGACCCCGCGGGCGGCGCTCGCGATGGCCGCGGTGATGAACCTCGCGGGCGCCTTCCTGGGCAGCGGGGTCGCCAAGACCGTCAGTGAGGGGCTGATCGCCACCCCCACCGGCGGCCAAGGCATGATGATCTTGTTCGCCGCACTGATCGGCGCGATCACCTGGAACATGGTGACGTGGTACTACGGCCTTCCGTCGTCCTCCTCACACGCCCTGTTCGGCGGCCTGGTGGGAGCGGCCCTCGCCGGGTCCAGCACCGTCCACTGGAGCGGGGTGGTGGAGAAGGTCGTCATCCCGATGTTCCTGTCGCCGATCGTCGGTCTGGTGCTGGGCTACTTCGTGATGGTGGCCATCCTGTGGATCTTCAAGGACGCCAACCCGCACAAGGCCAAGCGCGGCTTCCGGATAGCCCAGACCGTCTCGGCGGCCGCCATGGCGCTCGGCCACGGTCTCCAGGACGCCCAGAAGACCATGGGTGTCGTGGTGATGGCCCTGGTCATCGCGGGTGTGGAGGACGAGAGCGACGCGATTCCGGTGTGGGTGAAGATCGCCTGCGCCGCGATGCTCTCGCTCGGTACCTACGCGGGCGGCTGGCGCATCATGCGCACGCTGGGACGGCGGATCATCGAGCTGGACCCGCCGCAGGGCTTCGCCGCGGAGACCACGGCGGCCTCGGTCATGTACACGGCGTCGTTCATGTTCCAGGCGCCGATCTCGACGACCCATGTCATCACCTCGGCGATCATGGGCGTCGGCGCCACCAAGCGGGTGAACGCGGTGCGCTGGGGCGTCGCGAAGAACATCATCCTCGGCTGGTTCATCACCATGCCGGCGGCCGCCGGTGTCGCGGCCCTCAGCTACTGGATCGTCAACCTGGCCTTCGGCTGACGGCGGCACGGCGCGGCTCCATCGCGCGGCCGCACAGCGCTTCGTAAATGCGGCGGGCCCGCCCCTGGGTGATCCGGGGGCGGGCCCTTCGTCCTGTGGTGGCACCGCCATGCAGCACCACAGGACGATCCCTGCCCGCGCCGGCGGACCGGCGCGGGAGGCGGGTGCGTCAGCCGAAGCGGCCCGAGATGTAGTCCTCGGTCGCCTGGACGGACGGGTTGGAGAAGATCCGCTCGGTCTCGTCGATCTCGATGAGCTTGCCGGGCTGGCCGACGCCGGCCAGGTTGAAGAAGGCCGTGCGGTCCGAGACGCGCGCCGCCTGCTGCATGTTGTGCGTCACGATGACGATCGTGAAGCTCTCCTTCAGCTCACCGATCAGGTCCTCGATGGCGAGCGTGGAGATCGGGTCCAGGGCCGAGCACGGCTCGTCCATCAGCAGCACCTCGGGCTCCACCGCGATGGCGCGCGCGATGCACAGCCGCTGCTGCTGGCCGCCGGACAGGCCCGCGCCCGGCTTGTTCAGCCGGTCCTTGACCTCGTTCCACAGGTTGGCGCCCTTGAGGGACTTCTCGACGATGCTCTCCAGCTCGCTCTTCTTGTACGAGCCGTTCAGCTTCAGCCCCGCCGCGACGTTCTCGAAGATCGACATCGTCGGGAAGGGGTTCGGGCGCTGGAAGACCATGCCGACCGTACGCCGCACGGAGACCGGGTCGACGCCCGCGCCGTACAGGTTCTCGTCGTCCAGCATCACCTTGCCCTCGACGCGCCCGCCGGGGGTGACCTCGTGCATCCGGTTCAGGGTGCGCAGGAAGGTGGACTTGCCGCAGCCGGACGGGCCGATGAAGGCCGTCACCGAGCGGGGCTCGACGGTCATCGAGATGTCCTCGATGGCCTTGTGGGTGCCGTAGTAGGCGGTCAGGCCGCTGACGTCGATGCGCTTGGCCATGTGAATCACTTCTCTTCTTCGTGGCGTGGCCTCAGCGGCCGGACTTCGGGGCCTTCCAGCGGGCGACACCGCGGGCGAGCAGGTTGAGGATCATGACGAAGGCGATCAGGACGAGCGCCGCCGCCCAGGCCCGGTTGTACGAGGCATCGTTACCGAGCTGCCACTGCTCGTACACGTAGTACGGGAGCGAGGACTGCGCGCCGTCGAAGGGGTTGTTGTTGATCCCCGTGGCGCCGAACACCAGCAGCATGATCGGGGCCGACTCACCGGCGATACGGGCGACCGCGAGCATCACACCCGTGATGATTCCGCCGATCGCGGTGGGCAGCACCACCTTGAGGATGGTGCGCCACTTGGGCACGCCCAGCGCCAGCGAGGCCTCGCGCAGCTCGTTCGGGACGAGCTTGAGCATCTCCTCCGTCGACCGGACGACGATCGGCATCATCAGGATGGCCAGGGCCATCGCGCCGGCGAAGCCGGAGTAGTCGAAGTCCAGGACGATGATCCAGAAGGTGAGGATGAACAGACCGGCGACGATCGAAGGGATGCCGGTCATGACGTCCACGAAGAAGGTCACGGCCTTGGCGAGCCGGCCGCGCCCGTATTCCACCAGGTAGACGGCGGTCAGCAGGCCGATCGGGGCCGCGATGGCGGTGGCGATGCCGACCTGCTCCAGCGTGCCGATGATCGCGTGGTAGACGCCGCCGCCGGGGAGGATCGTCTGCACGCCCTCCATGGAGTGGCCGAGGAAGTAGCCGTCGAGGGCCGTGCGGCCCCGGTCGACGGTCTCCCAGATCAGCGAGACCAGCGGGATCACCGCGAGCAGGAAGCAGACCCAGATCAGGCTGGTGGCCAGCTTGTCCCTGGCCTGGCGGGAGCCCTCGACCTTGGCGGTCAGGCCGAAGGAGATCACGACGAACAGCAGCGCGGCGATCAGACCCCACTGGGTCTTGCTGCTCAGATCGGCGGCGACGCCGATGCCGCAGGCCAGGGCGATGGCGAGCACCGCCAGGCCGATCGGGGCCCACTGGGGCAGCCGGGGCTGCTTGAGGGCCGGACGCGGGGCGTTCCCGGCCACCTGGCTCGTGTCGATGACTGCGTTGCTCATGCGCCGCCCCTTTCGTTCACTTCTCCGCCCACGCGGCGCAGAGGCGCGGCTATCGCGGTCGTCTGCGGCCCGGAGTCCCGCCCGTCTCCCGCCACCGCCCTCAAGCGGCTGCGCTGCGCGCAGGCAGCTTTCATGCGTGCGTCGTTCACGCGGCGGCTCCCGAGTACTCCTTGCGGCGGGCGATGATCAGCCGCGCGGCGCCGTTCACCAGCAGAGTGATGACGAACAGCACCAGACCGGAGGCGATCAGCGCGTCACGCGCGGGGCCGTCGGCCTCCTTGAAGTGGCTGGCGATGTTCTGGGCGAAGGTGCCGCCGCCCGGGTCCAGCAGGCTGGCGTTGATCAGGTAGCTGGGGGACAGCACGGTGGCCACGGCCATCGTCTCGCCAAGCGCGCGGCCCAGGCCCAGCATGGAGGCGCTGATGATGCCGGAGCGGCCGAAGGGGAGCACCGACATCCGGATGACCTCCCAGCGCGTCGCGCCGAGCGCCAACGCGGCCTCCTCGTGCATCTGCGGGACCTGGCGGAAGACCTCGCGGCTGACGCTGGTGACGATCGGGATGATCATGATCGCCAGCAGGATGCCGACGGTGAACAGGGAGCGCGCGGCGCCGTCGTTGTACTCGAAGATCTTGGTCCAGCCCAGGTACTCGTCGAGCCACTTGTACAGGCCGGTCAGGTGCGGGACGAGGAAGAGCCCGCCCCACAGGCCGTAGACGATGCTGGGGACCGCAGCGAGCAGGTCGACGACGTAGGCGACCGGGGTGGCCAGCCGGCGCGGCGCGTAGTGCGAGATGAACAGCGCGATGCCGACCGCGATCGGGACCGCGATGACCATCGCGATGATCGAGCTGACGATCGTGCCGTAGGCGAGGACGGCGATGCCGAAGACCATCGGCCGGGAACTGGTGTTCCACTCGAAGGTGGTGAGGAAGTTCCCGTGGTTGTCGGAGATTGCGGAGGCGGCGCGCACGGCGAGGAAGACCGCGATCGCGGCCATGATCACCAGCAGCAGCACGCCGGAGCCTCGGGAGAGTCCGAGGAAGATCTTGTCACCGAATCGGCCGGTGTTGCGCGTCCTGACCTTGGCCGATGGGTCTGTGGGGGATGTGGGTTCTATGTCCGTTTTCATGGGTTCTCCGGTCTGCGGAGCCGTGGGGTGGGGCTCCTTGCGGCGGTGCACCGGACGGTGCGGCCGGCTCCCATGCTTCGGAGCCGGCCGCACTCGGGTCAGGAGAGGCTCGAGACGCTCTCGCGGACCTTCGTGGCAATCTCAGCCGGCAGCGGGGCGTAGCCCAGCTCCTTCAGCGAGGTCTGGCCGTCCTCGCTCGAGACGTAGGTCAGGAACGACTTGGTGGCGGCGAGGGTGTCGGACTTGTTGCCCTTGTCGCAGGCGATCTCGTACGTCACCAGCGTAATCGGGTACGCGCCTTCTGCCTTGGTGTCATATGCCAGGTCGAGGGCGAGGTCCTTGCCGGTGCCCTTGACCTTGGCCTCGGAGATGGCCTTGGAGGCGTTGTCGACGGTGGCCTGGACCGGGGCAGCGGCGCCGGTGTTCAGGTCCACGGTCTTGATGCTGCTGGCGGTCGCGTACGACAGCTCGAAGTAGGAGATCGAACCGGAGACCTGCTTCACCTGCGAGGAGACGCCGGCGGAGCCGTCCGCGGCCTGGCCGCCCTTGCCCTCCCAGGCCTTGCCCGGCTCGTGCGGCCACGCCGAGGGGGCGGCGGCCTTGAGGTACTTGGTGAAGTTGTCCGTGGTGCCGGAGTCGTCCGAGCGGTGGAACGCCTGGATCTTGAGGTTCGGCAGGTTGACGCCCTTGTTGAGCTTCTTGATGGCGTCGTCGTTCCAGTTCGTGATCTTCGAGTCGAAGATCTCGGCGAGGGTCTTGGCGTCCAGGGTCAGCTTGTCCACGCCGGGGACGTTGAAGCCGACGGCGATCGGGCCGCCGACCATGGGCAGGTTGATGCCCTGGCCGCCGCCCGTGCACATCTTCTTGGAGGCCGCGACCTCTTCGGGCTTGAGCGCCGAGTCGGAGCCCGCGAAGGCGGTCTTGCCCTGGAGCCACTCCTGGATGCCCGCGCCCGAGCCGGTGGCCTTGTAGTTGATCTTGACGTCCTTGCAGGCGGCGCCGAAGTTCTTGACCCACAGGTCCATGGCGTTCTTCTGGGCGGACGACCCGGAGGCCAGCAGCTGACCCTTGCCGTCACACTTGATGTTGCTGGCCGCCTTGGTGCCGCCGTCGCCGCCCGAGGAACCGCTGTTGTTGTCGGAGCCGCACGCGGTGAGGACCAGGGCGCCGGAGACGGCGAGGGCACCGGCGGCGATGGCGCGAAGCCGGTTGTTGCGCTGAAGCTTCACTTTCGGGTTTTCCTTCCAGGAGCCGCCGGTGGGGACGGCGCACAAGTCTGCTCGGATGGACAGGCCATGCCATGGGCGCGACCCGCACTCTGTAGGGCTGAAATTAGGCAGATCAGGTGACGCAGCTGATGGGCACGGATGAACGGAGGGTGAACCTCGGCCGTCAGGGTGGTGGCCCGGCTGAGGCCTCGGTTCCGGTTGAGCGGGGGTGAGAGCGGTGGTGAACGGCGCGTGACTCTGTCGGATTGAGGTACGGCATGTCACTATCCGTCCCTACGTACCGGTAAGTCAGCTCTGGCGCGCGGGTTACGCGACGGCTCGTGGAGGTCCGCAGGTGATGAGGAAGCGGAAGGTGGGGCGGGGCGACGGGGACGGCGGGGGAGGCGGAGGAAGCAAGGGCAGCAGGGGCAGCAGGGGAGGCGGCGCGGGCGTCGCCGCGGCCACCGCGATCGTGTGCGCCGTGGGGCTGACGGCGGCGCCGGAAGGCGCGCAGGCCGCGCCCCGCGAGCCCAGGCCGGGCTCGCCCGCGGGCGCGGGGTCCGGGGGCTCGGGGTCCGGGGGCTCGGGGTCCGGGGGCTCGGGGTCCGGGAACGACCGCCTGCGCCAGGTGCACCAGCGGGTGGAGGCGCTCTACCGCAAGGCCGAGGCGGCCACCGACGCGTACAACCTGGCCCGCGAGAAACAGACCCGCCAGGAGAAACGCATTGTGAGGATCGCCCAGTCCGTGGTGAAGGCACAGAAGCGGATGGCGGGCCTGCGGCAGCGGGCCGGGGCGGTGGCCCGGGCCCAGTACCGGAACGGCGGAATCCCGCCAGAGGCGCAGCTGCTCCTCGGTGACGACCCCGAGGGCTTCCTCAACGACGTCACGCTCGCGCGCAAGGGCCAGCAGGCGACCCTTGGCCTGATGAACCAGCTGGAGAAGACCCAGGCCACGCTCGACGGCTATGCGAAGTCGGCCTCCCGGGAGTGGGAGCGGCTCGACTCCAGCCGCGCGAAGAAGGCCGCCGCGCGCAAGGAGATCCGGGCCAAGCTCGCCCGGGCCAGGCAGCTGGAGTCGCGGCTGCGGGCGAAGGAGCGGGAGCGGCTGCGGCAGCTGGAGGAGGAGCAGCAGCGCCGGGCGCAGACGACCTGGCTGGGCTCCGGCATACTCCGCAAGATCGGCGGCAAGGCCACCTCGCAGGGGCGGCGGGCCGTGGAGTTCGCGACGGCCCAGCTCGGCAAGGACTATGTGTGGGGCGCGGAAGGTCCCGACACCTACGACTGCTCGGGGCTGACGCAGCAGGCCTGGGCCGCGGGCGGCCGCGCCATCCCGCGCACCTCGCAGGAGCAGTGGCGGCGGCTGCCGAGGGTGGGCGTCGAGCGGATGCGGCCGGGGGACCTGATCATCTACTTCAAGGACGCGAGTCATGTGGGGATGTATGTAGGGGACGGAGCGATCGTCCACGCGCCGCGCCCGGGGCGGCAGGTCACGGTCGCGGGTGCGGGCTCGATGCCGATCCTGGGTGTCGTACGTCCCGACGGGGGCTGAGTCCGCCGGATGTCGCGCCCGGTGTCGTACGTCCCGATGTGTCCGTATCCGACGGGGAGTCGGGCCCGGTGGGGGGTCGGGCCGGTCGGGGTTGGGCCGAATGGAGGAAGGGCCGGTTATTAGCATCCACATCGCTCTGTTATCCGGTCATTTCACCTCGTGTCGGCGTGATGTTCGTCATCCCGCCACCCCGCCCCGGCGCGTCAAGTCCCTTTTCTGCTTTGGCATATGACAAAAGTGGCTGTCCGAAGGTCATTCCGCTGGGACCCGCCCTAGCGCTATGGTCGCCTCTCGGTGTCCGGCGCTGTGTCAGTTCGACAGGGCGCCGCACTCTCGGGGGGAGGGAAGGAATCGAGCGATGTCCGTACCCGCGACCGGGCAGCTGGAGGCGGAGGCCACCGAGGCCCGCCCCGCCGCGCCGCCCGACAACGGGCTCACCTTGCTGGTGATCGGGGAAGACCCGGCCGGCTCCTTCACCGTCCCCGAAATGCTGGACACCGAGGGCAACCGCGTCCGCATCCGCACCGCCCGCAACCTCACCGAGGCCGAGCGGCTGCTCACCGACGACGTCCAGTGCATCCTGCTGGACCTGGCCCTGCCCGGCCCCTGCAAGAAGGCTGAGGACGAGCTCGACTCCCTGCGCGCGGTGCTGCGGCTCGCGCCCGCCCACGCGGTCCTCGTGCTGACCGCCGTGGAGGACGGCGAACGCGCCGCCGAGGCCGTACGGGTCGGCGCCCAGGACTTCCTCTTCCGCGACGAGCTGGACGGACGGCTCCTCAGCCGCGCCATCCGCTACGCCGTCGAGCGCAAACGCTCCGACCTCGCCCAGCGCCAGCTGACCGAGTCCCGGCTGCGCGCCCAGGAGAACGCCCGGCTGGAGCGCGGGCTGCTCCCCACCCCGCTGCTCCAGGGCTCGGGTCTGCGCTTCGCCGCCCGCTACCGGCCCGGCCGCAGCCGCGCCCTGCTGGGCGGCGACTTCTACGACACCGTCCGCACCCCGGACGGCACCGTGCACGCGATGATCGGCGACGTCTGCGGGCACGGCCCCGACGAGGCGGCCCTCGGCGTCGAGTTGCGCATCGCCTGGCGCGCCCTGACCTTCGCCGGGCTCTGCGGCGACCAACTGCTCGGCACCCTCCAGCAGGTCCTGGAGAACGAGCGCGCCGACGACGAGATCTTCGCGACCCTGTGCACCGTCGACATCGCGCCGGACGGGCGGCGGGCCGGGGTGTGCCTGGCCGGTCACCCCGCCCCCCTGGCGGTGCGCCCCGGGCGGGCGCCGCGGCTGCTGCCCTCCGACGACAACGGCCCGGCGCTCGGCCTGCTGCCGGGCGCCCGCTGGCCGCGCCGGGAGATCCAGCTCGGCGGCTCCTGGAGCCTGATGATGTACACCGACGGGCTCATCGAGGGGCGCATTGGGAAGGGCGTGCAGCGGCTGGGCCAGGACGGGATGGTCGAGATCGTGACCCGCGGGCTGGCATCGGGGCTGCGCGGCGAGGAACTGCTGGACAACACCGTCACCGAGGTGCGGACGCTCAACGGCGGGGAGCTGACGGACGACCTGGCCGTGCTGCTCCTGGACCGCGGCTGACGGCCTGGCGGCTGACGGCTGACGGCCTGGCGGCCGGCGGACCCGCGGCCGGCGGCCCTGCGGCTGACGATCACGGCCACAGGGCCCCGCTCGTGATCGCTGCGCCTAGCGGCCGTTGAAGGGCCCGTACGGACCGTCGGAGCTGGAGCCACGGCCGCGCGGCCAGTTGCGGCCGCCGCCGGAGACCTGCCGCAGCGCGGGGCGCACATCGACGAAGTACACGATGGTCGCGATGAGCCCGATGATCGGCAGGAAGTCGAGGATCCCCATGAAGAAGTTCACCGCGGCCGCGATCCCGAGGATGATCAGCCAGAAGGGCTTGGTCTGCTTGTCCGCGGCACGGTAGGCGTCCTCGCGGCGGATCGCCGCGTCGATGAAGGCGAAGAGGCTGAACAGGAGCAACCCCCAGGAGACCCAGTACAACAAATTGTTGAATCCCTGTACCAGCACGCCGTCCACCGCCTAGAAGATATGTATGGGAAGCGTTCCACCGGCCACCGTACCCGCTGGCAGGGCCGGGCACGCAGTGTGTGCCCGGCCCTGGGGTCCGGCTTCGGCGGACAGCCGTCCCTCAGCCCTCGCCGCCCTCAGGCCTGGGCCTTCGGCGGGGTCTTCTTGGCGCCGGGGGCGGGCGCCGGGGCCGGCTTGCGGGCCGGGCTCTTCTTGGCGGCGGCAGCGGGGGCGGGGGTGGCCGGGGTGGCGGCGGGCGCCGGCTTGACCGCGGTCTTCGTGGCGTCCTTGGACGGCTCGCCCGCGACCGGGACCGGCCGCTCCTTGGGCTCGATGGCGTCGGCCATCTCCACCATCTCGTCGGCCGCCTCGCCACGCCAGGTCTTGACGACCTCCTGGCCGTGCTCGGCCACCTCGTCGTACCGCTCCCGCGCCTTGACGGCCAGCTCGGCCGCGCGGCCCACGCCCTGGAGCGCCAGGTCCTGTGCCGTGTCGCGGAGCTTCTTCAGGTCGGTGTCGAGCGTGCCCAGCAGCTCGGTGAGCTTCTCCTGGGCGTCCTTCGCCTGCTGGGTGACCCGGTCCTGAACGGCCTTCGGGTCGGTGTTCCGTACGGCGGCGAAGCGCTCGGGGGCCTCGGCGACGATCTTCTCGACCAGCGACGGGACCTCCTTGAGCTTCTGGGCGGCGAGGTCGGCCGTGCCCGCCACGAAGTACAGGGGGGTCGGGTCGGTGAGCGTCTTACGCACATCGTCGGTGATGGCCATGCTGATGGTCCTCCCGGATCATTTCGAGGGTTCGGCGTCGTCGTCGGCGCTGCCTGTGGCGGTTCCGGCGGGGGTTCCGGCGGGGGTGTCGCCCGCGGCGGGGTCCGGTGCGTTCTCCTTGCGGAAGGACTCGTAGATCTGTAGCAGCACCTGCTTCTGCCGCTCGTTGATCGACGGATCGGCCAGTATCACACTGCGCGTCTCCGTGTCGTCCCGGTCCCGCTCGTCGAGAATCCCGGCCTGCACATAGAGGGTCTCCGCGGATATCCGCAGCGCCTTCGCGAGCTGCTGGAGGATCTCCGCGCTCGGCTTGCGCAGCCCGCGCTCGATCTGGCTCAGATACGGATTGGACACCCCGGCGGCCTCGGCGAGCTGGCGCAGCGAGAGCTGCGCGCTGCGTCTCTGTTCCCGCAGGAACTCACCGAGGGTGCCGACGTTCAGTGATGCCATGCCTCCATGCTGCCGCATGAGTGCTAACTATTGCAAGCATTCGCTTGCAGTCGTGTCATCGGCGCCCGCTGCGGCCATCGTGCTGCTGGTCCCGGCGGTCGAGGTCGCCCGCGCCGGTCGGCCATTTCTATAAACTGTGAATATAAAAATGCTATGCTTCGAGCATGAGTCGTCAAGACACCGCTCCCGGCGCGTCCGACGCCATCGGGGCAGCCCTCTACGGCCTGGCCACCAGGGCCGCGAGACGCCTGCCCCGGGACATGAGCCTGACGTCCGCCGCCACCCTGGCCACCCTGGACCGGACCGGCCCGCGGCGCATCACCGATCTGGCCGCGGTCGAGGGCGTCACCCAGCCCGCGATGACCGCCCTGGTCCGGGTGATGGAGGAGTCCGGCCTGGTCGAGCGGCGGGGCGACGCGTCCGACAAGCGGGTCACGCTGGTGTGCCTGACCGAGGCCGGCGCCTCCTACGTCCGGACGCGGCGCCAGGCGGGCGTCCACGCGTTCGAGCGGTTGATCGGCGAGCTCACCGGCGACGAGGTCGAGGCGCTGGTGGCGGCCCTTCCGGCGCTGAAGCATCTGGCAGAGCTCGAAAGCCAGGACCGCGAAGGGCCGAAGCAGTGACCGGGCAGCCGGTCGGCGGGGTCGCGGGGAAGGCGTTCCCGGTGACGCGTTCCGAGGCGCGGCTGCTGGTCCCCGCCCTGATGTTCATCGCTCTGGTCGTGGCGGCGGTCGCCAGCCTCGGGACGCCGCTCATCACCAGCGTGGCGACCTCGTTCCACGTCTCGCTCGGCAGCGCGCAGTGGACGCTGACCGTCGCGCTGCTCAGCGGCGCCGTCGCCACGCCGGTCCTGGGCCGGCTCGGAGCCGGCCCGCACCGGCGGGCCACGATCCTCGCCACGCTGGCGGTCGTCGTCGCTGGCAGCGCGCTCACCGTGCTGCCGCTGCCGTTCGCGTGGCTGCTGGCCGGCAGGGCGGCCCAGGGCGTCGGGCTCGGGCTGACGGCGCTGATGATGGGCGTGGCCCGGGACCACCTCCCCGAGGAGCGCAGCGCGGCCGTGATCGCCCTGATCTCGGTGGTCTCGATCATCGGGGCCGGCGTCGGCTACCCGCTGGCCGCACTGCTCGCCGAGCTCGGCGGGGTACGGGCCGCCTACGGCCTCGGCCTGGTCGTCACCGCCGCCGCCCTCCTGACCGCGTGGCGCTCCATGCCCGAAGCCCCCGAGGGCCGCTCCGCCCACGTGGGCGTGGCAGGCGCGGTCGTCCTGGCCGCCGCGCTGCTCCTGGTGCTGTTCCTCGCCGGCGAACGGAATCTGTGGAGCCGGCACCTCGCCGTGGCGGCGGGCCTCGCCGTCGTCGCGGTGGTGCTGCTCTGCGTCTGGGCCGTCATCGAGCTGCGCAGCACGACGCCCCTGGTCGATGTGCGGGCGGTGCGGCACCCGGCGGTCGCCGGGGCGAACCTCGCCATGTTCGTCGGCGGGATCGGCATGTACCTCCTGCTCACGCTCATCACCCGGTACGCGCAGACGCCGCACGGCGCCGGCTACGGCTTCGGGCTGACGACCTTCGTCGCCGGGCTGGTCCTCATCCCGTTCTCGGTGCTGGGGTTCGTCGCCGGCAAGCTCACGCCGCGGGTCCGGACGCGGATCGCCGACCCCCTGCTCCTGGCCGGCAGCGCCGTCGTGGTCGGCGGCGGGTTCGCCCTGTTCGCGGCGGCCCGGTCGGACCTGGCCGAACTGTTCGCGGCGATGGGCGTGCTCGGCTTCGGCGTCGGCGGCTTCTCGGCCGCGATGCCCGGCGTCATCCTGGCCGTCACCCCCAAGAGCGAGACGTCGAGCGCCATGAGCTTCAACTACGTCGTCCGCAGCGTCGGGTACTCCCTGGGCAGCGCCATCGGCGGCCTGATCCTCGCCGCGGGCACCGGCCCCGGCCACCTCTTCCCCGACGACAGCGCCTACACCACCGCGGCGCTGGTCGGCATCGGCGCCATGGCGATCACGACGCTGACAAGCCTCGCTCTCGCCCGCCGACGCTCGTCCGAGACCAACCCGTAAGTCAGACGCACTCATCCCAACACTGGAGGTTCCATGCCCAAGGGCTACTGGGTCAGCGCCTACCGCACCATTTCAGACCCTGAGAAGCTGGCTGCTTACAACAAGCTGGCCCCTCCGGCCGTCGCGGCCGGGGGTGGTCGGATCCTCGCCCGCGGCGGTCGGGTCGTGGCGCATGACGCCGGAATCGCCGAGCGCACCGTCCTGATCGAGTTCGACAGCTTCGAGCAGGCCGTCGCGGCGCACGAGAGTGCGGCCTACCAGGAGGCGCTGGTCGCCCTCTCCGACGGCGTCGAGCGCGACTTCCGCATCGTCGAAGGCATCGACTGACCGAGGTCCAGCCGGATCTTCACTGAAGAACCACCATCTTGGTTTTCGCTGGTGCGGCTGCTGGAACAGGTCCGTCCACGTACAGCGGTGGGACCACAAGGAGTCCCGGGACGACACCTGCCGTGCTCAGTCTCAGCACCCCCGTTCCGGCAGGCCGGGTCCGCCGTCATTCCGGTTTGCGGGCCAGGAACGTGGCGATCCGCCGCGTCATCCCCTCGTCCGGCTCCTGTATGACGCGCGTGGTGACGGCCAGCCCGGCCCGGCCCAGCAGATCGGCGATCCGGTCCGCCGGCAGCAGGTAGGACTCGTACGACACCGGGTGGTCTCCGTAGGCCCGCGTCGGGCGGAGGCGCTCGTCGTTTCCCACCCAGCCGGCCATCATCAGATGGCCGCCGGGCGCGAGGGTGCGGTGGAACTCGGAGAACACGGTCGGCAGCCACTCCGGCGGTGTGTGGTGGGTGGAGTAGAAGGCCAGGATGCCGCCGAGTTCGTCGTTCCCGATCCTCAGTGCGGTCATCGAGCCCACGGTGAACCGCAGGTCGGGATAGGCCTCTTGGGCGTGTCTGATCATCTCCGGCGACAGGTCGACGCCGAACGCGGGCACCCCCAGTTCGGCCAGGTGCGCCGTCACCCGACCGGGGCCGCAGCCCAGGTCCGCGACCGGGCCCCGGCCGGCGGTCCGGACGAGTTCGGCGAACGCGGCCAGCGTCGCGCGTGACAAGGGGTCCAGCTCGGCGGGCGTCTTGACGCGTGCGACATACGCGTCGGCGACGGTGTCGTACGACTCGCGGACGGCGGTGAGGTAGGGGGCGTTGGGGGCGTCGGGGGTTTCGGTCACGCGGTGAAGCTACAGAGCCGCGGTCAACGGGGGCCCGGGTGGGGGCGGTCGGGCGTCACACCCCCCCGCAGGGCGGCCTCCAGCCGGCCGGCCCAGCGCAGCGCCGAGGCCGCCAACTCCTCCGTCCGCGGGGCGAGTCGGACGCGCGGGCCCACGACCTGGAGCGCGGCCACCACTTCGCCGCGGAAGTCGCGGACCGGGGCGGCGACCGAGTACAGGCCGGGCTCGGCCTCCTCGTCGACGATCGAGTAGCCCCGCTCGCGGGTGGCGGCGAGCCGCCGGAGGAAGTCGTCGACGCCGGTGGGTGTGTTGGGCCCGTGGCGTACGAAGTCGGTGCGGGCGAAGACGGCGGTGACTTCCCCGTCGTCGGCGTCGCTGAGCAGCGCCTGCCCGCAGTCGCTGCAATAGGCGGGGTAGGGGCGGCCGATCCAGGAGCCGACCTGCCTGCTGCCCTGTGGGACGCGTTCGGCGATCGTCACGGTCGCGTCGCCGGCCAGAACGCCCAGGTAGCAGCTCTCGCCGGTCTCGCCGACCATGCCCTCGAGCGCGGTCTGTCCGTCGGTGCGCAGGCGGTGGGCGGTGAGTTCCTGGGTGTCGGCGTAGAGCCGCCAGTGCAGGGCGAGCGCCCGGGGCGAGCCGTTGCGCGCGACGTACTCCTCTTCCCGCATGGCGGCCAGGCCGCGGGAGAGCTGGCTGCGGTCGCGGGCCAGTTCGCGCGCGAGGTCGGTGGCCGAGGTGCGGCGGTGTCCTTCCGCTGTTCTGCGGGCGAGCGCCATCAGCACGTCCAGGCCCTTGCCCACGCTCGATTCCATGACCCCTCAGCCGTGTCGCCACGCCGCGCCGTGCGCCGTCCATGCGGCGCGATCAGCCATCGCCGACACCCTACTGCCCGCGCTGCCACCGCCCCGCCTCTGAAATTGTGCGTTATTTGCATCTTGCCGTGCGGTAGATGCACGCATAGCATCTCGCCATCGGTTTCCGCCGCCCCGTCGGGGCGCACGAGAAGGGACAGCGACAGCCATGACGGCGACGGTGACGTCCGCAGCCCACGCATACGGCCAGGGGCCGTGCCGCGCCGAATCGGCGATCCGCCGCCGGTCGGTACGGGCGATCAAGGTGTACTGGCCCGTCTCGCGGCAGACCCTGGCCGCCGTGGCGGCGGGGGATCTCGCGGCGCTCTACGAGGACGAGTCCCTGGCCGGGCTGTTCCGCGTCCTGGAGGGCTCGCCGGAGGTCGGAGACTTCGGCCTCTATGCCGATGTCTTCGAAGTGGGGATCGGCGCCGAGGGATTCACCGCCGTGCCCGGGTCCACCCCCACCCTCGGCGCGGTCGGCTCCCGCTCGCTGTCCCCGACCCTCACCTTCACCACGTATATGGACGCCTCCGTCGCGGACGACGAGGTGTCCACCGTCCTCTCGCGCATCGTGGCCGCCCACCCCTGGGAGGTCCCGGTCGTCGAGCTCTCCGCACCCCTGGAGCTCGTTTCCCGCGCGTGAGTCCTCCGCGCTCCGAGTGAGCGGCTCGCGGCGCGCGGACCCCGCGCGGGCCGCGAGCGCCGAAGAGGTGGCACCACCCCTCCGCCACGCCGTGTCGTCCCCGTCACCGCCACCCCGAGGAAGTCATGTCATGACCACATCACTGCCAGCGGAGAGCCCGTCGGCCCAGGCAAGAGCGACCGACCCCCCGGCCGACCACCCGCCCCAGGGCGCGTCTCAAGGCGTATCCCAGGACGCGGCCCAGGGCTCACTGCGCCGCTCCATGACCAGCCGCCACCTCGTGATGATCGCGATGGGCGGGGTCATCGGCTCCGGGCTGTTCCTCAGCTCCGGCTACACCATCTCCCAGGCCGGCCCGCTCGGCGCGGTCCTCGCCTATCTCGTCGGCGCGTTCGTCGTCTACCTCGTCATGACCTGCCTGGGCGAGCTCGCCTGCGCCTACCCCGTCTCCGGCGCCTTCCATATCTACGCCTCGCGCTCGATCAATCCGGCGACCGGCTTCACCACGGCCTGGCTGTACTGGCTGACCTGGGCGGTCGCCCTGGGCTCGGAGTTCACCGCCTGCGGGCTGCTGATGCAGCGCTGGTTCCCCTCCGTCAGCGTCTGGGTGTGGTGTGTCGTCTGCGCCGCCGTGGTGTTCACCGTCAACGCGATCTCCGCCCGGGTCTTCGGCGAGACCGAGTACTGGTTCTCCCTCATCAAGGTCGCGGCCGTGGTCGCCCTCATCGTCCTCGGCGGCGCGGCGATCTTCGGCTTCCACCCGCTGTCCGACCAGCACGCCGCGTTGCCGCATCTGTTCGAGAACTTCGACACGCCCGGCGGCCTGTTCCCCCACGGGCTGTCGGGCGTCATGGTCACCGTCCTCGCCGCGTTCTACGCCTTCTCCGGCTCCGAGCTGATCGGCGTCGCCGCGGGCGAGACGGACGACCCGTCCCGGGCGGTGCCCAAGGCGCTGCGGGTGACGGTGATCAGGCTGCTGGTCTTCTTCGCCGGGGCGATCACGGTGATCGCCGCGATGATCCCGTACGACAAGGTCGGCCTGGACGAGAGCCCGTTCGTCACCGTCTTCACGACCATCGGGATCCCCTACGCGCCCGATGTCATGAACTTCGTGATCATCACGGCGCTGCTGTCCGCGGGCAACAGCGGCCTGTACTCCTGCGCCCGGATGCTGTTCTCGCTCGCCGAGGAGGGCCAGGCCCCACAGCTGCTGCGGCGGCTGAACTCCCGGCAGATCCCGATGGCCGCCCTCGTGGTGAGCATGCTGGGCGGCCTCGCGTCACTGCTGAGCAGCGTGGTCGCGGCCCAGACCGTCTATCTCGTGCTGGTGTCGATCGCCGGGTTCGCCGCGGTGGCGGTGTGGATGTCGATCGCGGCCTCGCAGTTCTTCCACCGGAGAGCCTTCCTGCGCGCCGGCGGGGATGTGAGGACCCTGCCGTACCGCACCCCGCTCTATCCGGTCGTGCCCGTCCTGGCGTTTCTGCTCTGCCTGGTCTCCCTGGTCGGCGTCGCCCTGGACCCCGCCCAGGTCGCGGCCCTGTACTTCGGCGTCCCCTTCGTCGCCGCCTGCTACCTGTACTACTACCTGCGGCACCGCCGCAGGGGGAGCGGGACGACGGCCTCATGACCCCGACGCCGACCCCGACCCCGACGCCGCCCACCTGTCTGTTGCTCGATCTGGACGGCACCCTCGTCGACTCCGCCCCCGGAGTCCTCGCGAGCATCCACGCCGCGCTGCGCGAGGTCGGCGTCGTGGCCCCGGACCCCGGCGTGCTGCGGACGTTCGTCGGCCCGCCGATGTACGAGTCCTTCCGCCACCGGCTCGGCCTCGACGAGCCGACCGCGCTACGGGCCCTGGCGGCGTACCGCGCGCACTACGCGGCGCACGGCGCCCTCGACAGCGCGCTGTACGACGGGATCATGGAGGCGCTGAAGGCGCTGGCCGCCGCGGGCCTGCCGATGGGGGTGGCGACCTCCAAGGTCGAGGACCAGGCGTGCCGGGTCGTCGCCCACTACGGCCTGGACCCGTGGTTCGAGGCGGTGTGCGGCATCGACGACCAGGCGGGCCGCACCACCAAGCGGCAGGTGATCCGGGAGTGCCTGGCGCGGCTGGCCCGCCGCGGCGTCGACGTGTCGGCGCCGCTCATGGTCGGCGACCGGTCGTACGACGTCACCAGCGCCGCCGCCGAGGAGATCCCGGCGGTCCATGTGCTGTGGGGCTACGGGGACCGGTCGGAGTCGGCGGACGCGGTCGCCTCGGTGGCCGACCCCGCTGAGCTGACGGACCTGGTGGTCGCGGCCCGCGACCATGGCCGTTGAACAGCCACTGACGTGACATCACCGGCATGGCACCAATGACGCGAAAGAGAACCAGCACATGAGCGACAGCAGCCCCTCTCCCACCACCCCCGCCCTGTGGTCGGCCCTTCGCGAGCTGACCGCGAAGGCGACGTACACGGACCTCACCCACGCCTTCCACCCCGGGCAGCCGCACTTCCCCGCCTTCCCCGACGAGCAGCGCGAGATGGTCTTCGACATGGACCGCGGGGACGGCTTCAACGTCCACCGCTACACACTCGTGGGCCAGTGGGGCACACATGTCGACCCGCCCGTGCACTTCGTCGCCGGGGCGCGCACGCTGGACCGGATCCCCGTGGAGGAGATGGTCCTGCCGCTGGTGGTGCTCGACATCACCGAGCGGGTGGCCGCCGACCCGGACGCGACCCCGACCCTGGACGACGTGGCGGCCTGGGAGGCGCGCCACGGCGCCGTCCCCGCCGGGTCGTTCGTGGCGCTGCGCACCGGGTGGGGCCGGCGCTGGCCGGACCGGGACGCGATGGCCAACAAGGACGCGGCGGGCGTCAGCCACGCCCCCGGCTGGTCCGGCGAGGTGCTGCGGTATCTGTTCGAGGAGGCGGGCGTCACCGCGATCGGCCATGAGCAGACCGACACCGACCCGGGCTCGGCCACCTCGGCCGGCGACTTCGGCCTGGAGCGGTACGTCCTCGCGCGTGACCGGTGGCAGATAGAGCTGATGGCCAACCTCGACCAGGTGCCCGAGGCGGGCGCGCTGATCGTCGCCACCTGGCCCAAGCCCCAGGGCGGCTCCGGGTTCCCGGCCCGCGTCTTCGCCCTGTGCCCGAACGACATGAATGACTGATTGCCCGAACGACCGGCGCACGGAGCCCCGGCGGACCCGAGTCCGCCGGGGTCTCGCCGTGCGCAGAGCCACGTAGAGAACGGATACCGCGATGGAGCGACCGGCCCTGGACGCGATCGACGAGAAGATCATCGCCGAACTCACCCGCAACGCCCGCCTGTCGCACGCCGAGCTCGGCCAGCGGGTGCTGCTGTCGCGGAACGCCGTACGGCAGCGGATCGACCGGCTGGAGCGGCAGGGACACATCCGCGGCTACACGCTGGTGCGCGGCGGGCACGAGGACGAGGACATCGCCTCGGCGCTCGTCCTCGTCTACCGCAAGGACCGGCTGCGCGGCGGCGAGGTGCTGGCGGCGCTCAAGCGCATCCCGGAGGTCGTCATCTGCGATGTGCTCAGCGGGGAGTTCGACCTGATGGTGCGGATCGAGGCCAGGTCCCTGGAACGCGTACAGGGCATCTGGGAACAGATCGCCCAGATGCCCGGTGTACGCGATACGGTCACGGCGCTGACGCTCTCGCGGGTGGTCAGCCGCCCGCGAGGTTGAGGCACACGACCTTCGGCTGCGTCATGTCCTCGTAGGCGAACCGCACGCCCTCGCGGCCCATGCTGCCGTACTTGAACCCGCCGAACGGCATGGCGTCGAACCGGTAGTCGGACGAGTCGTTGACCATCACCCCGCCCGCCTCCAGCAGCCGGGCCGCCGCCATCGCGCGGTCCAGGCTGGCGGTGAAGACGCCCGCGTGGAGGCTGAAGTCGATCTCGTTGGCGCGCGCCACGGCCTCCTCGAAGGAGTCGACCGGCTCCAGCGCCACGAGCGGCGCGAACGCCTCCTGCCGCCACAGGGCGCTGTCGGCCGGGACGTTCTCCAGCACGGTGGGGCTGTAGCGGCTGCCGTCGAGGTCGTTGCCGCACAGCAGCACCGCGCCCCGCGCGACGGCCTCATCGGCCTTCGCCTTCGCGGCCCGGGCCGCCAGGGGCGTGATCATCGGGCCGACATCGGTGTGCTCGTCGCGGGGGTCGCCGGTCCGCAGCGCCCTCGTCCTCGCGACGAACGCGGCGCGGAACTCCTCGTACACCTCCCGGGCGACCAGGATCCGCTGGGCGCCGATGCAGTTCTGGCCCGCGGCCCAGAACGCGCCGGACACGCACGCCTCCACCGCGAGGCCGAGGTCCGCGTCGGCGAGCACCAGGACCGGCGCGTTGCCGCCGAGGTCCATGGCGAGCTTCTTCAGCCCGGCCTGGCGCGCGATGGCCTCCCCGGTCGCGAAGCCGCCGGTGAACGAGACCATGCGCACCTCGGGGGCGGCGACGATCGCGGCGCCGAGGTCCGCGCCGCCGTTGACGACGGTGATCACCTCGTCCGGCAGCCCGGCCTCGACGAGGGTGTCGACCAGCCGCAGCGCGGACAGCGGGGTGAGGTCGGAGGGTTTGAGGATGACGGCGTTGCCGCCCGCGACGGCCGGCCCGAGCTTGTGGGCGACCAGGTTGAGGGGGTCGTTGTACGGGGTGATCGCGGCGATGATGCCCAGCGGCTCCCGCGTGAACCAGCCCTGGCGGTCCTCGGACCCCTCGTACGCGTCGAAGGGCACCACCTCGCCCGCGTTCCGGCGGGCCTCGGCGGCCGACAGCGCCAGGGTGTTCACCGCGCGGGCGGTCTCCTTGCGGGCCTGGGTGATGGTCTTGCCCGCCTCGGCCACGATCAGCCGGGCGAAGGACTCGGCGCGCTCGGAGACCAGCCGGGCCGCGCGGTCCAGCACCGCGGCCCGGGCGGCCCGCGAGAGGGCCGCGGCGGTGGCGCGCCCGCGGCGGGCGCGGGCCATGACCTCGTCGACGGCGTCCGCCGTCGTGGCGCAGACCGACCCGATGACCTCGTCCGTGTACGGGTTGCGCACGGCGACGAAGCCGTGGTCGTCGTCGCCGGTGTGCGGGAGAGCGGCGAGGGTGGTGTCAGTCACGGAGGGCCTCCTCGAGGACACGGCCGACGGGGACGGAAGCGGGGGCGATGGGGCCGGTGCCGTGCCGCTGGTGGATGGCGATGATGTCCGACAGCAGGGCGTACGCGGTCTCGGTGCGCCCGGCGCCGGGGCCGGAGACGGTGACGGTGCCGAGCAGATCGGTGTGGAAGGCCACGGCGTTCACGGCGCCGCCGACCGAGGCCAGCGGGTGCTCGACCGGCAGCGCGACCGGCGCCACGCGCGCGTCGACGCCTCCGTCCGCGCGGCGGGCGACCGAGCCGATCAGCTTCCACCGCAGCCCCCGGGCGGCGGCGTCGCGCATGTCCGCCGGGGTGAGCCGGGTGATCCCCTCCCGGGCGATGTCCTCGCGGGACAGCGTGGCGCCCAGCACCTCATGGGCGAGGATCGCGACCTTCAGCTGGACGTCGAAGCCCTCGACGTCCGCGGTGGGGTCGGCCTCGGCGTAGCCCGCTTCCTGGGCCTCCTTGACGGCGTCGGCGAAGCCGACCCCCTCTTCGAGCCGGCCGAGGATGTAGTTCGAGGTGCCGTTCATGATGCCCTCGACGCCGGTGACGCGGGCGCCCGCGAGCAGCCGGTCCGCCGTACGCAGCACCGGCGTGCCGCTGAGCACGGTCCCCTCGAACTCGAAGCTCACGCCGCGCTCCGCCGCGAGCCGCTTGAGCGCGTCGCAGTGCAGGGCGACCGGACCCTTGTTGGTGGTGCACACGTGCTTGCCCGCCTCCAGCGCCCAGCGCACATGCGACAGCGCGGGCTCGCCGTCGGCCGGGTTGGTGAACGTGGCCTCGGCGACGATGTCGGCGGGCACGGACCGGATCACCCACTCGTTGCGCGGATCGGCGCTGCCGCCCTCCAGGCCGGAGAAGTCGAGCTCGCCCGGCGCCACTGCGAGCAGCGGCGCCAGGTCGATACCGTCGGCCCGCACCAGGGACCCGGCCCGCAGGTCGGTGATCGCGACCACCCGCAGGCCGAAGCCCAGCTCCTCGGACAGCTCGTCGCCACGCTCGGCGATCAGTTCGGCGAGCGCGCGGTTGACGCCACCGAATCCGATCAGGGCGAGGTCGTATCGGGTCATCAGCGTCATCAGCATCTCCTTCGGTTGTGACCTTGCCCAGCGTCACCTCCGCGCCCGTCATCGCGGCCATGCCGAAGCGACCGGCGGCGATGCCGATGTGCACCGTCCCGCGAGCGGTTGTCCTGCGGCGGCCGCGGATCATGCCGGGATCACGTGGGGATCGCGTTGCTAGAGTGAGGCCGTGACAGCGAACCCGCCGAAGGCCCAGGCGGCATCCTCGCTGCGTACCGGCCTCCAGATCATCAACGCGGTCCTGGAGCGGGAGACCTCCGGGCGCACCGGGTTCAACGTCGCCAGGCTCGCCCAGGAGATCGGCATCGACCCCAGCAAGGCCTCCCGGATGACCCAGGAGCTGTGCGACCGGGGGTTCCTGGAGCGCCGTGAGGACTCCACACTGCGCGTCGCCGCCGGGTTCCACGAGCTGGGCCGGGCCCTCAACCACGGTCTGCTGCGCGGGGCCCGGCCGGTCCTTCGCCGGCTCGCGATCGAACACGGGGCCGGCGCCCGGCTCTCGGTGCGCGACGGCGTGCTCGTCCGGCTGCTGCGCGGGGAGGCGGCAGCGGCAGCCGAGCCATGGCCGGTCAGGGCCGGCCTGGTCACCCCATGCTGGTGCACGGGGGCGGGGCGCGCGCTGCTGCTCGACCACTCCGGCGACGAGATCGCCGCGCTGCTCCAGGGGTACGAGCTGATCGGCGTCGGCGGGCCCAACGCCGCGCACTCCGCCGACGAGCTGGCAGCGGCCAACGACCGCGACCGGCCGGGCGGGATGGTCGCCGCGCACGGGGAGTTCGAGCACGGCATCACCGAGTACGCCGTACCGGTGCGGGACGGCCAGGGCCAGATCTTCGCGGCGCTCGCGGTCCTGGGCCGGCAGACGGACCTCCGGCCGCGGGAGGAGACGATCCGCGCCGATCTGACCGCCTCGGCCGCCGCGCTCGGGCGGCTCATCGACGTCGCCACGCCGTAGCCGACCGCTTTTCCTTCTCGACCTCCTCGACCTCCTCCTTGACCTTGTCCTTGGGGGAGGCCACAGCATCGATGTGCCGGGCGAGGGGCCCGGCGCGAGGAGGCGGACATGGGCCTGCTGACCATCGGGGCGTTCGCGAAGGCGTCCCGGCTGTCGCCGAAGGCGCTGCGGCTGTACGACGAGCTGGGGCTGCTGTCCCCGGCCCGGGTCGACCCGGCGACGGGCTACCGGCTCTACGCACCGGAGCAGCTCGAACGGGCCCGGCTGGTGGCCTGGCTGCGCCGCCTGGGTATGCCGCTGGCCCGCATCGGCGAGGTCTGCGAGCTGCGCGAGCTGGACGCGGCCGCGGCGGCGCGCGAGGTCCGGGCCTACTGGGCCCAGGTGGAGGCCGAGACCGCCGCCCGGCGAGACCTGGCCGCCTTCCTCGTCGGCCATCTGTCATGGAAGGACCCCGACATGTCCCCGACCACCAAGCCCCTGGGAATCCGCTACGCCGCGCTGTCCGACACCGGCCTGGTCCGCGAGAGCAACCAGGACACCGCCTACGCCGGGTCCCGTCTGCTCGCCGTCGCCGACGGCTTCGGCGCGGGCGGCGCACCGGCCGGCGCGGCCGCCGTCCAAGTGCTCAAACGCCTGGGCGTCGAGGGCGTCACCGAGGGCGTCGGCCCGGGCCTCCCGGTGGGCGAGATCCTCAACGCGCTGGAGGACGCCGTCGAGCAGGCGGGCCACGCCGTGCGCGACATCGCCGGAGCCGACCCCGCGCCGCGGGAGGTGGGCACCACGCTCACCGCGCTGCTGTGGACCGGATCCCAGCTGGCCATGGTGCACATCGGGGACTCCCGCGCGTACCTCCTGCGGGACGGCGGGCTCTTCCAGATCACCCACGACCACACCCTCGTCCAGGCGATGGTCGACGAAGGGCGGCTCACCCCGGAGGAGGCCGCCTCCCACCCGCAGCGCTCCCTGCTGGCGCGGGCCCTGACCGGAGAGGCCGGGGCCACCGCCGACATACGTCTGCACGACGCCAGGCCGGGGGACCGCTATCTGCTCTGCTCCGACGGGCTGTCCGCCGTGGTGCCGACCGGGGACATCCGCGGGGTGGTCACCTCGGCCCGCGACCCCGAGGGGGCGGTGCGCGAGCTCGTCGCCCTGGCCAACCGGGCGGGCGGCCCCGACAACGTCAGCTGCGTGGTCGCCGATGTTCTGGAGCCGGAGGAGTGACACCGCCCGGGGGCCGAGCCGACGGTCATCGGGACAGCGCCCCCGCCACGGCGTCCCAGCCCGCGGGCATGGGCGGGTAGGTACGGGTGCCGGTGGCGCTGTCCTTGAAGCCGCTGGACGTGGCGATGCATACGACGGGGCCGCCCGAGGCATCCGGGGCGTCATGCGGGCCGTCGTGGTGGGCGCGCAGCGCGGCCAGCCCGGCGGCGGAGGACAGCTCGACCCACATGCCCTGGGCGGAGAGTTCGGCGCGGGCGGCGGCCATCTGCTCGTCGGTGACGGTCAGCGCCTCGCCCCGGCTCTCGCGTACGGCGACCACCCCGCGGTAGCTGCCCACCGGGCAGGCGATCCCGTACGCCTCGGTCGGGCCGACCGGGACCTCGGTGGCGGGGCGGCCGGTGCGGATCGCGGTGGCCAGCGCGCCCGCGGCGGCGGGCTCGCACGCGTACAGCCGCGGGACGCGGTCGGCCAGGCCCAGCAGGGTCAGCTCGTGGAAGCCCTTCCAGACGCCGAAGAGCAGCTCGCCGTAGCCGGTGGGCACGTACACCGCCTCGGGCGTCTCGCCGAGGTCCAGGAAGATCTCGTACGCGATGGTCTTGTAGCCCTCGGGGCCGAAGGGGTGGCCGGTGTGGGCGTTGTCGGTGAGGCTGCTGACGGGGTGGTAGCCGAACTCCGCCACCACGCGTCGCGCCAGCGGTCGCAGCGACTCGCGGGGGACAGTGAGCACCGTGGCCCCGTACGCGCGCACGAAGGAGGCGACGGCGGGCGGGGCGTGCGGCGAGGTGAACACGGCGCACGGCAGACCGGCGCGAGCCGCGTAAGCCGCCGCCGAGGCGCCGTGGTTGCCGGAGGAGCACACCACGACGCCGCGCGCCCCGCTCGCCTTCGCGGCGCTGACGGCGACGCGGTTGAGGCGATCCTTGTGGCTCCACGTGGGGTTGCGCGACTCGTCCTTGACGTAGACGCCCTCCGCCAGCCGGACCAGGGGCGTGTTCCCCTCGCCGAGCCCGGGGGCGGACAGCGGCGGGAGCAGCGGGGCCCAGCGTTCGAGGCCGTGTGCGGCGGGGCGGTCGAACAGGTCGGCGGGCACCCGGTCGTAGGCGTAGTCGACCTCCAGCGGGTACGCGACCGCGTCGGTGGAGGTGCGCGGGCAGCCGTTGGTGAGCGGTGGCCACAGGGCGTAGTGGATCGTGGGATCCCCCAGGGACCGCTGACCGGTCGCGAGCGACAGCGAGTGGGCCCGCGAGCGGGCGCGCGAGGCCTTGGGCTGTGCTGGTGGGGCGTCGGACTGTGTGCGGTCGGTCTGTGTGCGGTCGGTCTGTGTGGGGTTGTGGGGTGTGGGATGGGGGCGCGTGGGGCGGGAAATGGACCGCGCGGGGCGGGAGTTGGGCGGGGCGGGCCGGGAGTTGGGCTGTTGCATGGCCCGGATCATGCCAGGCTTGCTGGTCAGACGCCCGACGCCGCCGTAGGGCCAGGGGCCGGGGCTCGGCTCGCGGGCCCGACGGCGACGTCGGCGGGGCAACCGGTCGGGGGCGATCGGTCAGGGGTGACCGGTGATCGGGGGCACCCGGTCGGCGGGGGTGGTCAGCCCTGGTACGGGCGGGTGACGCGGGCCTCGCGCAGCGCCCACCCCCACCACGCCAGCTGGTCGAGCATCGTCGAGGCGGCCGCCTCGGCCGCCTTCGGGTCCTTCAGCGTGCCGTCCGCGTCGAAGAGCTCCCCGGCGTTGTGGAAGCTCACCGTGTCGCGGACGGTGACCGCGTGCAGTTCGGCGAAGACCGTCCGCAGATGCTCGACCGCGCGCAGACCGCCGGAGATCCCGCCGTACGAGACGAACCCGACGGGTTTGGCCCGCCACTGTGAGTAGTGCCAGTCGATGGCGTTCTTGAGGGAGGCCGGGTAGCTGTGGTTGTACTCCGGGGTGATCACGACGAACGCGTCGGCGGCCTCCAGCCGGGGCGCCACGGCCGCCAGGGCCGCGGCGTCCTCGGGGCCGGGCCGGTGGCTGAGCGTCCCGGGCAGTGGGGTGTCGGCCAGGTCGATGACGTCGGTGCGCAGGTCCGCCCGGGGTGCGGCGCGGCTGGTGAACCAGTCGGCGACCTTCGGGCCGAAGCGCCCCTCGCGGGTGCTGCCGATGATGACGGCGAGCTGGAGGGGAGTGGCGACGGAGGCGGAAGCAGCGGGGGCGGTGATGGCGGCGGTGTGGCCGGCCGTTTCGGTAACCATGCCTCCAGGCTCGGACTTAAACATAACTTGAAGTCAAGCTACGCTCGTTTTTATGAGCCAGATGTCGTGGAAGACCCATGAACTCACGGTCGGTGACCTGTCCCAACGCAGTGGAGTCCCCGCCTCCGCGCTGCGCTTCTACGAGCGCGAAGGGCTCATCCACAGCCGCCGCACCACCGGAAACCAGCGCCGCTACACCCGCGACACGCTGCGCCGGGTGGCGTTTGTGCGCTCCTCGCAGCGCGTCGGCATCCCGCTGGCCAGGATCCGGGAGGTCCTCTCGCTCTTCCCCGAGGACCACGTCCTCAGCAAGGAGGACTGGGCCCGGATCTCGGAGCGCTGGCGCGAGGACCTCAGCGAGCGGATCGAGCAGCTGCTGAATCTGCGCGACAGCCTCACCGACTGCATCGGCTGCGGGTGTCTGTCGATCGACAAGTGCGCGCTGGTGAACCGGCACGACAGACTCGGCGAGCAGGGCCCGGGCGCGCGCCGGCTGCTGAAGTCCTGCTCCGATGCGGACGGGCCCGGGGCCTGCGGACCCGTCGATCAGGACGTGGCCAGCTCCGCCAGCAAGGCGAGCGTGCGGGCCTGTTCCTCGGGCGTGCCGACCGGGGAGGCGATGAACTCGGTCGCCCCCGCGTCGACCAGCTCCCGCAACCCCTGCTCGACGGTGGACTCGTCGCCCAGTGCCGCGGTGTCCTGCGGGCCCGCCGAGCCGTCGCGGTCCAGCACGGCGCGGTAGTGCGGGATCTGGTCGACCTGACTGAACTGTTCGGCGATCTCCGCGCGGCGCGCCTCCGGGTCCGCGGTGACGCCCACGGCCTTGAAGACGACGATGCGCGGCGCGGGCCGCCCCGCGTGGGCCGCCGCCCGGGTGATCGTGGGCACGATGTGGTCCGCGAGCGCGGCCCTGCCCGCCCAGACGGCGATGGTGCCGTCGGCCAGCTCGCCCGCCACCTTGAGCATCGCCGGGCCGAGCGCGCCGACCAGCAGCGCGGGCGGCTCGGCGCCGGGCGCGGTGACCGCGCCGACGGCCTTGAGGGTCTCGCCCTCGTGCGTCACGCTCTCGCCGCGCAGCAAGGGCACCAGAGCGGAGAGGTATTCCCGCAGATGTCGGGCCGGCCGGTCGAAGGGGTGGCCGAACTTCCCCTCGATGACGTGCCGGTGGCTCACCCCGACGCCGAGCGTGAAGCGGTTGCCGGTGGCCGCCTGGGCGGTCAGCGCCTGGGCGGCGAGCGTCAGCGGGTGGCGCGGATACGTCGGGACCACGGAAGTGCCCAGCGTGAGACCGGGCACCTGGGGGCCGATGGCGGCGGCCGCGGTCAGGGCGTCCCAGGCGCCCAACTCGGGCAGCCAGGCGGTGCCGAGACCCGACGCGGCGATGTCGCGCGCCTGCGCGACGACCGAGTCGAGCGGGCCGAGGAGGTTCAGGAGGAGTCCGATACGCATGGGATCGCCTTTCACGCGGTCGTGGCGGTCGTGGCAGTGGTGGGGACGGGCTTCGCGCTCGCGTCGGGGCCCGTGGAGGGGCCGATGTCCAGGACGGCCTTGCCCGGCACGCGACGCCCGAGCAGCGCCTCCGCCGCCGCCGCGACCCGCTCCCAGGACCCGCGCCAGCCGATCTCCGGCGAGAGCTCGCCGCGCGCCACGAGGCCGACGAGGGCGGCGAGGTCAGGGCCCGGGTGGGAGGGGTCCGCGAACGAGTGCAGCGACTTGGCCGCGCCGAGCGAGAAGATGCCGTTCGGCGGGAACACGGCGGGCTGGTCGTGGGCGGCCCAGCCGATGCTCTGGAGGTTGCCGCCCGGCTTGAGCAGGTTCCAGGCGGCCACCAGCTGGAGCCCGCCGACGTTCTCCAGGACCACGTCCACGGGCTGCTCGACCGGATCAAGCCCGACCACGACCTCGTCCGCGCCGAGCTCCTTCAGCCCCTCGCCGCGCGCGGGCGAGCCCACCGAGGCGATGACGTACGCCCCGGCCCGCCGCGCCAGTTGGACGGCCATCCGTCCGACGCCGCCCGAGGCGCCGGTGATCAGCACCCGCTTGCCCAGGATGCTCCCGGCCGCGCGCAGCGTACGCAGGGCGGTGATGCCGACCAGCGGGAGCGCGGCGGCGTCGGCCAGGGCGACGGAGTCGGGCAACTCGGCGAGGCTGTCGCTCGCGAAGGCCGCGCGCTCGCTCCACGCGCCCGGGCCGAAGGCGACCACGCGGGCACCCGCCGCGGGCCCGGAGCCGTCGGCAGCGGCGCGGAGCACGACTCCCGCCGCGTCGTAGCCCATGACGGAGCCGGGTGGCTGATGGGTGGCCCACCGCACCTCCCCGTAGTTCATCGATGCGTGCCGCACCTCGACCAGCGCCTCGCCCGGCCCCGGCGCGGGCTCCGGTACGTCCGCGAAGCGCAGGGACCCCGGCGCCTCGGGGTCGACGATCACCGCGCGCAGGGTGGCTGCTGTGCTGCTGCTCATGGCTGCCTCCTCGGGGCAGACAAGTAAAGTGGACCGGCAGTCCGCTTGGCTATTGGCAGATACTATGGGGACCGACGGTCCGGTTACAACCGCCGGCCGGACGGGAGGAGGTGCCGTGAGCGAGGCCACGACAGCGCACAGCGCCGGACGCGGCGAGCGCGCCGACGCCGCGCGCAATCGGCGCGCGATCCTGCGCGCCACCGAGGAGTTGCTGGCGGAGTGCGGCGCCGAGCATGTGTCCCTCGACCGGGTCGCGGCCGCCGCGGGGGTCGGCAAGGGCACCGTCTTCCGCCGCTTCGGCAGCCGTACGGGCCTGTTCCGGGCGCTGCTGGCCGACCGCGCGGCCCAGCTGGCGGAGGCGATCCACGAGGAGGCGGCGCCGCTGGGCACGGCCGCGCCCTCAAGCGAGCGGCTGTCGGCCTTCCTCGACGCGGTGGCCGGCATCGCCGAGCGCCATCTGTCCCTGATCGCCGCGCACGAACGCGCCTGCGGCGACGGCAAGTTGGACGACCCCACCTACCTTGGGTGGCACGCCCACCTCTGCGAGCTGCTCAGGGAGCTCAGGCCGGGCCTCGACGCCGAGTTCGCGGCCCACTTGCTGCTCGCCGCGTTCGACGGGGAGCTGGTGCGGCGGCTGACGGCGGACGGGGACTGGGCGCGGTTCCGCCAGTCGGTCAGGGACCTGGCCGACCTGCTGATCGGCCAGGGGAAGTAACGGCCCGGGCGCGCGGCCCGGGCCCGGTCGGAATCAGAAGATGTCCGGGCACCAAGGGCGGCGCGACGTGCGCAGCAGGAGCTCCGCCCGCGCCGCGGCGCCCTCGCGCTCCTCGGCGACCCGCCCCAGCGCGGCCAGCCGGACCACGGACTCGTCCCCCAGCCACAGCGTCCCCAGCTCACCGATGTCCATGGTCAGGTCGGCGGACCGGGTGGTCGGCGCGCAGGAGGCGCCGTCGGGCCCGGCCTCCAGCAGATAGCGGCCGCCGGCCAGGCCGGCGCGGTCGGACAGCTCCAGGACCAGCGAGCCCGGGACGGGGTACGTACGGGCCTCGAGCAGCCGGGGCACGTCCAGCGGCCGCAGCCACAGGAAGTCGGCGTGCGTCGTGACCTGGGCCGCCCGCGGGTCGCCCAGCAGCAGCGGCAGTAGGTCGTCCGGCGGGCGGTAGCCGGTGGCGACGTGGGTGACCCAGTCGACGGAGAACAGGAAGTGCCACAGCGCGCGCTCGGCGGCCGGGGAGGCCGCGAGCATCCCGAGCACACTGGCGGTGTTGCGGGGGAGCTTGCCCTCCCACTTGCTGTCGCCCGCGTAGGCGAGCAGACCGTCCACGGAGCCGTCGGGGGAGCGGTACAGGACGTAGAAAGGCTCCGTCCACGGCTGGTTGGGGAAGGGCAGCAGGCCGGTGTTCACCTGCCACCACCTCTCACGGCGGTCGATCATGCCGTGCTGCCGGGCGCGCAGCCGCTCGTGCAGCGCGGGGCCCAGCTCCCGTACCTCGGCGCCTTCCGCGAAGTCCACCCGGCCGCCGCACGCGGGCCCGGAGTAGCGCGCGTCGAGCCCGGCGCGCGCGATGTCCACCCGCCACTCGGTGACCCAGGTGGCCGGGCCGAACCCGTACCGCCCGTAGATCGGGTACTCGGCGGCTATCAGCGACGCCACCACGTCGCCGCGCTCCTGCGCCGCGCGCAGGTCGCGCTCCATCATCCGGCTGAGCAGCCCCTGGCGGCGGTGCGTGGGGGAGACCGAGACGTTGGTGATGGCGTCGGCCGCGACCTCCGTCCCACCGACCGCCGTCAGCCGCTGCGCGAAGCTGCGGAAGGTGCCCACGCAGCGGCCCCGGTCGAAGGCCCCCTGCACACGGTCCAGTTCCTGGCCGATGTGCGACCGCCGGATGTCGACCTCTTCCTTGCTCGCCTCCGGCGGCCGCAGAAAGCCGGTGTTGAGCGCGCGGGTCCAGTCGGTGAGGTCGGAGTCGGCGACCGTACGGATCTCTGGGGCCATGAACCCCACGGTATGCGGCCGATACCGCCGGGCGCACATGGATATCCGCGGGGTTCCCCCTGCCCCGGACGGCTTACGAGAGCAGGTCGTCCACGTGTGCCTCTCCCTCGCGGTACCTTCGGGTGATCTCCGCGCCGCAGTCGTCCGCCGTGCGCTGTAGCTCCCGCCGCTGCCGCGAGACCTGCCGCTCGTAGTCGGCGAGCCGGCCCATCGCGCCGGCCAACTCCTCGTCCGTACGCGCCCCCAGATCGGACAGGCCGATCTCGGCCAGCGTCTCCTCGGCCAGCCGCCGGTACTCCGCGCCCTGTGGAGTGCCGAGCGTCACATGCCGGGCGGAGGAGCGGTGCCCCGACGGCCCGTCGGCGAGGATCTCCGGCAGCAGGTCCACCACCGGCGAGCCGGGGGCCGAGCGGCGGTTCAGCTCCGCCCGGAGGATGTCGACCCGGCCCTGGAGCAGCCTGCGCACATAGCTCAGGTCCGCCTCCTCGCGCTGGGCCGAGCGCCGCAGCGCCCGCAGCTCCGACAGCCGCAGCCCGGCCGGCTCCCGCGCCGCCGAAGCGGACGCCGAAGCGGATGCCGAAGCGGATGCCGAACCGGAATCGGCCTGTCGGCCGCCGCGCTGGCTCGGCGGCCGCGGTGGCCGTAGGTCCGTCGGCTGGAATCCCTGCCGCTGTAGGGCCTCGGTGGCCGCCTGGAGCAGGCCGCCGTCTCCCGGGCGCGTCGATGCGGGCCCGGGCGGCTGCCCGGTGCCGGATGTGATCATGCGGTTTCCGTCCCCTCCATGCGGTGCTACGCGAGCTGATCGCGTTGTGCCCATTGCGCACCGCTTGCACGCATCGTGCCACTGTGCGAGGTCCGTCCGCAGCGCGCTTCCACCCGATCGGCCCCGGAAGAAGGCAGGGCATGATGGACCGTATGCGTGCTGTGGTACAGAGGGTGAACGGGGCCAACGTCGTCGTGGACGGCGAGACGGTCGGGGAGATCGTCGGGCAGGGGCTGTGCGTCCTGGTCGGGGTGACCCACGACGACACCCCGGAGAAGGCGGCGCAGCTGGCCCGCAAGCTGTGGACCGTACGGATCCTGGAGGGCGAGAAGTCCTGCTCGGACCTGGGCGCCCCGCTGCTGGTCATCAGCCAGTTCACGCTCTACGGCGACGCACGCAAGGGACGCCGGCCCACCTGGAACGCGGCGGCGCCGGGCGAGGTCGCCGAGCCGCTGGTGGACGAGGTCGTGGCGCGGCTGCGGGAGCTGGGCGCGCAGGTGGAGACGGGCCGGTTCGGAGCGGACATGAAGGTCTCGCTCACGAACGACGGCCCGTTCACCGTGATCGTCGAGGTCTGAGGCGAGGGCCGGGCCCTCGCCTACGCCCGCGTCTACGGCTCGACGACGACCTCCTGCGAGGCGGCCGTCGTATCCACGATCAGCGCCGCGTCCACGGGCACGTTGCGCTTGACCAGCGCCAGCGCGATCGGCCCCAGCTCGTGGTGGCGGGCCGACGTCGTCACAAAGCCCAGCGGGCGCCCCGCCGTGCCGTCCGAGGCGAGCCGCACGGGAGCGCCGTGGCCGGGCAGGGTCACCTCGCTGCCGTCCAGGTGGAGAAAGACCAGGCGGCGGGGCGGCTTGCCGAGGTTCTCCACCCGGGCGACGGTCTCCTGACCGCGGTAGCAGCCCTTGTGGAGGTGTACGGCGGTGCCGATCCAGCCGAGCTCGTGGGGGATCGTCCGGTGGTCGGTCTCCAGGCCGATCCGCGGGCGGTGCGCCTCGACGCGCAGCGCCTCGTACGCCAGCACACCGGCCGGCGGGCCGCTCGCCGCCGCGAAGGACTCCAGGTCGGCGCGGGGCAGGAACAGGTCCCGGCCGTACGGGGTCTCGCGGACGACGGCGCCCTCGGGGGCCTCGGTGATGCTGCCCGCCGGGAGGTGGACGACGGCGAACTCCTCGGTGCGGTCCGCGACGTCCACCCGGTAGAAGAACTTCATGCTCTCCAGGTACGCGAGCAGATCACCCTGGGTGTCGGGCTCCACATGGGCCCAGGTGGTCTCGCCGTCGTCGACTATGTAGAGCGCGTGTTCGATATGGCCGTGCGGGGAGAGGATCAGCGCCTCCGTGGCCTCACCGGCCGGGAGTTCGCTCACGTGCTGGGTGAGCAGCAGGTGCAGCCAGCTCAGCCGGTCCGCGCCGGTGACCGTGACCACACCGCGGTGCGAGAGGTCCACGAAGCCGGAGCCGTCGGCGAGCGTGCGCTGCTCGCGGAACAGGTCGCCGTAGTGCGCGGCGACGCCTTCGTCGGCGCCCTCGCCGGGGACGGCGCCGGGCAGCGACAGCAAAGGGCTCTTCATGCGCTCAGCCTACGACTCGTCGAGTCCTAGGACCTGGCCTAGGACTCGCTTCCGGGGGCCTCGGGGGCATCCGCCCGGGAGGCGTCGTCCGCTCGGGAGTCGTCCGTCCGGCCGGCGGAGCACTTGGCGCAGCGGCCGAAGATCGCGAAGTGCTTCATATCGGTGTCGAACCCGAAGCTCGCCCGCAGCTGCCGGGTGAAGGGCTCGGCCACCGACAGATCGGCCTCGATCACATCCGTGCAGTCCCGGCAGACCATGTGGATGTGGTGGTGCCGGTCGGCCAGGTGGTACGTGGGCGCGCCGTGCCCGAGGTGGGCATGGCTCACCAGCCCCAGCTCCTCCAGCAGCTCCAGGGTGCGGTAGACCGTGGAGATGTTGACGCCGCTCGCGGTGCGGCGCACCTCGGTGAGGATGTCGTCCGGGGTGGCGTGCTCGAGGTGGTCGACGGCCTCGAGCACGAGCTGGCGCTGCGGCGTCAGGCGATAGCCGCGCTCCCGCAGATCTGTCTTCCAGTCGGTGGTCGCCACGGGCCCAGTGTAGGCGTGGGCCCGGGCGGCCGTGCGGTCCGCGGGCCGGTCAGCGGAAGAAGGCGATGCCGTCGTCCGGGAGGTCCTTGAGGTCCTTGGCCCATTCGCGCGGGTCCACGACCTTCTTCAGGTGCGCGGACATGTACGGCCGCAGCGGCACCTCCGGGGTGGCCTTCTCGCCGACCCACATCAGATCGCTCTTGACGTAGCCGTAGAGCCGCTTGCCGCCGGAGTACGGGCCGGAGGCGGCGGTCCGGGCCACGGCGTCCGTCACCACGTCGATCTGCGGCTTGCCGTCCGCCAGCTCGCCGTACCAGACCTCGACGACGCCCTGGTCGCGGATCATGACGATCTCGACCTTGCGGTCCTTGTCGATCCGCCAGAAGCCGTACTCGGACTCCAGCGGACGGACCTTCTTGCCGTCGCCGTCGAGCACCCAGGTGTGCGAGATGTACTCCAGGAAGTCGCGTCCGTCGTGGGTGAACGTCACTTCCTGCCCGAAGTTGCACTTCTCGGTCCCCGGGAAGTCGTAGACGCCCGCGCCCTCCCAGTTGCCGAGGAGGAAGACGAGCGGCACGAGGTCCGGGTGCAGGTCGGACGGAATCTCGATCATGAGTTCAGGCGATCTGTGGGAAGGGGAATGGAGGGGAGGGGGCGAGGTGCCCCCGGGTGCCGGGCAGCAGGCGGGTCAGCGCTGGCCCTGGTACAGCTTCTTCCAGGTCAGCGCGGCGAAGCCGAGCGTGGCGACGACGACCAGGATCATCAGGGTGGTGAAGACTGCCTCAAGCACGTGCGCGCTCCTTGGAGGAGTGGGTGTTCCGGTGGGACTGGCGGAACGGTCGTGGACCGGGGCCGAGTCTAGTCGCCGGTGTGGTGGTCGGCTCTTCGAGGTCTCCCGGTCCGGCCTAGGCTGGCCGCATGGCGAAAAAGCTGGTGATCAAGGTGACGGCGGGCGCGGACGCGCCCGAGCGGTGCTCCCAGGCGTTCACGGTGGCGGCGGTGGCCGCGGCGAGCGGCGTGGAGGTCTCGCTGTGGCTGACGGGGGAGTCGACCTGGTTCGCGCTCCCGGGCCGCGCGGCGGAGTTCGAGCTGCCGCATGCCGCGCCGCTGCCGGATCTCATCGACGGCATCCTCGCCGGTGGCTCGATCACCGTGTGCTCGCAGTGTGCGGCCCGCCGGGAGATCGAGGAGAAGGACCTCATCAAGGGCGCCCGGATCGCGGGGGCACAGGTGTTCGTCAGCGAGATCATGCCCGACGGCGTCCAGGCGCTCGTCTACTGACCGAGGACTTCGCCTCTTCGGCCCGGTCGGGCCGGAGATCGCGCTAATGGCGGTGGTGGTCGTACTCGTCCAGCTCCCGCCACCATCGGTCGGACTCCTCGTCCCCCGACTCGTCCCACCACCGGTCGCCCGGTCCCCTGCGGTTGGCCACGATGGCGGCCAGTGGCGGGATCACCATGGCGACGACACACATGGCCACGGCGGCCGGGACGGACCACAGGCGTACGAATCCCCATGCCGAGACGAACAGCGTCAGACACGCGCCCATCAGGATGAAGTATGCGTGGCGGCGTCGCGCGTACATATCCCCAGGATACGTCCGGGGACGCCGCTCGGACAGGTCGAGGACAGCCCCGCGCAGCCCCAGTACGGGGCCCGTACGGGCCCCGTACGGCCCCGAAGTGCCCGGAGGGCCGCACCCCGCCGAGGCGTCCAACCCCGGGGTGCGGCCCTCCGGCCGTGCTGTCCGTGACGCGCGGGTGGCGTCAGACGGCGATGGCGACCTCCGCCAGGCCACCCTTCTGGGCGACGACGGTGCGGTCCGCGGTCGCGCCAGGCACCAGGGCGCGCACCGTCCAGGTGCCCTCGGCCGCGTAGAAGCGGAACTGTCCGGTCGCCGAGGTGGGGACCTCGGCGGTGAACTCGCCGGTGCTGTCCAGCAGCCGGACGTAGCCGGTGACCGGCTCGCCGTTACGGGTCACGGAACCCTGGATGGTGGTCTCGCCGGGCTTGATGGTCGACGCGTCGGGGCCGCCGGCCGTTGCTCCACACATGGGTGACTGTCCTTACGTTCGGGGAGATCGGGGAGGGGAGGGGGCGGGGGAGGAAGGCTCAGCTGTTGGCGCCCAGCTCGATCGGCACGCCGACGAGGGAGCCGTACTCGGTCCAGGAGCCGTCGTAGTTCTTGACGTTGGTCTGGCCGAGCAGCTCGTGCAGGACGAACCAGGTGTGAGCGGAGCGCTCACCGATGCGGCAGTAGGCGATGGTGTCCTTCGCCAGGTCGACGCCCTCGCCCTCGTAGAGCTCCTTGAGCTCGTCGTCGGACTTGAAGGTGCCGTCGTCGTTGGCGGACTTCGACCAGGGGATGTTGCGGGCGGACGGCACGTGGCCCGGGCGCTGCGACTGCTCCTGCGGGAGGTGCGCCGGGGCGAGCAGCTTGCCGGAGAACTCGTCGGGGGAGCGGACGTCCACCAGGTTCAGCGAGCCGATGGCCGCCACGACGTCGTCGCGGAAGGCGCGGATCGAGACGTCCTGGGCCTTGGCCTGGTACTCGGTCTTCGCCCGGGACGGGACCTCGGCGACCAGGTCGCGCGAGTCGAGCTCCCACTTCTTGCGGCCGCCGTCGAGGAGCTTGACGTCCTGGTGCCCGTAGAGCTTGAAGTACCAGTAGGCGTACGACGCGAACCAGTTGTTGTTGCCGCCGTAGAGCACGACCGTGTCGTCGTTGGCGATGCCCTTCTCGGAGAGCAGCTTCTCGAAGCCCGCCTGGTCGACGAAGTCGCGGCGCACCGGGTCCTGGAGGTCCTGCTTCCAGTCGATCCGGATGGCGTTCTTGATGTGGTTCTTGTCGTAGGCAGAGGTGTCCTCGTCAACCTCCACGATGACCGTCTTGGGGTCGTCGATGCGGGCCTGTACCCAGTCGGCGTCGACGAGGACGTCACTGCGGCTCATGTTTTTCTCCTCCGGGGCAGTTGCGGCGGTACGGGTACGCGTCGGAATGCGGGCTACGCGCGGTTCGGTAGCGGGCGTACGAGCGGAGTGCGGGCAGGCCCGGCTGACTGACGGGCCGATAGGACGGGGCCGTGAGGTGAAGGAGCGGGCCGCGCGTCCTCGTCAGGCGGCGCGACAGAGCATGGCGGCCACGCGGCACAGGTCTACTGCCCGCCGCTTTGTGAGATCCGCCTGTCGCTTCATGCGTCCGATCGTAGGGACGGACAGCCGGGCATGTCACCGCCGTGTCGGATGATGAGACGGGATTGTCCGCGATGTGAAATGAGAAGGGCGCCCGGCGCGTCGCGGAGCGGTCCGCGGGGCGTCGGGCGCCCATGAATGTCCGCCGTCGCGGACGAGACCGTCTCATGGAATGGACGACCGTGGAACGCGGGGCGGGTGGGGTACGGATGGGGGTGGGTACCGGGCGGCCGCGGGGGCGCTGCGGCCCCGGATGATCAGCCCGCCAGCTCGACGTTCTTACCCACGACCGACACGTTTACGCCCTCCTCGTCCGTCTCCACCTTGTCCAGCGTCATGCCCGCCGGGAGACCGTCGATCTTGCGCTCCATGTCGGTGCGCTGCCGCACCTTCTGCTCCCACTGCGGGATCTTGCTGCCGGGGACGGACTCGGCGTGCAGCTTGATCGTGTCGCCGTTGACGATGGTGACCGTGGAGTACGTGCTGAGGCTCAGGCCCATCAGCTGCCCGGTGATCTTGACGCGGCCGCGCCCCGACTCGTCCGCCCCGGCGTAGCCGACCGTGATGCCCTGGCCCGCGGCCGTGGACAGGTCCGCGTAGCTGATGTGCGCGGACCCGGTGGCGCTGTCGGCGGTGGCGGAGGAGAAGCTGCTGGAGATCCGGACGTTGTGCAGCGTGGCGTCGAGCTTGGTGACGCGCACCGTACGGCCGCCCCCCGCGTCCGTGGTCAGCCCGTCCACGCCGATCTCGACCTCGTCCAGCTCCTTGCCGGCGACCTGGGTCAGGAAGGGGAAGCCGTTGATCGAGACATCGGGGGTGCTGGTCAGCCCCTGACTGCTCTTGATCTTGTCGGCTGCCTCGGACTCCGCCATATAAAGCGCCAGGCGGTCGGCGGCGACGAACAGAACGCCGAGTACGACGAAGACGATCAGTGTGATTCGCAGTGCGCGCATTGCGTTGGGTCCCCCAGGCTCTGGCTCAGGCCGTCGCCTGAGGCTGCGAGCCTAACCGCAGCGGTGCGGGCACCCCCTAGGGCCAGGATCACACCAGCGCGCGCCCGATCACATAGACCGCGGGGGCCGCGGCGGCGAGGGGAAGGGCGACGCCCGCGGTCATGTGCACGAAGCGGGAGGGGTAGTCGTAGCTGGCCACCCGCAGCCCGATCAGCGCGCACACCCCCGCCGCCAGGCCCAGCCCCATGGCGCCGGCGGTGCCGGTGCCGGTCAGCTGGGCGGCCGCGAGGCCCGCGCCCGCGGACGCCATCAGCGCCAGGACCGCGGAGACGGCGCCCGGCAGCGGCAGGGCGCGCACCAGCGCCGCCACCGCCACGGCGGCGGCCCCCACCACGACGGCGTCCGAGGACTCGGCGACCGCGGCCAGATGCCCGGCGGCGATCACGGTCACCGCGGTCGAGGCGACGGCCGCCGTCAGGCCGTACAGGCGCTCGTCGGGCGAGGCGTGGCTGCGCAGCTGGAGGATCAGCACCAGCAGCAGCCAGACGCCGAGCGTGCCCATGAGCACCGTCGGGGCGTGCGAGCGCTCGGTGGCGAGCAGGCCGATGTCCGCGGCCAGGCCGCCCGCGAAGGCCAGCGCGATGCCCTGCCGGGCGGGCCACATCCCGTTGAGCCGGAACCAGCCCGCCGCGGTGACCGCTTGGAGCAGCACCACGACGACGGCGACGGCGGGCCGGGCCAGCGGCGCGGTGGCCGCGAGGAGCGCGGCGAGCACGGCGGTCAGGGCGGCGGGGGTCAGCCCCGGGGAGAGGATCATCGGGCGGCCCTCGGCGCGGGCCTGCTCGGCGGCGGTGAGCGGCTTGGCGGGGGTCTCGGGGGTCTCGGGGGCCGCGGCGGGGGCGGTGGCCCCGGCGGGCTCGGCCGGAGCCGAGCGCGGTGGCGCGGCGGCGGCCCGGGACGCGGCGGCCCGGGGCTCGGCGGGGCGGGTGGCGGCCGAGAACTGCATGGTGGCGTCCGAGGCGGCGGCGTACGGCTCCTGGTGCCCCTGGTACGCCTGCTGGCCCTGGTACGCCTGTCCCTGGTAACCCTGCTGGACCTGGTTCTGGCCCTGGTTCTGGTAGGCGGCCTGGCCGCCTTGGTGGTGCCACTGCTGCTGGTACGCCTGCTGCTGGTATCCCTGTTCCGGGTACGCCTGCTGCCCGTCGTACGCGGACCCGTCGTACCCCTGCCAGGCGCCGGGCTGCTGCCCCTGCTGGTCGTACTGCCCCTGCTGGCCGTACTGGCCCTGGGGGGCGTAGGACCCGTACGCGTCCTGCTGCGCCTGTCCTGCGTATCCCTCGTAATCTCCGTAGCCCTGGTACGGCGGCTCGGCCGACCCGTTCGGCCCATAAGGGTCGTACGGATTGCTCCCGGGTTGCTGCGGCTGGTTGCTCATGACGTCGGGGTCACCCTCCTGCGAACGGCGGGAGCACCTCGACCGTGCCGCCCTCGGCCAGTTGGACCGTCTTGTGATCACGGGTGCCGACGGGGTCGCCGTCGACCAGGAACGAGCACCGCCCCAGCACCCGCGCGAACTCCGGTCGCGCGGTGTGCCGCTGCCGGGCGGCGTCCAGGGCGTCGGCGAGCGTGGCCGCGGCGTACGGCTCCTCGGCGGTGCCGGCGGCCGCCTTGGCCGCGGCCCAGTACCGGATGGTGCCGGCCGGCGGCCCCGCCGTGTTCTTCATCGCCATCGCGATCCCTCTCCCGTCATCTGCCGCCCCCCATGATGACGGGGTCGGGCGGCAGACCGGTAAATCCCCGGGTGCGCTCCGGGGCGCTCGCTTAGGGTTTCGGTGTGCTGGTCCGACTTATACGGGCGTACCTGAGGCCCTACACCCGATCGATCGCTCTGATCGTCGCGCTGCAACTCGTGCAGACGCTGGCGACGCTCTACCTGCCAACGCTCAACGCCGACATCATCGACGACGGTGTCGTGAAGGGTGACACCGGTTACATCCTTGAGATCGGCGGTGTGATGATCGCCGTCACGCTGGTGCAGATCGTCTGCTCCATCGGCGCCGTCTACTACGGCGCCCGGACGGCGATGGCGCTCGGCCGCGATGTGCGCGCCGCCGTCTTCGACCGCGTGCAGTCCTTCTCCGCCCGTGAGATGGGCCACTTCGGCGCGCCCTCGCTCATCACCCGCACCACCAACGACGTGCAGCAGGTCCAGATGCTGGCCCTGATGTCGTTCACCCTGATGGTCTCGGCGCCGATCATGTGTGTGGGCGGCATCATCATGGCGCTCAACCAGGACGTGCCGCTCTCCGGGCTGCTGCTGCTCATCGTCCCGACCCTGGGCATCATCGTCTCGCTGATCGTCCGGCAGATGCGCCCGCTCTTCCGGGGCGTCCAGGAGCGCATCGACACGGTCAACCGGGTGCTGCGCGAGCAGATCACCGGCATCCGCGTCATCCGTGCCTTCGTCCGCGACGAGCACGAGCGGGGCCGTTTCACCGAGGCCAACACCGAGCTGCTGGATGTTTCGATGCGGGCCGGCCGGCTGATGTCGCTGATGTTCCCGGCCGTGATGATGGTGGTGAACCTCTCCAGCGTCGCCGTCGTCTGGTTCGGCGGGCACCGCATCGACAGCGAGGACATGCAGATCGGCGCGCTGACCGCGTTCCTCAGCTATCTGATGCAGATTCTGATGGCCGTGATGATGGCCACCTTCATGTTCATGATGGTGCCCCGCGCCGAGGTGTGCGCCGAGCGCATCCAGGAGGTGCTGGAGACCGAGACCAGCGTCGCCCTGCCGCTCAAGCCCGTCCCGCCCCTGGAGCGCCGGGGCCTGCTCGAGCTGCACGGCGTGGAGTTCCGCTACCCGGGCGCCGAGGAGCCCGTGCTGCGCGAGGTCTCGCTCGTCGCCCGGCCCGGCCAGACCACGGCCGTCATCGGCTCCACCGGAAGCGGCAAGTCCACCCTGCTGGGTCTGGTGCCCCGCCTCTTCGACGCGACCGACGGCAGTGTGCACCTGGACGGCGTGGACGTACGCGACATGGATCCGGTCCTGATGGCCGAGGCCATCGGCCTGGTGCCGCAGAAGCCGTACCTCTTCTCCGGCACCGTCGCCTCAAACCTGCGGTACGGAAAGCCGGACGCGACCGACGACGAGCTGTGGCAGGCCCTGGAGACCGCCCAGGCCCGCGAGTTCGTCGAGCGCATGGAGGGCGGTCTCGAGGCCTCCATCGCCCAGGGCGGCGGCAATGTGTCCGGCGGCCAGCGGCAGCGGCTGGCGATCGCCCGCGCGCTGGTCCGCAAGCCGTCCGTCTATCTCTTCGACGACTCCTTCTCGGCCCTGGACTACGCCACGGACGCGCGGCTGCGGGCCGCGCTCGCGGATGAGACGGAGGACGCGACGGTGATCATCGTCGCCCAGCGGGTGTCCACCATCCGGGGCGCGGACCGGATCGTGGTCCTCGACGAGGGGCGGGTCGTGGGCACGGGCACGCACACCGAGCTGATGGAGAACAACCAGACGTACCGGGAGATCGTGCTCTCCCAGCTCACCGAGCAGGAGGCCGCGTGAGCGTGTCTTGGCGCGCTGTGCGGGCTGGACTGAGGAGCCGCGCAGCGACGAAGGAGCGAGCAGTGACGAGGGAAGCCCGCGCGTTGGAGCGCGCCGAGACTGAGCGGGTGGGAGGGGCATGAGCGAGAAGAGCGCTCCGGCACCCAGCACCCCGGAGCCCAGTACCCCGGCGCCCAGCGCCGCGGCGGCGCCCCGGAGAGGCCCCGCGCCGGCGGCCGGCCCCGCGCGCTTCATGGGCGGCCAGCCGGCCGAGCGCAGCATGGACTTCAAGGGTTCCAGCCGCCGTCTGCTGGCGACCCTTCAGCCCGAGCGCGGCCTGTCGATGGTGGTGCTCGCGCTGTGCACGGTCAGCATCGCGCTGTCGGTGCTCGGCCCGAAGATCCTCGGCCAGGCCACGGACCTGATCTTCGCGGGCATCATCGGGCGGCAGCTGCCCGCCGACGCGACCAAGGCGGAGGCGGTCGAGGGGCTGCGGCGGCAGGGCCAGGACACGGTGGCCGACATGGTCGCGTCCATGGACGTGGTCCCCGGCCAGGGCATCGACTTCGGCGCGGTCGGGACCGTGCTGATGTGGGTGACCGCGATTTACGTGATCTCCTCGCTGTTCAATCTCTTCCAGGCGCGCGTCGCCACGGTCGTGGTGCAGCGCGCGGTCTTCCGGATGCGCGAGGACGTCGAGCGGAAGCTGGCCCGGCTGCCGCTGTCGTACTTCGACAAGCAGCCGCGCGGCGAGGTGCTGTCGCGGGCCACCAACGACATCGACAACATCCAGCAGACGCTTCAGCAGACCCTCAGCCAGCTCATGGCCTCGCTGCTGACCATCGTGGGCGTGCTGGCCATGATGTTCTGGATCTCGCCACTGCTGGCGCTGGTCGCGCTGGTGACCGTGCCGGTCTCGGTGGTGGTCGCGACGAAGGTGGGCAAGCGGGCGCAGCCGCAGTTCGTGGCGCAGTGGAAGACCACCGGCAAGCTCAACGCCCACATCGAGGAGATGTACACCGGCCACTCGCTGGTGAAGGTCTTCGGCCGCCAGAAGGAGTCCGCCGAGCTCTTCCGGGCGCAGAACGAGAAGCTGTACGAGGCGGGCTTCCGCGCCCAGTTCATCTCCGGGATCATCCAGCCCGCGATGATGTTCATCGGCAACCTCAACTATGTGCTGGTCGCCGTGGTCGGCGGGTTGCGGGTGGCGAGCGGGGCGCTGTCGATCGGCGACGTCCAGGCCTTCGTCCAGTACTCGCGCCAGTTCAGCCAGCCGCTCACCCAGGTCGCCTCCATGGCCAACCTGGTGCAGTCGGGTGTCGCGTCCGCCGAGCGGGTCTTCGAGCTGCTGGACGCGCCGGAGCAGGAGGCGGACGCGTCCCCGTCGGCGCGGCCGGAGCAGGTGCGCGGCCGGGTCGAGTTCGAGGACGTCTCCTTCCGCTACGAGCCCGACAGGCCGCTGATCGAGGACCTGTCGCTGTCGGTGCGGCCGGGCCAGACGGTGGCCATCGTCGGCCCGACCGGCGCGGGCAAGACCACCCTGGTCAATCTGCTGATGCGGTTCTACGAGGTCAGCGGCGGGCGGATCACGCTGGACGGGGTGGACATCGCCGCCATGAGCCGGGAGGAGCTGCGCTCCAACATCGGCATGGTGCTCCAGGACACCTGGCTCTTCGGCGGGACGATCGCGGACAACATCGCGTACGGGGCGGAGGGCGCGTCGTTCGACAAGATCGTCGAGGCGGCCAGGGCCACGCATGTCGACCGCTTCGTACGGACCCTGCCGGACGGCTACGACACGGTGATCGACGACGAGGGCTCCAACATCAGCGTCGGCGAGAAGCAGCTGATCACCATCGCCCGGGCGTTCCTGGCGGAGCCGGCGATCCTGGTCCTGGACGAGGCGACGAGCTCGGTCGACACCCGTACGGAGGTGCTCATCCAGCACGCGATGGCCTCCCTGCGGACCGGCCGCACCAGCTTTGTGATCGCCCACCGCCTGTCGACGATCCGCGATGCGGACGTGATCCTCGTGATGGAGGCCGGGCGGATCGTGGAGCAGGGCACGCACGAGTTGCTGCGGGCGGCGGGCGGAGCGTATGCGCGGCTGTACGAGGCCCAGTTCGCGGAGCCGCTGGCCGAGGCGGAGTGAGCCGGGCCGGGCCGGGCTTGCTGTGGGGGAGCGAGCCGGCCCGGCCGTCACGCGCGGCTCGTCGCCCAGGCGGCGATCCGGTCGAGCAGCTCGGCGTCGGCCGCGTTCTCCGCGTGGCCGAAGCCCGGCTCGATCCACAGCTCTGTGGATGACGGATCCGCCGCCTCCGCCAGCGACCGCGGGTGGTCCAGCGGGAAGTACGGGTCCCGGTCGCCGTGGACGATCAGCAGGGGCGTGGGCGCGATCAGTGGGGCGGCGGCGACCGGCGGGAGCGGCTCGGGGTCCCAGCCGCGGGCGTCGATGCGGGTGCGCAGCCCGTAGCGGGAGACCAGCCGCCCGGCCGGCCGGGTGATCGCCCAGTGCACCCGGCGCATCGGGGCGGTTCCCCGGTAGTACCAGCGGGCAGGTGCGCTCACCGCCACTGCGGCGTCCGTGTGCGCCCCTTCGCGCTCCCCCGCGCCCCTTTTCGCTTCGAGTGCCCCCGCGCCCGCCCCTGCCTCGGTGCCCGCCCCGTACAGCGCCGCGTGCCGCAGCACCACCGAGCCGCCCATCGAGAACCCGACCGTGGCGACCCGCCGGTGTCCGAGCCGGCGCGCCCACCGCACCGCGGCGGCCAGGTCCAGGACCTCCCGGTCGCCGACCGTGGAGCGCCCGCCGGACCGGCCATGGCCTCGGAAAGAGAAGGTCACCACGGCCGCGTGCCCGCCCAGCGCCGCCGCGGCGCGCCGCAGCGCGGGGCGCTCCAGGGCGCCCGTGAAGCCGTGCGCGACCACGATCGCCGGGCCGCTCACGCCCGCGGCCGGAGCGGATGGGGACGGCTCGGCCGGGGGCTCCGCAGGGGGCTCGGCAGGGGGCGCGGCGAGGGGGCCGAACGGCTCATACGCGGCCTCGATCGCCACCCCGTCGTCCGTCAGCAGCACGGCCCGCTGCCAGGTCTCCTGCCTGGTCTCTTGCCTGCTCCGGCGCCCCCGGTCGGTGATCAAGGAAACAGAAGACGGCGCGGATGCAGCCTTAAGCCCACGTGTCATGTGGGTTATTCTTCTGGGAAGAGGATCCGGGCAAAGCAGCCCCCGGGTCCTTTTGTGCATTCAGGCGCGTTCCGCGCGTTTGAGCGCACACGCGCTCCAGGGCGCGGAGCCGCAGCCGACACGACGTAGTGCCGAGCCGCAAGAAGTGCAGTACGAGCCAGTCAGGTACGAAGCAGTAGCCGCATACTCCCCCAGGCTCGGGCCTGGGAGGTGCCCCCTCTCGCAGGGACCGAGGAGGAACCGACGTAATGGGCGAGCGAAGCGTGTCCGACCGCAAGACGACGGCCAGGGCGGGTGATGACCGATGAGTTCCCTCCTGCTGCTGACCAACGCGCTACAGCCCTCCACCGAGGTGCTCCCCGCGCTGGGACTCCTGCTGCACAGCGTGCGAGTGGCTCCGGCCGAGGGCCCGGCTCTGGTCGATACCCCCGGCGCCGATGTGATCCTGATCGACGGCCGGCGTGATCTGCCCCAGGTGCGCAGCCTGTGCCAGCTGCTGCGCTCCACCGGGCCCGGCTGTCCGCTGATCCTCGTGGTGACCGAGGGCGGCCTCGCCGCCGTCACCGCGGACTGGGGCATCGACGATGTGCTGCTCGACACCGCGGGCCCGGCCGAGGTCGAGGCCCGGCTCCGGCTGGCGATGGGCCGTCAGCAGATCACCACGGACGACAGCCCGATGGAGATCCGCAACGGCGACCTGTCGGTCGACGAGGCCACGTACAGCGCGAAGCTCAAGGGCCGTGTGCTGGATCTCACATTCAAGGAGTTCGAGCTCCTCAAGTACCTTGCGCAGCACCCCGGCCGGGTCTTCACCCGGGCGCAGCTGCTCCAGGAGGTCTGGGGCTACGACTACTTCGGCGGCACCCGCACGGTCGATGTGCACGTACGGCGGCTGCGGGCCAAACTCGGCCCGGAGCACGAGTCCTTGATCGGCACCGTACGGAACGTGGGCTACCGGTTCGTCTCCCCGGAGAAGGGCGACCGCGGCACCGAAGAGGCGAAGCGGAGGGCGGACGCCGCGAGGGCGGAGCGCGAGGAGGCTCCGGCCGACGGGGCGGCGCTCGCGGAGAACGTGAAAGCCGGTGCCGCACGCTCGGCCAACACATAGCTGGACCCGCGTAGACTGCCGCGCGTGGCCAAGGTGACGCGGGATGATGTGGCAAGGCTGGCGGGGACTTCCACCGCGGTCGTCAGTTACGTCATCAATAACGGACCAAGGCCGGTCGCCCCGGCCACGCGCGAGCGGGTACTCGCCGCGATCAAGGAGCTCGGCTACCGGCCGGACCGGGTCGCGCAGGCGATGGCCAGCCGGCGGACGGACCTCATAGGGCTGATCGTCCCGGACGCGCGCCAGCCGTTCTTCGGCGAGATGGCGCACGCCGTCGAACAGGCCGCCTCCGAGCGCGGAAAGATGGTGCTGGTCGGCAACTCCGACTACCTCGACGAGCGCGAGGTGCACTATCTGCGCGCCTTCCTGGGCATGCGGGTGTCCGGGCTGATCCTCATCAGCCAGGGCCTGAGCGAGAACGCCGCCGCCGAGATCGAGGCGTGGGACGCCCGTGTGGTGCTGCTGCACGAGCGCCCCGAGGCGATCGACGACGTGGCGGTGGTGCTGGACGACATCGGCGGCGCGCAGCTGGCCGTGCGGCATCTGCTGGAGCACGGATACGAGTACGTGGCGTGCATCGGCGGCATCGAGATCACCCCGACCGTCGGCGACCCTGTCACCGACCACGTCGAGGGCTGGCGCCGGGCGATGCTGGAAGCCGGGCGGTCCACGGAGGGACGGCTCTTCCAGGCCCCGTACAACCGCTACGACGCCTACAAGGTCGCCCTGGGGCTGCTGTCGGGCCCCGACCGTCCGCCGGCCATCTTCTGCGCGACGGACGACCAGGCGATCGGCGTCCTGCGGGCGGCGCGCGAGCTGCGCCTCGAGGTGCCCGGTGAGCTGGCCGTCGCCGGCTTCGACGACGTCAAGGAGGCGGCGCTGACCGACCCGCCGCTGACCACCGTCGCCTCCGACCGGCCCGCGATGGCCCGCGCGGCGGTCGACCTGGTGCTGGACGACGCGGTGCGGCCCGCGTCCTCGCGGCGGGAGCGGGTGCGGCAGTTCCCGTCGGCGCTGGTGGTACGGCGGTCCTGCGGCTGCGCGTAACCTCCGCGCGATCCGGCCCGGCCGTCCTTATCTCGGGCATACCGACTTCTGTCGGGCTTCTCAGCGGGCACTCAGAAAGTTCTCATACTCGCTGAGCACAGTCATAGGCATGACGGAGAACACGCCCCGCAGCGGCGATCACGAGCCCCCGCAGCACCCGCAGCCCCCGTACGGCGGGCACTCGTACGGCGCCTGGTCCGGTGGCTACCCCACGCCGCCCCCGCACGCGCCCCAGCAGCCCGTCACCACCCCGTCGGGGATCACCGTGTGGCCCGGGAGCGCTGACGGGAGCGGAGGCGGGAGCGCTGGCGGGAGCGGCGGTCGCCGCAAGCGGCGCGTCTCCAGGTCCGCCCTGCTGATCGCGGCGGTGGCGGCGGTCTCGGCGCTCGTGGGCGGCGGGGCGGCGGCGCTGGTCACGAACGCGGCCCAGAAGTCGGACAGCTCCACCACGACCACCGTCGTCAACGCCACCTCCAGCAAGGTCGGCGGGGTCACCGCCGTCGCGACGGCGGTCAGCCCGAGCATCGTGGAGATCAGCGCCACGTCCAACAGCGGTCAGTCCACCGGCTCCGGCGTGGTCATCACCAGCGGCGGCGAGATCATCACCAACAACCACGTCGTCGCCGGCGCCGACACCATCAAGGTCACCTTCAGCGACGGCAGCAAGAGGAGCGCGACGGTGGTCGGCACGGACAGCGGCAAGGACCTGGCCCTGATCAAGGTCTCGGGCGCGAGCGGACTCAAGCCCGCCACGCTCGGCGACTCCAGCGCCGTCCAGGTCGGCGACCAGGTCGTGGCCATCGGCTCGCCCGAGGGGCTGACCGGCACCGTCACCAGCGGCATCGTCTCCGCGCTCGACCGCGATGTGACCGTCTCGACGGACGAGAGCCAGGGTCAGGGTCAGGGGCAGGGGCAGGGGCCGGGCGGCAACGGTCGCGGGCAGTGGCCGTTCGAGTTCGGCGGCGGCCAGTACAACGGCGACGTCGGCTCCTCGACCACCACCTACAAGGCCATCCAGACGGACGCCTCGCTCAACCCCGGCAACTCCGGCGGCGCGCTCATCAACATGAAGGGCCAGATCATCGGGATCAACTCCGCCATGTACTCGTCCGCCGCCAACCAGGGCTCCAGCAGCGCGGGCAGCATCGGCCTTGGCTTCTCCATCCCCATCAACACCGTCAAGGCCGACCTCGACAACCTGCGCAGCGGCGGCAGCACCAGCAACAGCTGACCGGCCCGCGCCCGTCCACCTGGGATCATCAGGCCCGTCCCCGTCCGCCCGTGCGAGGCTGAAGGCAGCGGATCCACCCACCGCTCCGCCCTACCGCTGCCGCGTTCCGTCGACTCCGAGTGAGGAACCCGTTCCATGAGCCCCGCCGAGCACGGCGACCAGCCCGCCCGCATCCTGATCGTCGACGACGAGCCGGCCGTCCGCGAAGCCCTTCAGCGCAGCCTCGCCTTCGAGGGCTATGTGACCGAGACGGCCCTGGACGGGCTCGACGCGCTGGAGAAGGTCGGCGCGTACGACCCCGAGCTGATCGTGCTCGATGTGCTGATGCCCCGTATGGACGGGCTGACCGCCGCCCGGCGGCTGCGCGCCACCCAGGTGACCGTGCCCATCCTGATGCTCACCGCGCGCGACACGGTCGGCGACCGGGTCACCGGGCTCGACGCGGGCGCCGACGACTACCTCGTCAAGCCGTTCGAGCTGGACGAGCTGCTGGCCCGGATCCGCGCCCTGCTGCGCCGCAGCTCGTACGCCGCGGCCGCGGGGGCCGTCCCCGAGACCGGGGACAACGAGCTGACCTTCGGCGATCTGCGGATGAACCTCGCCACGCGCGAGGTGACCAGGGGCGGGCGCCGGGTCGAGCTGACCCGCACCGAGTTCACGCTGCTCGAGATGTTCCTGGCCCATCCGCGCCAGGTCCTCACCCGCGAACAGATACTCAAGGCCGTCTGGGGCTTCGACTTCGAACCGTCGTCCAACTCGCTGGACGTGTATGTGATGTATCTGCGCCGCAAGACCGAGGCGGGCGGTGAGCCGCGGCTCGTGCACACCGTGCGCGGCGTCGGCTACGTGCTGCGCGCGGCCGGGGGCGGCACACCGTGACGAACCGCTTCCGCAGGCTTCCGCTCCGCTCGCGGCTGGCGCTGCTGACCGCGGTGGCGGTGGCGGTGGCGGTCGCGGTGGCGGCCTTCGCGTGCTGGTTCCTCACCCGCCAGGAGCTGACCGGCGCGCTGGACCAGAAGCTGCGCGACAGCGTGTCCCCGGACCGCATCCAGCGACTGGTCGGCCTGTCTTGTTCGTCCCAGCCGCAGACCACCGACCACCTGGGGCCCGGCGCCGCCGGGGTGCAGTTCGTCAGTCAGGACGGCGAGCGGTGCGTCATCGGCTCGACGGCGGTGAAGGTGACGGACCAGGACATCGCCGTCGCGGACGGTCGGCTGCGGGAGGTCATGCGCAACGGCACGACCACATCCGGCGACGCCGTCCGCGTCTACACGAGGCAGATGCCGGTCCGGGTGGACGGCGGCCCCGGCGTGCTGACCGTGTCCGTCTCCCGTCCCCTCGACGAGGTGACCGGTCCCCTCAACACCCTGGCGCTGGTCATGCTCCTGGTCGCGGGCGCCGGTGTCGTCGGGGCCGGGGCGGCCGGCCTGTGGATCGCCAGGACCGGGCTCAAGCCCGTGGACCGGCTGACCGAGGCGGTCGAGCATGTGGCCCGCACGGAGGACCTGGCCGTACGCATCCCCGCCGAGGGAGACGACGAGATCGCCCGGCTGTCCCGCTCCTTCAACTCCATGACCGCCGCCCTCGCCTCCTCCCGCGAACGGCAGCAGCAGCTGATCGCCGACGCAGGCCACGAGCTGCGTACGCCGCTCACCTCGCTGCGCACCAACATCGAGCTGCTCGCGCGCAGCGAGGAGACCGGCCGTCCGCTGCCGCCCGACGACCGCAAGGCGCTGATGGCCAGCGTCAAGGCGCAGATGACCGAGCTGGCCGCGCTCATCGGCGACCTCCAGGAGCTGTCCCGCCCGGACGCCCTGCCCGGCACCGGACCGCTCCAGGTGGTCGGGTTGCACGAGGTGGCGGGGGCCGCGCTGGAGCGGGCGCGGCTGCGCGGCGCCGACCTCACCATCAACGCCTCGCTGGCGCCCTGGTACGTACGGGGAGAGGCGGCGGCGCTGGAGCGGGCACTGGTCAATCTGCTCGACAACGCGGTGAAGTTCAGCCCTTCGGGTGGTGTGATCGACATCGTGCTCAAAGACGGCGACTTCACGGTCCGCGACCATGGCCCCGGCATCCCCGCCGACGAACTGCCGCATGTCTTCGAACGGTTCTGGCGCTCGCCGTCCGCCCGCGCCCTGCCCGGCTCCGGCCTCGGCCTGTCCATCGTGGCCCGCACCGTCCAGCAGTCCGGCGGCCAGGTGGGGCTCCAGCCCGCGCCGGGCGGCGGGACGGTGGCCTGGCTCCGGCTCCCGGGCGCGCCCACGGAGCCGCCGGAGGGACTGGAGCCGTCGGGGCCCTGACTTCCTCACGCCCCGACCACGCCCCGACCACGCCCCGACCTCTCAGCCGACGTACACGCCTGACTCAGCGTGCGCACAGGCTCGGGCGCGAGGTTGGAGCCCATGCATGAGACAGCCCGGATTCTGGTCGTGGACGACGACCCCGCGGTGCGCGACACGCTCTCCAGAACCCTGAGATCCGAGGGGTACGCGGTCGACACCGCCCAGGACGGCCTGGAAGCCCTGGACCGTCTCGGACAGGACCCGCCCGATCTGGTGCTGCTCGATGTGATGATGCCCGGCCTGGACGGGCTGACGGTCGCCCGCCGCATCCGGGCCGGCGGCGACACCGTGCCGATCATGATGGTGACCGCGCGGGACTCGATCGGCGACCGGATCGTCGGCCTCGACAACGGCGCCGACGACTATCTGACGAAGCCCTTCGCGGGCGAGGAGCTCCTGGCCCGGGTGCGCGCCCTGCTGCGCCGCGGCGCCCATCGCCCCGTGCCCTCCCCCGCCCTCGCCCCTGTCCTCGTACCGGCGGCCGGTGCCGCGCCGCAGCCGCCCTCCCGCCTGTCCTTCGAGGACGTGATGCTGGACCCGGGCACCCGCCAGGTCACCCGGGCCGGGCGGCTGCTGGAACTCACCAAGACCGAGTACGCGCTGCTGAAGCTGTTCCTCACCCGCCCCCGCCAGGTGCTCACCCGGGCGGTGATCCTGCGCGATGTGTGGGGGTTCGACTTCGAGCCGGCCTCCAACACCCTGGACGTGTATGTGATGTACCTGCGGCGCAAGACGGAGGCGGGCGGCGAGCCGCGGCTGCTGCACACGGTGCGGGGGGTCGGCTATGTGCTGCGCGCCCTGGTGGGGGAGTAGCGCCGGATGCCGGATGCCGAACGCCGGGCGGGCTGGATGGTTCTCATCCAGCCCGCCCGGCGTTCGGCGTGGTGTCAGCTCCCCGCGAGCGGGGCGGGGAACTGCCCCGTGTCGGTGGGTTCCGCGAGTCCCGTGCCGTTTTGCGAGCCGTGCAGCCGCGCGTACGCCCCGTCCAGGGCCAGCAGCTCCCGGTGTGTACCCGTCTCCACCACCCGCCCGTGGTCGAGGACGAGGACGCGGTCGGCGTCCGGGGCCAGGTTCAGATCGTGCGTGATCATGATCGTCGTACGGTTGGACATCAGCCGCCTCAGCGGCCTGACCACCCGCCGCGCGGCCAGCGCGTCGAGCCCGGTGGTGGGCTCGTCCAGGACCAGGACGGGCGCGTCCCGCAGCATCGCGCGGGCGATCGCCACGCGCTGGAGCTGGCCGCCGGACAGCCGCGCGGTGTGCGGGTCGATGCGGGTGTCGTAGCCCTCGGGCAGGGCGGTGATGAAGTCGTGGGCCGCCGCGTCGCGGGCCGCCTGGACGATCTCGTGGTCCGTGGCCCCCGGCCGGCCGCAGGCGATGTTCTCGCGGATGGTGTCGTGCAGGATGAGCGTCTGCTGCGGCAGGAGCGTGACGTTCTCGCGCAGGAAGGTGAGGGGCATGGTGTGCAGCGGCACCCCGTCCAGGCGTACGGAGCCCTCGGCGGGGTCGTAGAAGCGCAGCAGCAGCTTCGAGACGGTCGACTTGCCCGCCCCGCTCGCGCCGGTGATCAGCACGAACTCCCCCGGCCGGGCCGTGAGCGAGACCGCGGCCAGGGTGCGCTTCCCGGCGCCCGGGTAGCGGAAGCCGACCCCGGTGAACTCCACCGTGCCGTGCACCCGCCAGGGTGCGACGGCCGCTCCCGGCGGCGGGTCGGCCACGGCGGGCTCGGCGTCGAGGATGTCCAGCAGCCGCTCGGCGCCCGCGGTGGCGGCGGTGAGGGTGAGGCCGAGCTGGCCGAGGTTGCGGATCGGCGGGTAGAGGTAGCCGAGGAAGGCGGCGAACGCCAGCAGCTGTCCGATGGTCATCCGGTCCTGGGAGATCTCCCAGGCGCCGAGCCCGATGACGGCGAGGACGCACAGCGTCTCGATGACCTCGACCAGCTGCTCGTACAGCTCGCTCATCCGCGCCCCGGCCACCGACGCGCGCATCCAGGCGCGCGCCTCCCGTCGCAGCCGCTTCTCCTCGGCGGCCTTCCGGTTATAGGCCTGGGTCAGCACGATGTTGCCCAGCGACTCCTCGACGACCGAGGTGATCGCGCCGTCGGCGACACGCTCCTCGCGCGCCACGGTCTTGATCCGCCCGGAGAAGCGCCGGGCCGCCAGCCAGAACAACGGCGCCAGCACAAAGGTGGCCAGCGCCAGATCCCAGCGCAGCCAGAAGGCGGCGGCGGCGAAGAAGACCGTGCTGAACAGGGCGGACACGGTGCCCACGACGCCGGAGACCACCATCTGCTCGATGGCCTCGACGTCCCCGGTGAGGCGCTCGACCAGATCGCCCTGGCGGTGGCGCTGGAAGAAGTGCGGCGGCAGGTCCTGGACATGGCCGAAGACGCGGGCGCGCAGGCGCAGCACGAAGCGCTCCGCGGTCCACACCGCGAGCGAGTTGCCGGTGTATCCGACCGCCGCGCCGATGACCGCCACGGCGAACCACTGCCCGGCGGGGGACCAGAAGGCGCTGAGCGAGCCCTCTTGGAGGGCGTGGTCGGTCAGGTCGGAGAACAGCAGGATCGCGGCCGTCTCGGCGAGCGCGGCGGCCACCACGCAGGCGCAGATCAGCACCAGCCAGCGGCGGTCGCCCCGGGTCAGCGGCCAGAAGCGGCGGAAGGCCTGGCGCGCGGGCAGCTGGGGGGTGGTCTGCTCCGTCGGCTCGTCCTCGCCCGCGCCGCCCTCGTAGGCGTACGGCTCGGCGTGGTCGGCGTGGCGGCCGTACGGGCGGGGCCGCCCGGAGCGCCGGTGGCGGCCGCGCCCGGGGGCGGGCTCGGCGCCGACCGCCCGCAGCTGCATCGTCGGCTGGTCCGGCGGTTGTCCTGAGGGTCGTCCTGAGGGTCGTACTGGGGGTCGTACGGGGGGCACTGTCGAGGTCACTGTCTCTTCCGCTCCTGGCGTCGGCCGGCTTCCGGGCCGGCTAGCCGGCCCGCCTCGGCCGTGCCGGGGCCGGACATGGCCGAGGCGGGCCCGTGGCACAGTGCCGCGGGCCCGCCTCCGGTATGTGGGTCAGCCACCGATCGGGCGCCGGTGCTGGTGCTTCTTGTGCTTCTTGGGCGCCGGCTTCGCGGGCTGGTGCTTCTTGTCCTCGGGCTTGCGGGCGGGCTTGACCGGAACGACCTTGCGAATGCTCATGGTGATTTCCTTTCGGGTTTTTCTTTTTCGGTGTCTCGCCGTTCGGCTTCGACACGGAAAACATTAGGAGGGGTTTCCGTGAGCGGGATCGGAGGAGCCTGTGTGTTTGCCAAGACCCGCATGAATGAATTCTCAGGCGATTCCTGGAACCGTGGGCCGGACGGCTGCGTCCACGCGTGTACGCGCACGTCGAAGGGGCCGGTGGCGTGTGCCACCGGCCCCTTCCGTGACCTGTCCCGACCTGGGTTCAGATCGGCCCTGCCTGCGCTCAGCCCTCGATCGGGCGGCGCGGGGGCTTCTTCGGGCCCTTCTTCGGCTTCGGCAGCGGCTTCGGGAGCGGCTTGCGCGAGTGCTTGGGCTTGGGCAGCGGGGCGACCTTCTTGAAGCTCATTTCAATTTCCTTTCCCATGTTCCTCTTCCGCACCTGTCCGGCGCGACAAGAAAGACACTACCGAGGAATTCGGCAACGGAAAGCCAAATGCGATGAGACCTGGTTAAGGAAACAATGAGCTTCCTTCATGTGCCGTTTGAGAATCCTCATCGAGGATCAGCGGTCCGCCCGGCGGGCGGTGCCCACGGCCAGCCCGGAGCCCGTCAGGTCGGCCCGGATGCCCTCGCGTTCGACGGTGATGTTCCGCAGCCGCAGGCCCTTGGCCTGCTTGGGGAGGTGGAAGGAGAACGCGACCCGCTCCGACAGCTCCCGAACCGGCAGCCGCATCAGGGCCCGGGCCGCCACCGGGTCGACGCCCGCCCCCTCCAGCGCCTCGGGGTGGTCCGAGACCAGGTCCACGAGGTTGGCCCGCATCAGCCTGTCCGTGAACCCCGGCCGTTCCATGATCCGGCTCAGCGCCTTGTCGTCCCGCAGCGCCAGGCGGGTGGCCTCGGGCGTGACGCCGAGCTGCCGCGCCACCGACTCCACCTCGAGCAGCGCCCGCGCCTTCGTCCTGTCGCGGCTGATCCGTTCCGCCGCCTCCGAGTGCAGCCGCAGCCGGGCGGGCCGTCCGGGCCGGTAGGTGGCGATGCCGGGGACGTCGAGCCACATGCCGCTGACGCTGGTGGCGACCCCGCGGTCGCCGTCCCGCCGGAGGTGCGCCAGGGCGTGGATGCGCACCTGCCATCCGGCCACGGGCAGCTCGCCGGCCGCCCGCACCGCGTTGCCGTCCAGCGCGCTGAACCGCACGTGCGAGGCGCCTATGTCGCGCTCCAGGTCGTCGAAGGAGAGCAGTACGTCCCCGTCGACCTGGGCCGCCCTGGCCCCGTCGACGGGCAGCGGCAGGTCCCCGAACAGGCGAATGTCCGTGGCCTCGGCCCGTATCTTGGCGAGCGACACCTGGTCGGCCGGTACGTCCCGGAGGGTGACGTCCACCCCGTCCAGGCGCTTGCCCAGCACCTGGGTGAGGAACGGGAACCCGTGGATGTTCACCTCGGGCGCCGCCGCCAGCCCGAGCTTCCGCTGGAGCGTCTGCTCCGCCCGCTGCTCGGCGTACAGCACGGCGCAGCGGTCCACGAGCACCAGCAGCGCGGCGCCCAGCAGCAGCCCGATGGCCACCTTTCTGGCGCGCGGTACGCGGGCGAACCCCCGGTGCACCTTTCGCTCCGGGGCCGGGTGGTCGCTTTGGGGGGATTGGCTGGACTGCGGTGAGAACATGCGCACGGGGGATCGCATCACTCCATCCCAACACGCACGCCCGGCTTGAACGCAAGCTCTGCCGGAGGTTCGTGGCGAACAGCACGGAGCCGCCGGCGTCAGTCCGGGCCCGCGTCGTCGGGCGTGCCGTGCGCCAACTCCGCCAGCACGTCGAGCGCGTGGGAGAGGGTGTCCGTGGGCGGTGAGGAGAGGGCGAGCCGTACGGCGTTGGGCGCGTGGCCCGGCCCGACGGCGAACGCCCCGGCCGACGACATCGCCGAGTCGGTGCACTGGGCGACCTCGCAGCCGGCGCACGTCAACATCAACACCATCGAGCTGATGCCCGTCGCCCAGAGCTTCGCGGCGTTCCAGGTGCAGAGGGCCTGAGGGCCTGAACGGGCGGGGCGAGTAGCGTGTCGTCCATGGCCCGTTCCAGCCCCACCCGTCGGCTCGTCGTCGGCGCCGACACCTACCTGTGGTCGGTGCGCCACCTCCACGAAGGCGGCAAGCGGCCGGACATCTCGACCTGCCGGGAAACCCTGTCCCTCCGCCGGGAAGGCAGCAGCGGCCGCCTGGTGCTCGCCTTCCACGAGCCCCCGGGCATCGGCCCCACGAGCACGGTCGGTGACCCCGACCGCGGCGGCTGGCTGAACCTCCACGAGCCGGGCGTGGTCCGCGCCTTCCTCGACGCGGCCCTCGCCCAGGGCTGGCAGCCCGGCGCGAAGTCGGGACAGGAGATCGACGGCTGGACCCTCTTCCCCGAGGCGCTGCGCGCCCGCCGCGCCCAGAGCGACGGCGGGGCGGGCACCCCCTAGCTGCCGCCGTCGCTGCCGGGGGCCGGGAGTTGGGCTTCGAGTCCGGCGAGGAGGGCGCGAAGGCCGCGTTCGAGGGTCTGCTCGGGGGCGGCGGCGTAGTCGGCGGCGTACGGCTCCGCCAGGCGCGCGCGAAGGCGGGGGAACTCCTGGGCGACCTCCGCCGCCTTGGCCATGGTGGCCCCGATGAGTTCCTGCGCGTCCTGGCCGTCCCGGGTCAGGCGCCGGTTGAGGGAGACCATGGCCGCTCCGCCGAGCGCGTTGCCGAGTACGTAGGTGAAAACGGCCGCGGCGACCTGGTCGGCGTCGCCGGGGGCGAACCCGGCCCGCTCGTACAGGGCGAGGCAGTGGTCGTCGTACCGTGCCTTGCCCGGGCCGTGGAAGAGGTACGAGCCGAATGCCTGCACCAGCCACGGGTGGCGCTCGAACATGGCGTGCAGATCGACGGCGAGTGACACGGCCGCGGAGCGCCAGTCGGCCGCGTCCGGTTCCGGCAGCCCGATCTCGTGCCAGACCAGGTCTCCGGCCAGCAGGACGAGATCGTCCTTGTTCTTGACATGCCAGTAGACCGCCGTGGCCGCGCTGTCCAGGCGCTTGCCGAGGCTGCGCATGTTCAGGCCCTCGAGGCCTTCCTCGTCGAGCAGTTCGACGGCGGTGCGAACGATCTGATCGCGGGTGAGCGTGTTGCGTGGCATGGGCCCACGATAGGGCGGCCCCGGTCTCTTGCACAAAGTTCAGGAACCTTCTTGCACTTAGTTCAAGTCCCTGGCTAATCTGTACTTGCACTTAGTTCAAGAACTTGGGCGCCGAGACCGGCGCACCGTCCCGAGGGGGAACCAGCCATGAACGCCTTCATCGCCGCCCTACAGCTGTCCGTCGCCGGCGCCTTCGTCAGCATCCCGGTCGTCCGGGCCCGCTTCGGGGCGATCGCCACCTCCGCCGCCAAGGCCGAGCTGAACCGTCAGGGCGTGCGCACCACCGTGCTGGAGGAGAACGGGATGCGCTTCGACGCCGGCGGCCACGAGACCTGGGCTCCGGTGTCCATCGCCGCGGTCCTGGCCGCCGCCGCGGTGCTGAACCTCATCGGCAACTCCTGGGCCGGAATGCTCAGCTGGATCGTTCTGGGCCTGGTCCTGGCCATCAACTGCGTGATCCTCTACAGCAACCTGACCGCCACCGCCTCGGTCCAGGCCGCCTTCGCCCGCAAGGGCGACCCGGAGCTGGCCCGCATCGACGTCGCCGCCTTGCTGAAATCCGCGGAGTCCGGCTTCCCCCGCTGGGTCTGGGTCCTCCAGAACGCCCGCCACGTCATCGTCTTCGGCGCCGGCGGCCTCGCCCTCGCCGCCCTCGCCCTCGTCTGACCCCGCCTCGTGACCCCCCCCGTGATCCCACCCCGGTGCCCGCCCCGCCGCGCGAAAAGCGATGGTGGGGCGGGCTTTCAGGGGTGAGGATGCCGCCATGAACAAGAAGCGGCTCACGTATATACCGGCTCCGGAGGGCGTCGCACCCGGGACGGGCTACACCAACGTCGTCATGGGCTCCGGCCGCCTGGTCGCGGTGTCCGGGCAGGTGGCGTTCGACGCGCAGGGCGAGCTCGTCGGCGCGGGCGACCCCGCGGCGCAGGCCCGGCAGGTCTTCGAGAACCTGCGTCGCTGCCTGGCGGCGGCGGGCGCCACCTTCGACGACGTCATCAAGCTCACCTACTACGTCACCGACGTGGCCCACCTGCCCGCGATCCGGACCGTACGCGACACCTTCGTCGACATGGCGCACCCGCCCGCCAGCTCCGCCGTCCAGGTCGCGGCCCTGTTCCGCCCCGAACTGGTCCTGGAGGTCGAAGCCTTCGCGCTCGTGGCCGAGCCGCCAGCGGGCTCAGGGCTCAGGTGAGGGCGGCGACCAGCAGGGCGAAGGCGGCGATGATCACGGCGACGCGGACGTAGTGGTAGCGGTCCCAGCGGTTCATCTGCTCCTTCCAGTCCTCGGGCCGGTTCTCGGGGGTCCACGTCTTGCCCTGGTTGTTGATCGGGACGAGCAGCAGGATCGACATGATCACGCTGAGGATCAGCAGCGCGCCGGCGGTGACGACGAGGCCGGCGCCGTGGTGGTGCCATCCGGCGACGGCCCAGACCGCGACGAGGACGAGCGAGCCGATGTACCAGAAGGGCATCACGGCGCCGAGCATCCGGCCCCCGTGGGCGCGGCCGAGTTGGCCACTGTCCTCGGGGAGTGCGTTGAAGATCCGGTTCATGACGAAGGCGACGGAGAACTCCACCCCCACCATCACTCCGACGACCACGGTGGTGAAGACCTCGAGCGCGTCGAGCATGACGACCCCTCCTGGGATCTAGCGTTGATAGCTGATGTGGCAACGCTAGTACTACCGCAGCTTGATTGTCTAGCGGTGCTAGGATCGAATCATGTCGGTACAGGAACGCAAGCAGCGCGAACGGGTGGAGCGTGAGCGCCTCATCGTGGCGACGGCCCGCGAACTCGCCGAGCAGCAGGGCTGGGACGCGGTCACCACCCGCCGGCTCGCCGAGCGCATCGAATACAGCCAGCCCGTCCTCTACAGCCACTTCCGCGGCAAACGGGAGATCATCGGCGCCGTCGCCCTCGAAGGCGCCGCCGAATTGGCGGGGGCCGTGCGGGCCGCGACCGCCGCCGCGGACGGCCCGCGCGCGCGGGTCGCCGCCCTCGCCCGCGCCTACCTCGACTTCGCCGAACGCAACCCGGCGGTCTACGACGCCATATTCCAGCTCGACGGCGGCCTGGCGTACGCACAGGAGGACACCCCGGAACCTCTCAAGGACGCCTTCGCCGCCCTGCTGGAGACCCTCGACGAGGTCGCCGGGGACGGCGTCCACCCGGGGCTGTTCACCGAGACGTTCTGGGCGGCCCTGCACGGGCTGGCGACCCTGACCCGGACGGGACGGCTGCCGCCGGAGGACGCCGAGTGGAGGACGGAGCTGCTGGTGGACCGGCTCGCCATGCTCTGACGCATCGCAGCCCCGGCGGGCACGCAGCCGGGGCCGCGATGCTCATCGATCACGACCCGATACGCGCCCTAGACGGCCGCCCGCCAGCCCAGCGCCGGGCCCAGCCGGGTGGCGATGTCGGTGAGGATCTGCACGTAGTCGTCGTGCTCGAAGGTGAACGGCAGCGCGAACGCCACCTCGTCGACCTCCCGGAACCCGGCGTGCGCGTAGAGCCGTTCGGCGATCTCGGCCGAGGTCCCGACCAGATCGGGCGCGAACATCATCCGCGCCGGCCCCTGCGGCGCGGCGGTGCGAGGCGTCCGCTTCCGGGCGTACGCCTCGTACTTCGCCCGCTGCTCCGGCGACGCGGTGTCCGTCGGGATGACGACGAGCCCCTGGGACACGCGGGCGCGGTCGCCGTCGGGGTGGTGGGCGCGGAAGGCCCGGATGTGCGACAGCTGGATCTCGGCGAAGTCCTCGGACTCCTCCGCCTTGACGACGCTGCTGGTCAGGAAGTTCATTCCGTGCTCACCGGCCCACTTCGCCGACCGCAGGCTCCCGCCGCCGTACCACAGGCGGCGGCCCAGGCCGGGGGAGTGCGGCTGGACCCGATTGGAGAAGGCCTCGAAGCCCTCCACGCCGCTGAAGCCGGTGGCCGGTTCGCCGCGCACGAAGCCCAGCAGCCGCCGTACGCGCTCGAAGCTGAAGTCCTCGCTGTCGGCGGTGTCGGGATACAGGGCTCCCTTGACCCCGTCGTAGCGCATCGGCGGACCGACGCTGACCCCGGGGTTGAGGCGGCCCCCGGACAGGAGGTCGACCGTCGCCAGGTCCTCGGCGAGCCGGAGCGGGTTCTCCCAGCCGAGCGGGATGACGGCCGTGCCCAGCTCGATGCGGCTGGTGCGCTGCGAGGCCGCGGCCAGGACGGCGACGGGGGAGGAGATGCCGTACTGGAGATGGCGGTGGCGCACCCACGCGCTGTCGAACCCCAGCCGCTCGCCCAGCTCGATGATCTCGAGGGTGGACTCATGGCCCCGGCGGGGGTCGGCCTCGTCGAACAGCCCGATGGTCAAGAAGCCCAGCTTCCGCAACGGCTCCGAGGTCAGCGGCACAGGGCCCTCCATCGTCCGCGGTGTGCTCTGCCGTACACCGACGCCGTCCCGATTCTCGCAGCCGGTTGTTGCACGGGCCTGTCTAAAACATGTCCGGGCCCGCCGGGGACGCGGTGGCGGTCAGGTCGGCGAGCAGCCGCAGCGCCGCCTCGGACGGTGAGCCGGGCTCGGCGTTCATCACGGCCACCCGCTGCCCGTCGTCCTCCGGGAGCGCCAGCAACTCGCACATCAGCGTCATGGTGCCCACCACCGGGTGGCGGTAGGTACGGGTGGCGGTACCGCAGTCGCCCACCGTGTGCGCGACCCACAGCGTGGCGAACTCCGTGCTGCCCACGGTCAGTTCGCCGATCAGCCCGGTCAGCGCGGGGTCGCCCGGGTATCGCCCGGCGATCAACCGCAGGTCGGCGACGGTGGCGCGGGCCTTGCGGATCCAGTCGGCGTACAGCTCGCGCGTGTGTGGGTCGAGGAACAGCATCCGGGCGATGTTGGGGCGCTCGGCGGGGCGGTTCGGCGAGTCGAAGTCGAGGTGTCCGGCCATCAGGGCGTGGGCCATCGGGTTCCACGCGAGGACGTCACAGAAGCGCCCCATGACCAGCGCGGGCACATCCCCGAACGACTCGATCATCACGCGCACCCCCGACCGCACCCGCTCCGGCCTCGCCGCCCGGCGGCGGGCCCGCGGCTTCGGCCGGGCCAGCGAGTACAGATGCGTGCGCTCCGCCTCGTCCAGCCGCAGCACACGGGCGACCGCGTCCAGCACGGCGTCCGAGGCGTTGGGGCTCTGCCCCTGTTCGAGCCGCGTGTAGTAGCCGGCGCTCACCCCGGCGAGCTGCGCCAGCTCCTCACGCCGCAGCCCGGGCACCCGGCGGCGCCCCCCGTACGAGGGAAGCCCCGCGTCCTCGGGCCGCAGCCGCGCCCGCCGCGACCGCAGGAACTCCCCCAGCTCCTCACGCGTGTCCATACGCCCCAGTCTCGTGGACCCGCGCCCGCGGTGCCTGCACCTGTCAGGTGTAGTCACCACAGGTGTATCCCCGGCAGGGGCCTGGGTACGGCCCGCCGCCCCCCGCAGTCTGAGCGGGTGAAGATTCTTGTGATCGGCGCGACGGGAACCATCGGCGGCGCGGTCGCCGACGCGTTGGCGGAGCGCCACGAGGTGGTGCGCGCCTCGCGCCGCGGCCCGGTACGCGTGGACATGGCGGACACCGCGTCGATCGACGCCCTGTTCGCGGCCGTCGGGGACGACCACCTGGACGCGGTGGTGTGCTGCGCCGCGAGCGGGGGCCTCACCCCGCTGGACGCGGCGTCGGACGACCGGTTCTGGAGCGGGCTCGACGGCAAGCTGATCGGGCAGGTCACCCTCGTACGGCGAGCGCTCGCCCATGTACGGGACGGCGGCTCCGTGACCCTCACCAGCGGGCGGTTCACCGAGCCCATGCCCGGCAGCTCGCTCGGCTACCTGGTCAACGCGGGCCTGGAGGCGTTCGTGTACGCGGCCGCCACGGAGATGCCGCGCGGCATCCGCCTCAACGCGGTCAGCCCCGGCTGGGTCCGCGAAACCCTCGTCACCCTGGGCATGGACCCGTCCACCGGCACCCCGGCGGCGGACGTCGCCCGCGTTTACGTGGACGCGGTGGAGGGCGACGCCCATGGTGGGAAACTTTCTGTGCCGAGGATCGGAGGGACGGTTGCTGGAGGATTCCGGAGCGCCGCGGCACGCGTGGCGGATTGAGAGCCGGGAGTACGCCCGGCAGGAGCAGCGTCGTGGCCGCCGGTTCGCCTTCACACACCTGGTCCCGGCCCGCACCGCGCTTGTCGTCGTCGACATGGTGCCGTTCTTCGTGTCGGAGAATCCGTACTGCCGCGGCATCGTCCCGAACATCGCCCGCCTCGCCGACGCTCTTCGTACGGCCGGCGGCACCGTCGCCTGGGTCCTGCCGGAAGTGGGCGAACGGACGGCGGTGGCCGACGAGTTCCTCGGCCCCGAGGTGGCCGAGTCGTACCGCACCTCCGGGGGCACCGGGCCGCCGGCCGAGCGGCTGTGGCGGGACTTCACCGTGCAGCCCGGCGATCTCCTGGTGGAGAAGTCCGCTGCCAGCGCGTTCTTCCCGGGGCGCTGCCCCCTGCCGGAGCTGTTGAAGGACCGCCGGATCGACACCGTCCTGATCACCGGCACTGTCACCAACGTGTGCTGCGAGTCATCCGCGCGCGATGCCGGCACGCTCGGCTTCCGGGTCATCATGGTCGCCGACGCGAACGCGGCACGCCGGGATGAGGACCACAACGCCACCCTGTACACGATCTATCGGTCGTTCGGCGACGTCCGGCCCACGTCTGAGGTGCTGGACCTGATCCATTCCCAGCCACGGTCGTGTTAGCGGGATGTTAGTGGGGCGGCAGTGGTGCGGTAGTGGGCCCGGTCAGAGTTGTTGTCGTACCGAGCAGACGACGACACCAACCGCCCCTGGGGGACCCGAAATGCGCTCCAACACCACTGCCCGCATCGCCCGCCGCCGCTCCTTCCGCGTCGCCGCCGCGGTCCTGACCGCGGCCGCCGCGCTGACCCTGACGGCCTGCAACGGTGACGCGAAGTCCGCGGGTCCGGCTGACACGGCCCCGGCCGGGTCCAGCAGTTCTTCCGGTGGTGCGCAGGGTTCCGACGCGAAGGGCAAGGGTGGCGAGCAGGCGGCCGCCGAGGGTGGCGGCAGGGCGCACGCGGGTGTCGAGCGGTGCCGGACCGAGAACCTGGAGGCCGCGTTCGCCACGGGTGAGGACGCGCTCCCGGTGCCGGAGGAGGACGGGGGCTCGACGACCGCCTCGATCGTGCTGATCAACAAGAGCACCAGCTCCTGCCGGATCGGCGGTTTCCCGGGTGTGGATCTGACCTCGATCAACGGCGGCGAGCGCTGGTCGCTGGCCCGGTCCTCGGAGAAGTGGAACTCCTTTGAGCTGGAGGGCGGCCAGAGCACCTCGTTCACCCTCAACCTCGCCTTCACCAACGAGGAAGAGGGCTTCTACCAGCCGGCCTGGGTCGAGATCACCCCGCCCAACGAGACCAAGTCCCTCAAGATCGAGTGGCCCTGGGAGAACGACTCCCTCGTCGACCAGCGCGGCGCCACCCGCCCCGCCACCTTCGTCAACCCCATCGGCTGACCAGCCCACATCCGTGCCATCAAGGTCCGCTGCTCCGGTGCGCCACACCAGGGCAGCGGACTTATTGCTGCCGGCCGCACCAGTTCAAGCGACTCCGCATCGTCGCTGCTCAGTCTCGGAAGGGCTGCTTCACCCAGCCCTGGTCCCAGTTGGATACCTGGTGGGTGCTCCCGCGAAGCTCCTGGAAGTACCACTGCCCGTCGCGCTTCACGAACCGGTCGGTGTAGTCGACCGTGAGGATCACGGCGTCCTGCACGTCGGCGTCGTCCGTGTGCGCGATGGTGCACAGGCACAGAAGCCGGAAGTCACCGGTCGCTGACAGGCCGTCCTCGGCGAGTTCGACCTGCGGGTTGATGATGTAGTGCTGGGCCCACGGGATCTTCTTCGGGAGGTTCTTGAAGTGTTCAGCGATCTCGGCGTGGCCGGTGCTGCTGCCTCCCTCGCCGTCGACCACCCAGCGGCCGTCGGGCGTGAAGAGGGATGCGATGCCCTGGGCGTCGTAGGAGTTGTCGCAGTGGGCGGCGTACCGGTACTTCAGTTGCTCGACGGCGCGAGCGTCTTCGAGCCGGTTCAGGCGGGCCTCAAGCGCGGCCAGGGCCCGGAGGGCTTCGTTGGCATCAGACATGCCACCGAGGCTAAACCCTGACATCAATGTAAATGTCAAGCTATGGGTGCGCGCGATTGACTCAGGCGCTCTGGCTGGCGACCGCCAGGTAGGCGCGGATGGCGTCGCGATTTCGCGTCAGCGTGTCGATGCGCCGCTCGATCTCGCCGAGCTCCCGCGCCAGGTTCGTTGCGAGCGCCGGGTCGACCATGGGGCGCAGCTCGGCGCCCGCGCCGACGAAGCAGGGCACGATCTCGCGGATGACCTCGGTGCTCAGCCCTGCCTGGAGCAGGTCGCGAATCTGCTGGACGCGCTGGACCGAGCTTTCGGGGTAGTCCCGATAGCCGTTGGGGAGACGGCCGGGGTGGAGCAGGTCCTGCTGTTCGTAGTAGCGCAGGAGCCGGGTGGCGACTCCGGTGCGGCGGGAGAGTTCACCGATCTTCATTGTGGTGTACATCACCCCATTTCGGCTTAACCTTGACATTGATGTCTAAGTTTAGCATCGGTCACGTAAAGCCCAGGTGCGAGATGCCGGGCGGCCCATGAGGCGGGCCTGGCGGGTCCTGGCCGCAGGTGGCCGCCGCCACCAGGCCCCGACATTCGTCCGGCGGCCGAGATCGCCAAACGCGAGAGCCGCGACTCAACTCAGGTGAGGAAGAACTTCCGGACGTCCTCGGCGAGCAGCTCGGGCACCTCCATCGCGGCGAAGTGGCCGCCGCGCTCGAACTCCGACCAGTGCCTGATGTCGTACAGCCGCTCGGCCAGCGGCCGCACCGACAGCGTGATGTCGTGCGCGAACACCGCCACGCCCACCGGCACCGGGCACGGCAGGGGCCCACCCCGCGGAGCATCGTGGTGCAGTCGCGCCGAGGACGCCGCGGTGGCCGTCAGCCAGTACAGCGAGATGTCCGTGAGCATCCGGTCGTCGCTGATCTGCGAGCGCGGGTCGGTCCAGTGGGCGAAGCGCTCGGCTATCCAGACCAGCTGGCCGACCGGTGAGTCGGTCAGCGCGTAGCCGATGGTCTGGGGCGTGAGGGCCTGGAGGGCCTGGTACGGCGGGCGGTTGGCCATCAGCTGCCTGACCTTGTCCAGCCGGGCCTCATCCGTTTCGGACAGTTCGACGCCGGCGTCCGGGTCCGGCCGGGTCGGCAGGTAGTTGATGTGGGCCCCCACGACCTGCTCGGGTGCCACCGCGCCGAGCGCCAGGGAGATGCCCGCGCCGAAGTCGCCGCCCTGCGCGCCGTAGCGCTCGTATCCGAGACGGCGCATCAGCTCGGCCCAGGCCCGCGCGATCCGGACGGCGCCCCAGCCGCCCTCATGGGTCGGCCCCGAGAAGCCGTACCCCGGGATGGACGGAATCACCAGGTGGAAGTCGCGCGACAGCGGCTCGATCACGTCCAGGAACTCCAGGAACGAACCCGGCCAGCCGTGGGTGAGGATCAGCGCGAGCGCGTCCGGCTTCGCGGACCGGACGTGGACGAAGTGGATGTTCTGGCCGTCGATCTCGGTGGTGAAGTGCGGAAGCTCGTTGAGCTCGGCTTCCTGCGCGCGCCAGTCGTAGCCGGTACGCCAGTACTCGGCCAGCTCCTTCAGCCGGGCCAGCGGAAAGCCGTAGTCCCACCCGGCGTCGGCGACCTCGTTGGGCCAGCGGGTGCGGGAGAGGCGGTCGTTCAGGTCGTCGAGGTCGGCCTGGGGGATGTCGATGCGGAACGGCTTGATCATGGTCTTCGCTCCAGGGAGATTCGTTCGCCACATAAACGTTTGCGGCACTAACGAAGGTAGACTGTTAGTGGAACTAACGCAAGAGACGGAGGATCTCCCATGAGCCCGACCCCCGAACCCGTCCCGGCCCGGCTGCGCGCCATCCCCAGCCGCCTGCTCGCCGGGGCCGCGCTCGTCGCCGACCGGCTCGTCAGCGAGCGCCTGGCCGCCGAAGGCGCTCACAAGTGGCACTTCGCCGCACTGGTCGCGCTCGCCGAAGCCGGCGCCGCCAGCCAGGCCGAACTCGGCCGCCGCACCTGCATCTACCGCAGCGACATGGTCGCCGTCCTCAACGAGCTGGCCGACGCCGGATGCATCCGCCGCGAACCCGACCCCGTCGACCGCCGCCGCAACGTCATCACCCTCACCCCCACCGGCCGCCGCCGCCTGGAGCGCCTCGATACGGTCATCGCGGACACCCAGCGCGAACTCCTCGCCCCCCTCACCCCCGCCCAGCGGAACGAACTCCCCCGCCTGCTGGCCGCCCTCACCGAGCACCACCGCCCCCCGCACCCCCGGGGTCAGGAGCCGCGCGGGGCTGCCAGGCCGGATTCGTAGGCGAAGACCACGAGTTGGGCCCGGTCCCGGGCGCGGAGCTTGGTCATGGCCCGGTTGATGTGGGTCTTCGCCGTCATCGGGCTGATCACCATGCGGCCCGCGATCTCGTCGTTGGACAGGCCCTGCGCGACCAGCACGACGGCCTCGCGCTCGCGGCTGGTCAGCTCCTCAAGACCGGTGCCGACGCCGGTGGTGAGCGGCATGGTCACGTACCTGTTGATCAGCTTGCGGGTGATCGACGGTGCCAGCAGGGCGTCGCCGCGCGCCGCGACGCGGACGGCGTGCAGGAAGTCGTCCGGCACGATGTCCTTGACGAGGAATCCGGCGGCACCGGCGCGCAGCGCGTCGAAGATGTACTCGTCCAGGCCGTAGTTGGTCAGGATGACGACATGCACCCCGGCCAGCGCCGGGTCGGCGGCGATGCGCCGGGTCGCCTCGATGCCGTCGACGCCGGGCATCTGGATGTCGATGAGAGCGACGTCGGGCAGATGCTCCCTGGCCAGCTCCAGGGCCCGTTGCCCGTCGGCGGCCTCCGCCACCACCTCGATGTCCTCCTCGAGGTCGAGGAGCGCGCGGAATCCGCTGCGGATGAGCGGCTGGTCGTCGACCAGCAGGACACGGATCACGAGGTCCGGTCCACGGGGAGGTGGGCCTGGACGGTGAAGCCGCCCTCGCCACGCGGTTCGGCGCGCAGCCGGCCGCCGAGGGCGGTGACCCGTTCGCGCATGCCGAGCAGCCCGACGCCGGGCGTCGGGGCGACACCCGGCGTTGCCTTGCCGTCGTCGTCGATGTGGACCACGAGGGCGTCGGGACGGCAGTCGATCCGGACCGACGCGGTGGCGGCGTCCGCGTGACGGGCGATGTTGGTGAGCGACTCCTGAACGATCCGGTAGACGGTCCGGCCCACCGCGGACGGCATGTCGTGCCGTTGCCCCTCGATCGTCAGCGTCGCGTCCAGCCCGAACGTACGGGCCCGCTCCACCAGTTCCGGAACGTCGTCGAGGTCGCGCGGCGGGGCCGTGTCGTCGTCGCGCAGCGCCTCCAGCGTCGCGCGCAGCTCCCGGGTCGCCTCACGTCCGGCTTCCTGGATCGCCAACAGGGCCTCCGGCACCTGTTCGCCACGCTTGCGGGCCACATGGACGGCGACCTCGGCCTGCACCTTGATCACCGAGATCTGATGGGTGAGCGAGTCGTGCAACTCCCGCGCGATCCGCAGCCGCTCCTCGTCGGCGCGGCGCCGCGCGGTCTCCTCACGGGTGCGCTCGGCCTCCTCCGCTCGCCGCTCGGCCTGCCGCAGCGCCTCCCCCGCCGCGCCGGCCGCGATCAGCCAGGCCAGTTCGAGCGCACCCCGGGCCCGCGCGAACGCCTCGCCGGTGTCGTGCAGCCCCGAGGCCATGGCCGCGAGGGGGAGAGTGGCCAGCACGGTCACGCTCGCCGCCACCGCGATGGTGCGGCGTCCGGCCCGCACGGCCGCGTACACCGCGAACAGGTACGCGACGGCAGGCACGTCGAACCCGGCCGCCTGGTAACCCACCGCGCACAGCCCGGTGACGGCCAGGACGGGAACCGGAGCCCGGCGGCGCGCGACCAGCGCGAGACCGCCGGCCGCCAGCAGCGCGTACCCGAGCAGGTCGAGGCTTGTGAGCGAGTGCCGTCCCGACTGCCCGGTGACCAGCAGCGTCGCCGCCATCCCGGCGGCGAGCACCCAGTCCATGACACCGACCCCGACCCTCATGCGCGAACCCTAACCGGGTGGCCGCGCGGGCGATTCCTGCGCACGGACGATCGGCCGACTACCGCGAACGCGGTACTTCCGCGGCTTCTCCGGCGTCCGCGGTAGCCGCTACGGCGTCGATGGCAGCGCGGATTGCCTTCGCCTGCCGGACGACCGGGGACGGGTCCGACGGACATGCTCAGGAAACGTCCACGTGAAGTATGAAGAGGGAGTACCCCATGTCCGTCCGACGTACGTTTGCCGTGGTCGTCGCGGTCCTCGGCGGAGCTGTCGCGCTCGCCGCCCCGGCGGCCGCCGACGCCTCGGCCCAGCCGATCGCCGCCAGTGTGTACACCCTGAGCGCCGGGCGGCTCGGTGCCATCGCGGCGGCGCTGCTGGCGCTGACCGGCGCGGTCACCGGTGGCCTGGCGCTGGCCCGCTCCACCGGCCGTACCAGCACCGGTCCCGGGCGACGCGGAGCCACCATGGCCCTGGGCGGGGCACTGATCGGCATGGCCCTCGGCGCCGTGGTGGCGGCGACCGCCTCCGGCGGCCTCGGCACCGGCAACGGACTGGGTGGGGCCATCGTCGCGCTGATCGTGGGGGTGATCGGAACTGCCCTCAGCGGGCTGGCTCTGACCCGTTCCCGCCGCGCCGGCTGATCTACGCAGCGATGTCGAACGCGCTGCGGTGCGGGGTGAGCTCGAACCACAGCAGCTTTCCGCTGATGCCGAAGACGTCGTCGGCGAGCGGGTAGCCGCCCCAGTTGTCCGCGCAGAGCCGGACGATGAGCAGGCCGCGGCCGTTGGTGTCGTCGACCTTGGCGGCGGCTTCGGTGAGGGCGGTGAAGCGGTCGAGGCGTCCGGGCGGGGTGTCGAAGGGCGCGGGGATGAGTGGGTTGGTGTCCCAGATGCTGACCCGGAGGCGGCTCTCGCAGAGGTGGCGGAGACGGAGTTGGGCGGGGCCGTCGGAGTGGCGGAGCGCGTTGGTGACCATTTCGCTCGTGAGGAGCTCCGCGGTCTCGGCCAGTTCAGCCATGCCGTGGCCGGAAAGGACCGCCCGGAGAGTGACCCGCGCGACCCGGGCGGCGCGGGGGTCGTTGGGCAGGCGGAGGGTGTAGGTCCAGGGCTGGTCGGTGTCGTCGGATGCGCCGGGGTTGGGGCTCTGCGGCGAGACGGTTGCCATGCGTGTCTCTCCCTCGGTCGGGTGGAGTTGAGTGGCTTGGCTCACACGGTAGAGCAGTTGGTGGTAGATCTAGCCGGAGTTCGGTGAGATGGCTCTCGATTAGACCCGTGTGGGTTACAAGGGGGATCAATGGCGACGACCAATAGCCCGACGCTCAAACCGCGACGACTTGGGGTCGAGCTGCGCAAGCTTCGTGAGCGCGCCGGCCTGTCCTCAACTGCGGCAGCGGCTGTCCTCGGTGTGCAGCAGGCTCGGGTGAGCATGATCGAGGCCGGCCGGTACGCGGTAAGTGGAGACCGGGTACGGGCGATGGCCCGGAGCTACGCCTGTGCCGATGATGAACTGGTGGATGCTCTGGCAGACATGACCGGTGGACGCACCCGCGGCTGGTGGGACGAGTACCGGGAGTATCTCCCGGCGAGCTTCGCGGACATGGCCGAGGTGGAGCACCAGGCCCGGGGGCTGCGCGTGGCGCTGGTCATCCACATCCCAGGCTTGCTCCAGACCGTGGACCACGCCCGCGCGGTGATCCGGGAGGCGGCTCCGCCGCTGCGGGCATACGAGGTGGAGCACCGGCTGACCCACCGGATGAAGCGGCAGGCGATCCTCTACGGCGATGATCCGGTGCCGTACACCGCTGTTATCCACGAGGCCGCTCTGCGGATGGAGTTCGGCGGAGTGAGCACAGTCCGAGCGCAGCTCGAACACCTCATCACGATGGGCGAGATGGACAACGTCACCGTCCGGGTGATTCCGTTTGGTGGCGGGACCTTCCCCGGAACAGGACAGTCATTCGACTATGTCCTTGGAGCTGTGCCGCAGCTTGACACAGTGCAGCTCGACTCCGCTCAGGGAACCCAGTTCATGGACGCTGAAGCCGAGTTGGTCAAGTACCGGGCTGTCTTGGAACGGATGGAGGCGACGGCGCTCACGTCGGCCGAGTCGCGGGACTTCATCCACGGCATCATGCGCACCATGTGAAAGGTGAGAAACGTGTCCACGTACCAGTGGCGTAAGTCCTCCTACAGCGCGGACGCGGGCAACTGCGTGAACGTCGCCGCTGACAGCGGCGTCATCGCGATACGCGAGAGCGACGACCCCGACGTCGTCCTGACCACAACCCCCGCCGCCCTGCGCAGCTTCATACGCGGCACCAAGGCGGGGCGGATCGACCACGTCAAATAGCGCGCAAAAGCGCGCCCGCGCAAGACGCGGCCCGGCGCCCAACGGGATACCGCTGGGAGCCGGGCCGCGTGGGGCTTGACGGGTTACTTGACGATCTTGATGCGGTCCGCCGCCGGCGGGGCCAGGGGCGAGCCCGCCGAGGAGTTGGCGCCCAGGTACGCCGTGAAGGCGTCCAGGTCCGACGCGCCGACCAGCTTGTTCTTGCCGTCCTTGAAGGCGGGGAAGCCGTCGCCGCCGCCCGCGAGGAACTCGTTCATCGCGACGCGGTAGGTCTTGGCCGGGTCGATCGCCTCACCGTTCAGCTTCACCGAGTCGGCGACGACGCGGTCGGCGCCGGTCTTGGTGAGGTCGAGGGTGTAGGTGAGGCTCTTCGAGACCTGGAGGATCTTGGGGGAGGCCTCGTTCGAGCCGCTGACCTGCTGCTTCAGGGCGGTGATGAGCTGCTCACCGGTGAGGTCGATGACGTTCATCATGTTGGTGAACGGCTGCACGGTGAACGCCTCGCCGTACGTCACGACCCCGTCCCCCTCGCTGCCGGACGCCGCGTAGGCGAGGTCGGAGCGGATGCCGCCGGGGTTCATGAGGGCGAGCTGGGCGCCGCCCTTGTCGGCGGGGGAGAGCGCTTCGAGCTGGGCGTCGGCGATGACGTCGCCGAGCGGTGACTCGTACGCGGTGGAGCCGCGGCCCGGGATCTCGGCGGAGATGTAGCCGACGGGCCGGTTGGCGATCGGCGCGGCCAGCGTGTTCCAGCGGCTGATGAGCGAGGTCATGTCGGCGGCCTTGGGCTGCTGCCGGTCGACGACGTGGTTGGCCGACTTCACCTTCGTGCGCACGATGTCGCCGGTGGCGCGGTCGTAGGTGAGGGTGGTGTCGGTGTACAGGCGGCCGAAGGAGGCGGCCGAGGTGACCGTGCGCGGCGCGCCGGAGGGGTCCGGGATGGTGCACGCGTAGGCCGCGTGCGTGTGGCCGGTGACCAGGGCGTCGACCTTGGGGGTGACGTTCTTGGCGATGTCGACGATCGGGCCGGAGATGCCGGAGCCCGGGCCGCCGCTGTCGCAGTCGTAGTTGTACGAGGAGGAGGCGGGCAGCCCGCCCTCGTGGATCAGCGCGACGATCGACTTGACGCCCTGGCGGTCGAGTTCCTTGGCGTACTTGTTGATCGTCTCGACCTCGTCATGGAACTTCAGGCCCTTGACGCCCTCGGCGGTGACGATGTTCGGGGTGCCCTCGAGCGTGACGCCGATGAAGCCGATCTTGACGCCGTTGTGCTTCCAGATCGTGTACGGCTTGAGGATCGGCTTGTCGGTCTTCTCGTCCGTGACGTTCGCGGCGAGGTACGGGAAGTCGGCGCCGGGGAAGGTCTTGCCCTTCTCGTAGCAGCCTTCCGTGGGGTGGCAGCCGCCGTTCTGGATCCGGTTCAGCTCGGCGCGGCCCTCGTCGAACTCGTGGTTGCCCACGGCCGTGACGTCCAGGTCGAGCTTGTTGAGCGCCTCGACGGTCGGCTCGTCGTGGAAGAGCCCGGACAGCAGCGGGCTGGCGCCGATCATGTCACCGCCGGCGGCGGTGATGGAGTACGGGTGGCCCTTGCGCGCGGTGCGCAGGGAGTTGGCGAGGTATTCCACGCCGCCCGCGGGGACGGCCTTGGTGGTGCCGTCCGGCTGGGTCTCGGTCACGGTGCCGGAGGAGCCCTGCGGGGGCTCCAGGTTTCCGTGGAGGTCGTTGAACGACAGCAGCTGCACATCGACGGTGCGGGCTGGGTTCGGCTTGGCGGGGGCGCTGGTGTTCGCGCCTGCCGTGTCCGCGAAGGACATGATTCCGGCTGCGGCGGCCAGCACCGCCGCCGCGGCGGTCAACCGGCGGGCCGCGCGGCGCCGTTGGGCTATCGCTGGCATGTGGTCCCCTCTTGTACGGGTCTGTGCAGTGGTCGAGCGTCGGCGGCAGCATACGGTCAACGCGCGTAGCGGGGCAGGGGGGCCGAGGTTACGAGCTGATTGCGCGTGGGCAACCGGTGAAGGGTTCAGGTGGATGGTTCACCCGGTTCACCCGTTCGGCGGTATCGCGGGGTGTGCCCGCCGGAAGGGTGTGCGGGTCGGCCTGGCCGTAGGCTCGAGAGCATGAATGACGTGCTGAACGAGGGGGCCGTCCCCCGCCGGATCGATGTCCTCGACGAGGTGACGCCCGCCGTGGCGCAGGACGTGCTGCGGCTCGTCGAGGAGTCCGCGCGCACCGACGGGCAGCAGGCCGTGTCCGAGCAGGGACGGCTCCAGCTGCGGGGGCGGCGGGAAGGGGTGCGGCATCTGCTGCTGTGGGAGGAGCCGGACGGGAAGATCGTGGGGTACGCGCAGCTGGAGGACACCGACCCGGTGGAGGCCCCGGCCGCCGAGCTGGTCGTGCACCCCGCGCACCGGGGGCAGGGGCACGGGCGGGCGCTGGGCGTGACGCTGCTGCGCGAGTCCGGCAAGCGGCTGCGGGTGTGGGCGCACGGCGGGCACTCCTCGGCGCGCCATCTCGCGCAGGTGCTGGGGCTGACGCTGTTCCGCGAGCTGCGGCAGATGCGCCGGCCGCTGGGTCCGCTGGAGGGGCTGGACATCCCCGAGCCGGTGCTGCCGGAGGGCGTGACCGTACGGGCCTTCCGTCCGGGTCAGGACGAGGCCGGCTGGCTGGCGGCGAACGCGGCGTCCTTCGCGCACCACCCCGAGCAGGGCTCGCTGACTCTCCGCGATCTCGAGGACCGGATGGGGGAGCCGTGGTTCGACCCCGAGGGCTTCTTCCTCGCCGAGCGGGGCGGGGAGATCGTCGGATTCCACTGGACCAAGGTGCATGCGCAGGAGCGGCTGGGCGAGGTGTACGTGGTCGGGGTGCGGCCCGACGCGCAGGGCGGCGGGCTCGGGCGGGCGATGACCGCGATCGGGCTGCGGCACCTGGCGGGGCAGGGGCTGCCGAGCGCGATGCTGTACGTCGACGCTGATAATTTCCCCGCTGTCGCCGTATACGGGCGGCTGGGCTTTACGACGTACGAGACCGATCTCATGTACCGCACGGAGACCTGACCGGAGACCTGACCGGGCCCCGGGCCGGGGCGCGTGGGCGGATCGGGGGCGCGTCGGGGGCGCGTCGGGCCGTGGGTCGCCTGCGGGATGGATCGCGATTTCCTACGCGCCATGTCTCCGTTACCGGCGATTCAAACTCGGTTGCGAGCATCGCTGAATGCAGCCCGCCGCGCCGACCCCCTCGAACCGGAGGCTCCGTGCCGCTTCAGCACCGTCTTCCGGGAAGCCGTTCCCGCCTCCGGCGCGGAACAATGAGGACATGAACCACTCCAGCGGTCAGGCATCCGTCCACGAGCAGACCCACCCGCAGCACCAGCCTCAGCCCTCGGTCGGTTCGATCGCGGCGCACCGGCCGCATGCCGTCGCCGCGCCGCCGGTCCGGAATCTCGACCCGGACCTCGACGGCGACCTGGATTCGTACGAGGTCGACGACGCCGAGGGCGTGGAGGGCGAGGAGCAGCTGCCCCAGGGGCGCTTCCTCGACCGTGAGCGCAGCTGGCTGGCGTTCAACGAGCGGGTGCTCGAGCTCGCCGAGGACCCGAACACGCCGCTGCTGGAGCGGGCGAACTTCCTCGCGATCTTCGCGAGCAACCTGGACGAGTTCTTCATGGTGCGGGTCGCGGGCCTCAAGCGGCGCATCGCGACCGGCGTCGCCACCCGCTCCGCCTCCGGGCTACAGCCCCGCGAGGTCCTTGACCTGATCTGGAACCGGTCGCGCGAGCTCATGGCCCGGCACGCGGCCTGCTTCCAGCAGGACGTCTCGCCCGCGCTCGGCGACGAGGGCGTGCATCTGATCCGCTGGCGTGATCTCACGGATGACGAGCAGTCCCGTCTCTTCACGCTCTTCCGCCAGCAGATCTTCCCGGTCCTGACGCCGCTGGCCGTGGACCCGGCGCACCCCTTCCCGTATATCTCCGGGCTCTCCCTCAACCTCGCGGTCGTGGTGCGCAACCCGGTGAGCGGGCATGATCACTTCGCACGTGTGAAGGTCCCGCCGCTGCTCTCGCGGTTCCTGGAGGCGTCGCCGCAGCGGTACGTCCCGCTGGAGGACGTGATCGCGGCGCACCTGGAGGAGCTGTTCCCCGGCATGGAGGTGCTGGCGCACCACATGTTCCGGGTGACCCGCAACGAGGACCTGGAGGTCGAGGAGGACGACGCGGAGAACCTGCTCCAGGCCCTGGAGAAGGAGCTGCTGCGGCGCCGCTTCGGGCCCCCGGTGCGCCTGGAGGTCGAGGAGTCCATCGACCCGTACGTCCTTGACCTGCTGGTACGCGAGCTGAAGATCTCCGAGGCCGAGGTCTATCCGCTGCCGGGGCCGCTGGACCTGACCGGGCTGTTCGGGATAGCCGCGCTGGACCGGCCGGAGCTGAAGTACCCGAAGTTCGTGGCCGGGACGCACCGGGACCTCGCCGAGGTCGAGTCCGCCTCCGCGCCCGACATCTTCGCGGCGATGCGCGAGCGGGACGTGCTGCTGCACCACCCGTATGACTCCTTCTCCACCTCCGTCCAGGCCTTCCTGGAGCAGGCGGCCGCCGACCCCGACGTGCTCGCGATCAAGCAGACGCTCTACCGCACCTCCGGCAAGTCGCCGATCGTCGACGCGCTCATCGACGCCGCCGAGTCCGGCAAGCAGGTGCTGGTCCTCGTCGAGATCAAGGCCCGCTTCGACGAGCAGGCGAACATCAAGTGGGCGCGCAAGCTGGAGGAGGCCGGCTGCCATGTGGTCTACGGCCTGGTCGGGCTGAAGACCCACTGCAAGCTGTCGCTGGTGGTCCGCCAGGAAGGCGAGACGCTGCGCCGCTACTGCCACGTCGGCACCGGCAACTACCACCCGAAGACGGCCCGGCTGTACGAGGACCTGGGGCTGCTGACCGCCGACCCGAAGGTCGGCACCGACCTGTCCGACCTGTTCAACCGGTTGAGCGGCTACTCCCGGCGGGAGAACTACCAGCGGCTGCTGGTCGCCCCCAGGTCGCTGCGCGACGGGCTGATCAGCCGGATCAACCGGGAGATCACCCACCACCGGGCGGGGCGGCCCGCCTACGTACGGATCAAGGTCAACTCGATGGTCGACGAGGCCATCGTCGACGCGCTCTACCGGGCCTCGCAGGCGGGTGTGCCGGTGGATGTGTGGGTGCGCGGCATCTGCGCGCTGCGGCCGGGGGTCCCCGGGCTCTCGGAGAACATCCGGGTCCGCTCGATCCTGGGCCGGTTCCTGGAGCATTCGCGCGTCTTCGCGTTCGGGAACGGCGGGGAGCCCGAGGTGTGGCTCGGCAGCGCCGACATGATGCACCGCAATCTGGACCGGCGGATCGAGGCGCTGGTGCGGGTCACCGACCCCGCCCACCGCGCCTCACTCAACCGTCTGCTGGAGACCGGCATGTCCGACTCCACCTCCTCCTGGCACCTGGGCCCGGACGGCGAGTGGACGCGGCACGCGACGGACGCGGACGGACAGCCGCTGCGGAACGTACAGGAAATGCTCATAGACGCCCGGAGGCGACGGCGTGGTACAGCGACATGATCTGTCGTCGCCGGTCGGGGTTACGAGGGCCGGCCGGCCGCAAGGCGCTCCACCCGCCGCTGCCTTCGGCCCTGGGGGGTACGACATGACGGACGGTGTGATGGGGGCCGAGGCAGCGGCTGGGCCGGCGGCTGGGCCGGCGGTCGGGCCTGCGGTCGGGCCTGCGGTCGGACCCGCGCTCGCGGCGGCGACGGCGGGCGATGTGCTGTCGTGGTACTTGAACGCCCAGGCCGGGGACTTTCTGCGCAGCCTGCGGCAGCAGCGGGAGAGCGGGGTGGACGCCGAGGAGGCGGCCGAGGCCGCCCGGCTGCTGCGCCGCTGCGCGCGGCGGATCAGCGGCACGCTGTGGGTCTACCGCCCGCTCGCCGACACGGCCTGGGCCGATCACCTCCGCTCCGAGCTGGTGTGGCTGTCCGCCACGCTGGCGCTGGAGCACGCCTACGCGGCGCGCCTGAACCGGCTGCGCGGCGCGCTGCACCGGCTCTCGGGCGCGGGCGCCCCGGCGGATGAGGCGATGGACGGGCCGGTGGACGCGGCGGGGGATGTCCGGGCAGATGGGGCGGCGGGGGAGGCGGCGGGGCAGCGTTCGCCCCGCGCGGCCCGCCGCAGCGTCTCCCTGACGGCCGACGCCCCGCAGGACCCGCCGCCGGACGCGGGCGGTGACGCCGTACGGGACATGGCTCAGCCCCCGGCCCCCGCGGCACCGGCGCAGCGCGAGGCCGGGACGACGGCGGCGACCGGGCAGCGGGGCGGCGGGGGGAAGAAGGAGCCGGGCGGTGGCGCGGACGAGGCCAGGGGCGGGGCGCTGACGGTCGGGGCCGCGCGGGCCGGGGCCCTTCTGGAGCGCCAGCTCACCCTCGCGCGGACCCGCGCGCACACCGCGGCCCTCCAGGCGCTCGGCTCCTCCCGCTTCCACGCGGTGGCCGACGCCGTCGCGCTGCTGGCCTCCGAGGTGCCCCTCGACGCGGCCTCCGCGACCCGCCCCGCCGAGCTGTCGCTGCCCCCGCTCGCGGAGCTGGCGCACCGGCGGCTGGTGGAGGCGGCCGAGACGCTGCCGCTGGGCCGGGCCGGGCATCCGTACAACGCGGAGGCGCTGGTCCACGGCCTCGCCGCCACCCCGGCCGCCGACGCCCCGCCCGCCAGCGAGCGGCAGGACGCGCCCTGGCACCAGGTGCGGCAGCTGGTGCGGCTGCGGCGCTACGCGCTTGAGGTGCTCGACGCGGGGCAGCGGCCGGAGGGCACCGGGCCGGTGGACGCCGACCCCTCGCTGTCCGTACGGCTGCTGGCCGCCGGGCAGGCCCTCGAACGGCACCGGGACGCGTCCGAGGCGGCGGCCGCCGCGGCCGCCGCGGCCCGGACACCTAGGATCGCCCCCGCCACCGCCTACGCCCTCGGCGTGCTGCACGCCGACCAACGACACGAGGTCGAGGCCGCCCGCTTCGCCTTCGGGCGGATCTGGCACCGGCTGGTGGTCTCGGCGTCCTGACGGACCGAGCTGGACAGGCTGGACAGGGAGGTCGGCGCATGGCTGAGAACTCGGTGATCCGCGCGGCGGGGTGCGTCCTGTGGCGGCGTTCCCCGCGCGACGGCCGGCCGGAGATCGCGCTCGTCCACAGACCGCGCTACGACGACTGGTCGCACCCGAAAGGCAAGCTCAAGCCGGGCGAGGAGCCGCTGGACGGCGCGCTGCGCGAGGTGCTGGAGGAGACCGGCGTGGTCTGCGTCCCGGGGGCCGCGCTGCCCACCGTGCGCTACCTGGCCAAGGGCCGCCCCAAGGAGGTCGATTACTGGGCGGCGGAGGCGGCTGAGGCGGCTGACGGTGGGGCCGACGCGGAGTTCGTACCCAACGACGAGGTCGACCGGCTCGCATGGCTCCCCCCGGACGCGGCCCGTGAGCGGCTGACACATGACCACGACCGGGTGCTGGTCGATGCCTTCCTGGACACGCTGCGCTCACGGACGGCTCCGCGCCCCGGCGAGGCGGAGTGAAAGATCCGGGTGGGCCGGTCCCTCAGGCCGCCCCCGCCCCCGTCTCCGGCCGCCGCCGACGCCGCGCCTTGTCGGCCAGCGCCGGCGGCACGTAGTAGCTGTCGGCCCGGTTCAGGTCCGTGCCGGGCGGCACGATCTCGTCGATGCGGTCGAGGACGTCCTCGCTCAGCTCCGCGTCCGCCCCCGCGAGCAGGTCCTCCAGCTGCTCCATCGTGCGCGGCCCGATGATCACCGAGGTGATGGCCGGGTGGGACCGTACGAACGCGATGGCCAGGTGCGGCAGCGAGAGCCCGGCGTCGGAGGCCAGCTCGGCGAGTTCGCTGACGGCCTCCAGCTTGCGCGCGTTCTCCGGCAGCGAGGGGTCGAACTTGTGCTTCTCGATGGCCGCCCGGCCGCCGGTCAGGTCGATGTCGGAGGCCTTGGTGTAGCGGCCGGACAGCCAGCCCGCGGAGAGCGGGCCCCAGGTCAGGACGCCCATCCCGTACTTCTGGGCGGTCGGCAGCACCGCCGCCTCCACCGAGCGGGCCAGGATCGAGTACGGCGGCTGCTCGCTGCGGAAGCGGACATGGCCGCGCCGCTCGGAGGCCCACTGGGCCTCCACGATCTGCTCCGCCGGGAAGGTGGAGGAGCCCACGGCCCGCACCTTGCCCGCCCGGACCAGGTCGGACAGGGCCGCGAGCGTCTCGTCGATGTCGGTCGTCGGGTCCGGCCGGTGGATCTGGTAGAGGTCGATGTAGTCGGTGCCGAGGCGGCGCAGGCTGTTCTCGATCTCGCGGACGATCCAGCGCCGTGAGTTGCCGCTGTGGTTCTCGTCCGGGCCCATCGAGCTGTGGACCTTGGTCGCCAGGACGACCTCCTCGCGGCGCCCCTTGAGCGCCTTGCCGACGATGTCCTCGGACTCGCCGGAGGAGTAGACGTCGGCGGTGTCGACGAAGTTGATGCCGGCGTCCAGTGCGCGGTGGATGATCCGCACCGAGTCGTCGTGGTCCTGGTTGGCCCAGCTCCCGAACATCATCGCGCCCAGGGCGTATTCGCTGACCGAGATGCCGGTGCCGCCGAGAATTCTGCGCTTCATGGGATTCCGCCTCACGTGGATGGGTTCGCTGGCTGCGTTCGCCTTATGCGTTGGCTTCGGTGACAGCCTTCAGCCCGTGCCGTGGAGGGACCAGGCCCGGTTCAACCTCGGTCCGGCAGAACCACCTGGATGGGTGCCTTCCGGGTACCCGCGCGGATAATGGAGCGATGGGCGATGCCGAACCGGAGATCAAGGCCTTCCTGAGAGTGCGGCGCGCGGCGCTCGACCCCGCGGAGCTGGGGCTGCCCGACGGCGTCGTACGGCGCCGGGTGCGGGGGCTGCGCCGTGAGGAGGTCGCGCAGCTGGCGGGGATCAGCGTCGACTACTACACGCGCATCGAGCAGGGCCGCGCCCCGACCGTGTCCGACTCGGTGGTGGACGGCCTGGCCCGGGCGCTGCGGCTGACGCCGCCCGAGCACACGTATCTGCGCAACATCACGCTGCCCGGGCGGAACGGCCGGACGCTGGACGCCGGTCCCCGGCCGCGCGTGCGGCCCGAGGTCCGGCTGCTGCTGGACGCCATGGACGAGGCCGTGCCCGCGTTCGTCTTCGGGCCGGGCGGGGACATCCTCGCCTGGAATCTGCTGGGCGGCCGGGTCTCCTTCGACTACGCCGCGCTCCCGGAGCGGGAGCGCAACTCCTCCCTGCTGGTCTTCCTCCACCCGGACGCGAAGGCCCTGCACCCGGAGTGGGACAAGGTCGCCGACGAGACGGTGGCGAGCCTGCGGGCGGAGGTCGGGCGCCACCCCGACAGCCTCCGGGTGTGCCAGGTCGTCCATGAGCTGCTGAACCGGAGCGAGGAGTTCCGGCAGCGGTGGGAGACCCAGACGGTGCAGGAGCGGACCAGCGGCACGAAGCGGATCCGGCACCCGGTGGTGGGGGACCTGGAGGTGACGTACGAGGCCTTCGTGCTGCCCTCGGACCCCGGCCAGGTGCTCTGCACCTACGCGGTGCGGAAGGGGTCCCCGACGGCCGAGGCGCTGCGGGTGCTGGCCCGCGCGGTGCCGGTGGGGTAGCGGAGTAGCGGGGGAGTGGGGCGGCGCTACTCGCCGCCCTCCCGGGTACGGGTGAACACCCGCTCCCGGGCCGCCTCAAGCCCCGTCGCCACCGCGCCCAGCAGCACCGCGTCCTCCCCGAGCGCGCTCGCCGCCACCCTCGGCCGCAGCGGCCCGATCCGCTGGAGCGTCGGCTCCACCGTCCGCAGCAGCAGGTCCGCGCTGTGGCCGACGCCGCCACCGAGCACCACCAGGTCCGGGTCGAGCACGGCCGCGACGGCCGCGACCACATGGGCCAGCCGCTCGGCCTCCTGCCGTACGGCCTCCAGCGCGGGCGCGACGCCGTCCCGCGCCGCGTCGAAGACGGCCTTGGCGGTCAGCGGCTCGGACCTGGTCCCGGACATGCCGAGCTCCCGGGCGGCCCGTACGACCGCCTCGGCCGCCACCGCGCCCTCAAGACCCTGCCGTTCCGGAGCGCTGTCGGGGCCGCCCACCCGGGGCAGCAGCGGCAGGAAGCCGATCTCCCCGGCGGCCCCGTGCGCGCCGGTGAACAGCCGCCCGTCGGCGACCACGCCCATGCCCAGGCCGGTGCCGACCAGCACGTAGACGAAGAGCCTGCTGCCCTTCCCCGCGCCGAAGGTGTACTCGCCGAGCGCCGCCAGGTTCGCGTCGTTGTGCACCGACAGGGGCGTGCCCAACTCCTCGCGCATCCGGTCCAGCAGGCCCGCGCGCCCCCACCCCGGCAGGTTTCCGGCGTAGCGCACCCGCCGCCGCTCGGGGTCGTACACGCCGGGTACGCCGACGACGGCGTGCGCGACCAGGGCCGGGTCCACCCCGGCGTCCGCGACGACCCGGTGGGCCGCGGCGACGGTGAGGTCCGCCATGGCGGCGGCGCTGCGGCCGCGGTTGCGCACCTCGGCGCGCGCGACGACGGTGCCGTCCAGGTCGGCGGCGGCCACGCGCAGCCAGGCCCGTCCGATGTCCAGGCCGAGGACGTAGCCGGCGGTCGGGTCCGGCTCGTACAGCACGGCGACCCTGCCCCGCTCCGGCGGCGCCTGCCGGCCCGCCTCGCGTACGAGACCGGCCTCTTCGAGGGCGCCCAGCGCGCTGGAGACCGTCGGTTTGGACAGGCCCGTGTCGCGGGCGAGTTGGGCCCGGGAGGCGGGGCCCTGGGCGCGCAGCCGGGCCAGCAGCAGGCGCTCGTTGTTGCTGCGCAGCCGCTGTCGGTTCCAGGGCTGTTCCGACCCTTGACTCATCAAGTAAGGCTCCTTAACTTAATCACACTCGCACGGCGAGCCAGGGAGGTCCAGATGGCTGGAGGACCAGCGCTGAGCAAGACCCCGCCGGGCGGGGGGAGCGGCGGGGGCGGCGGAGGCGGGGACGGCGGGGGTGGCTTCGTCCGCCGTATCGGGCTGTTTCAGGCCACGGCCATCAACATGAGCCAGATGTGCGGCATCGGCCCGTTCGTGACCATCCCGCTCATGGTCGACGCCTTCGGCGGGCCGCAGGCCGTCATCGGGTTTCTCGCGGGCGCGGTGCTGGCGCTGGCGGACGGGCTGATCTGGGCCGAGCTGGGCGCCTCGCTGCCGGGGGCCGGGGGCAGTTATGTCTATCTGCGCCAGGCCTTCCAGTACCGCAGCGGCAAGCTGATGCCGTTTCTGTTCGTCTGGACGGCGATGCTGTTCATCCCGCTGATCATGTCCACCGGCGTGGTCGGTCTGGTGCAGTACCTCGGGTATCTGTGGAGCGGCATGACGCAGACGCAGGGCGACCTGGTCGGGCTCGGCGTCATCGTCCTCGTCGTGGCGCTGCTGTGGCGCGGCGTGGAGCACATCGCCAAGATCACCGCCGTGATGTGGGGCGTCATGATCTGCTCGGTGGTGCTGGTGATCGCCGCGGCGCTCAGCGACTTCGACGCGGACAAGGCCTTCACCTACCCCGCGCACGCCTTCGACCTGGGGTCCGGGGCGTTCTGGACCGGCTTCGCGGCGGGGCTGACCATCGGCATCTACGACTACCTCGGCTACAACACCGCCGCGTACATGGGCGCCGAGATCAAGGACCCCGGCCGCACCCTGCCGCGCGCGATCGTCGCCTCGATCCTCGGCATCATGGGCATCTACCTGCTGCTCCAGATCGGCACCCTCGGCGTCGTCGACTGGCATCAGATGCTCGATCCGAACTCGGTGGCGTCCAAGTCCGTCGCGTCCGCGGTCCTGGAGGAGACCTGGGGGAAGGGCGCGGCCGATGTCGTCACGGTCCTCATCCTGGTCACGGCCTTCGCCTCCGTCTTCGCGGGGCTGCTCGGCGGCTCCCGCGTCCCGTACGACGCCGCCCGCGAGCGCGTCTTCTTCCGCCCGTATGGCACGCTCCATCCGCGCCACCGGTTCCCCGTGCTGGGCCTGGCCACGATGGGCGTGGTCACCGCCGTCGGCTTCCTCATCGGCCGCCACACCGACCTGGCCACGCTCATCCAGCTGCTCACCACCGTGATGGTGATCGTGCAGGCGCTGGCGCAGATCCTCGCCCTGACGGTGCTGCGCCGCCGCCAGCCCTCGCTGCGGCGCCCGTACCGGATGTGGCTGTATCCCCTGCCGAGCCTGGTCGCGCTGGTCGGCTGGCTGGTGATCTACGGGTACGCGGACAAGAACTCGCCCGGGCGCCACCCCATCGAGTGGTCGCTGGCGTGGGTCGCGGCGGGGTGCGTGGCGTTCGTGCTCTGGGCGCGGTTCGAGAAGGTGTGGCCGTTCGGGCCCAAGGAGATCAGCGAGGAGTATCTGGGCCGGGGCGCCCAGGGAACGGGCACGGGTGCAGGCACAGGCACGGGACCGGGGCCGGGCGCGGGTACGGGCACGGGCGGGGTCACGAGCGTGGCGCCAGAGCCTCCCAGCTGACGGTCACCTCGCCCTGGCGCCAACGTCGCGGGCCGTCCACGAGCGGCCAGCCCGCGGCGCGCAGCGCCTCGGCGCTGCGTATCCAGCGCTGGCGCGCGCTCAGCGCGGCGTACGGGGCGGCGGCCGCCCAGGCGCGGTCGAAGTCGCGCAGGAAGGCGTGCACCGGCTCGCCCGGCACATTGCGGTGGATGAGCGCCTTCGGCAGCCGTTCTGCCAGGTCGGACGGGCGGTCCAGGGAGCCGAGCCGCGCCGCGAAGGTCACGGTGCGCGGGCCGTGCGCGGTGAGGGCGACCCACACATGCCGCCGCCCTATCTCGTCGCAGGTCCCCTCCACCAGCAGCCCGCCCGGCGCCAGGCGCGCGCACAGCCGCCGCCATACGTCGGCGACCTGGCCCTCGTCGTACTGCCGCAGCACATTGGCCGCCCGGATCAGCGCGGGCCGCGCGCCGTCCGGCAGCGGCACCTCGAACCCGCCGTGCGCGAAGTCCAGCCCCTCCCGGCGGTAGGGGCGGGCGGCGGCGACGCGGTCGGGGTCGATCTCGACCCCCACGACCCGGGCGTCCGGCCGCACCGTACGCAGCCTGACCAGCAGCTCGACGGCGGTCCACGGCGCGGCCCCGTACCCCAGGTCGACGGCGACGGGCGCCTCGGCGCGGCGCAGCGCGGGGCCGTGGGCGGCGGCGATCCACCGGTCCATGCGGCGCAGCCGGTTGGGGTTGGTGGTCCCCCGGGTCGCCGACCCGATGGGCCGGCCCGGCGGTGGGGAGGGCTGCGGGGGGACGCGGACAGACATGCGGTGAGCCTAAGCGCCGGAGCGCCCGCCCCCGGCACGGCCGCCCGAGAACCTCTGCCCCCAGAACCCCCGCCCCCGGAGCATCTGCCCCCCAGAACGTCACGCTTTGGCAAAGCGGAAATGGGAACGAGAGGTTCCGGTGTTGTGGGGTTGGCAGGGCACGTCCGGATTCCGCTACCCGAGTCAGCCCCGGCAAGGAGGATCGCGCGGTGAGCCAGCCTATTTCCCGGCTCGGCGGCTTGCGAGGCCGTTCGTACGGAGTTCTCGGCAAGCCGCACCATCAGCGCCTGAGACGCGTCGGGCGCCGGCCACGCCGGATCGCGATGCTCAGCGTGCACACCTCGCCGCTGCACCAGCCCGGCACCGGTGACGCGGGGGGCATGAACGTTTACATCGTGGAGCTAGCCAAGCGGCTGGCCGCCATCGACATCGAGGTGGAGATCTTCACCCGCGCCACCACCGGCGCCCTCCCGCCCACCGTCGAGCTCGCGCCAGGCGTGCTCGTACGGCATGTGGACGCGGGGCCGTACGAGGGGCTGGCCAAGGAGGATCTCCCGGCCCAGCTGTGCGCGTTCACCCACGGGGTCATGGGGGCCTGGGCGGGGCACCGCCCCGGGTACTACGACCTCGTCCACTCCCACTACTGGCTCTCCGGCCACGTCGGCTGGCTGGCCGCCGAGCGCTGGCGGGTGCCGCTCGTCCACGCCATGCACACCATGGCCAAGGTCAAGAACGCCGCCCTCGCGGAGGGGGACACCCCCGAGCCCGCCGCCCGGGTCATCGGCGAGGAGCAGATCGTCGGGGCCGCCGACCGGCTCATAGCCAACACCGCCGAGGAGGCGGCCGAACTGGTGCGCCACTACGGGGCGGACCCCGAGCTGGTCGCCGTCGTCCACCCCGGGGTCAACCTCGAACGCTTCCGGCCCGCCGACGGCCGCGCCGCCGCCCGTGCGCGCCTGGGCCTGCCGCCCGACGCGCTGATACCCCTGTTCGCCGGGCGCATCCAGCCGCTGAAGGCGCCCGACATCCTGCTGCACGCGGTGGCCCACCTGCTGGACGAGGACCCGCGCCTGCGCGAGCGGCTCGTCGTCCCGGTGGTCGGCGGGCCGAGCGGCAGCGGGCTGGCGAAGCCGGAGGAGCTGCACAAGCTCGCGGCCCGGCTCGGCGTCAGCGATGTGGTCCGCTTCCGGCCGCCGTGCGCGCAGGACGAGCTGGCGGACTGGTACCGGGCGGCGTCCGTGCTGGTCATGCCCTCCTACAGCGAGTCGTTCGGGCTGGTGGCGGTCGAGGCGCAGGCCTGTGGCACACCGGTGGTCGCCGCCGAGGTGGGCGGCCTGCCCGTGGCCGTACGGGACGGGCGCAGCGGCATCCTGGTGTCCGGCCACGACCCCGCCGACTACGCCCGGGCGCTGCGCCGCCTCGCCGACGACCCCGGTCTGCTGAAACGTTTGGGCACCGGCGCCGCCCACCATGCCGAGCGCTTCGGCTGGGACAGGGCCGCCGCGGCGACGGCGGACGTCTACGCGGAGGCGATGCGCGGGTACCGTCGCCTACGATCGGTGCATGGGTGACGCCGAGGCCAGGAACGACACCAGGAACCAGACCGGGAACCAGGCCAGGAACCAGGCCGGGAACGAAGCCGCCAGGGCCGTGATCGAGCGGACGCTGCGCGATGCCGAGCTGGAGTGGGAGACCCCGTCCGACGGCACGTACGTCGTCACGCTGCCCGGCACCCGCAAGCTGTCCACGACCTGTTCGCTGCGCCTGGGCCGCCACTCGCTGTCGGTCAACGCCTTCGTCGTCCGCCGCCCGGACGAGAACCACGAGGCCGTGCACCGCTGGCTGCTGGAGCGCAACACCCGCCTGTACGGGGTGAGTTACGCGATCGACCAGCTCGGTGACATCTATCTGGTGGGTCGGCTGCCGCTGGCGGCGGTCACGCCGGATGAGCTGGACCGGGTGCTCGGCACGGTGCTGGAGAACGCCGACGGCAGCTTCAACACGCTGCTGGAGATGGGGTTCGCGAGCGCGATCCGCAAGGAGTACGCGTGGCGTACGGCGCGTGGCGAGTCCACGCGGAACCTGGCGGCGTTCGCCCATCTGACCCGCGAGGCCTGAGCGCGGCGCCCGGCCGCCCCCCCCGCACACCCTCACCCCCGCACACCCTCACCCCCTCCCGCGACCTGCGCTGACAAGTCGCCCGGAATTTCTGGCGATTCGCCGTAAAGAATTCCGGCCGTCGAGGTCTCTTCCTGGTCAACCGGTCGCCGACCGGGAAGCGTCAAGGGAGACAAGACGGTGTTCATGGACAATCCGTGGCTGATGATGACAACGGTCGTGACTATGGGGGTGCTGCGGCTGATAGGGGATGTCATCCGCTGGCTGGCGGCGCGCTCGGGCGAACGGGTCCGCGCGCGCATGCTGGTCGAGTTGATGACCAGGTCGGGGCCGGGCACCGTGCTCACCGATCACCGTGCGGACGGCGCGGCGCTGACCGTCCGCTCCGGTTCGGCCGGCTCGGCCGGTTCGTCCGGCTCCTCCCCTGAACCGGCCGCCGGCGCCCCGGGGAGAGGGGCCGGGCATGAGTGAGGCGGTCGAAGGGACCACGGCCGACGAGGGGTTCGAGGAGTTCGAGGAGTTCTACGCCCGCACCTACCCCTGGCTCGCCGCCCGCGCGGTGATGCTCAGCGGCAATCGGCAGAACGCCGAGGACGCCGTCCAGGAGGCGTTCATCGAGGCGATGCGCCGCTGGCCGACGGTGCGGGCGTGCGCCTCACCGGAGGGCTGGGTCGCGACCACCATGCGCCGCAAGCTCTCGCGCGACGGCCGGCGCTGGTGGTTCCGGTGGAAGCCGACCGAGCTCACCGTACCGGCCGCCACCGGCGCCACCGTGGAGGAGACCGCGGAGGCGCTGGCCGCGCTGCGCGCGCTCGGCATGCTGCCGCCGCGCCAGCGCCAGGTGGTCGTGATGCACTCCCTGGAGGGCATGAGCTACGCGGAGATCGGCGCCGCACTCGGCATCAGCGCGGGGAGCGTCGGCAGCAATCTGCACAAGGCCCGCGCCCGGCTCAGCTTGTTACTTGACGTCTCCCCGGAGCTCGGCCGGCCCGGCGACTCCCTGGTCCCCGGCGTACGGACAGACCCGCTGTCCACGGCGCTGCGCGGCGCCGCCGAGTGGCTGCTGGACGGATTGCGGGGGCGGAGATGATCGCCACCGCGCTTGCCACCGCGCTCGCCGCCGCCACTGCCGCCGCCCGTGCCGTGCTGGCCTTGGCGCTGCTGGTCGTCTTCTACGCCCTGGTCGCGCTGCTGGTGCTGGTGTGGCTGGCGTTCCTGGTGCTGGGGTTATGGAGCGCCGGGGCGCCGGAGAGCCAGGCGCCGCCGACCTCGGTCATCCTGGCGTGCGCCGCCTTCGCGCCGATCGTGTGGGGCATGGTGTGGGCGGTGGTGCGCACCGCGCGGCCCGCCGCGCCGCCGGAGGACACGGTGTGGGTGAGCCGGCGCAGGGCCCCCGCGCTCTGGGCGGCCGTCGATGAGCTGGCCGGGAGCGTGGGCACCGCCCCGCCGGACGCCATCCGGCTGACCGCCGAGGTCAACGCCTCGGTCACCGAGCACGCCTCGTTCCTCGGGCTGCTGCCCGGCCGCCGCACCCTCTACCTCGGCCTGCCCCTGCTGGCGGGGCTGCCGCCCGCCGAGCTGCGCGCGGTGCTCGCGCACGAACTGGGCCACTTCTCCCGCCGCCACGGCCGCTTCGGCACCCTCGCCCACCGCGGCACGGCCGGGCTGGCCGCGGCCTGTGACGCGGTCCGGAGCGCGGCGGCTGCCAACGACCTGGTGCGGCTGTACGCGGGCGGCCCGCTGCTGCTGCTCCGCGGCTATACGCGCGTCTTCCGCCTGCTCACCCGGCCGGTCCGGCGGCGGCAGGAGATCGAGGCCGACCGCGAGGCCGCCCGGGCGGCCGGGGCGCGGACCGTCGCCGACGCCCTGCGCTCCGCTGCCGCGCTGGAACAGGCCTGGCTGGAGTTCGGCGCGGGCTTCCTCACCCCCGTACGCCGGGCCGAGGGGCGCGTACCGGACGATCCGTTCCGCGCCTTCGCCCACATGGTGGAGGCCCCGGAGCTGCGCGAGCCGTTCGCCGCGCTCCGGGCGAGGGCCGCCGAGCGGCCCGCCGACCGCGACGACCCGCACCCCGACCTGGCCACCCGCCTCTCCCGCCTGGCCCGCCTCCCCGACCGGCCCGCCGGGGGCGGCGTCGGCGTCGGCGTCGCCGAGCCGCTCGACGTGCCGTCGGGGTACGCGGTGGAACTGGGCCGAACGCTGTATCCCGGCCTGGGAACAGCTCGGACGATGCCGTGGCGGGAGTGGCTCGGGCTGCTGGCCGAGCACCGGGCGACGCGGCTGTTGACGCCGCTGGCGGAGGCGGTCCGTACGGTCGAGAAGGCCGCGGGGATCAGCGGATCGTCCGGGCTGACCATCCACCAGGTCCTGCGCCTGCTCGACAGCGGACGGCGGATGCCGCTCGCCCGCGCCCTGGGCGGCCGTGTGCCGGACGTCGAGAGCCCGGCCGGGCGGGATCCGCTGGGCCTGCTCTCTCAGGCGCTGTACGTGCTGATCGGGGCGCAGTTGGTCGCGCGGGGGAGCGCGCACTGGACGATGAACTGGACCGGCCCGGGCGCCCTCGTGCCGCCCGAGGGCCTCGCGCCCGGGACGATCCGGGACTGGGCCGACACCGCCGTACGCGAGCCGGGCCAGACCCAGCGGCTCGCCCTGTACCTGGCCGCGCTGGGGGTGAACGACCGGGCGCCGCTGCCGGGGGTGGCCTGGGACGCGGCGCGGGAGCCGGTGAAGAAGGCGGCCATCAGCATCGCCCCCGGCGTGGACGAGCCCGCCCGGCGGCGTATCTCCGGCATCCGGGTGCTGGCGCTCACCGTGCTGCTGGGGCTGACGGGTGTGTCCTGGATGCTGTGGGCCGACCGCGAGGAGCGGCCGTCCCCGAGGCCGGCGTGGCAGACGGTGAACCCGACCGCCACCTATGACCCGGTGCCAGGCGGCACCGGCCTGCCCGGGGAGATGCCGGGCGGAGCCTCGGGTGGAATCTCTGGTGGTATCTCGGGTGGAATCCCGACCCGCTTGCTGCCCACGGGCCCGATCTGGACGCCGGGGCTGTCGCTGCGGCCGAGCTTCGACCTCGAGTCGCTGGTGCCCAGGCGCCCCACCCCGTGACCCGCCCGGCGCCTCAGTCGGCCGGGATCGCCCGCATCAGCGCCGCGTACCCGGCCGCGGCCAGCGTCCCTGTCACCGCGCACGCCGCCCAGAGCACATCCGCCCCGTAGTGGTCGATCACCGTCCCGCCCGCGAGCGGGGCGACGAGCGCCGCGAGCGACCAGGAGAGCACATACACCCCCTGGTAGCGGCCGCGCCCGTGGGTCGGCGAGAGCCGGGCCACGAGCCCCATCTGGATCGGGGTGTTGATGATCTCGCCGATGGTCCAGACGCACACGGTCAGGGCGTACATCCCGACGGACCCGGCGAAGGCGGTGAGCCCGAAGCCGTAGCCGATCAGCAGCGCGGCGCCGACCAGCAGCCGGGTGGGCTCGCGGTGCTCGACGAACCGGGTGACCGGGATCTGCAGGGCCACGATGAGCACCCCGTTCGCGGCGAGCGCCAGCCCGAAGTCCGAGCTGGACAGGCCGCTCGCGCCCATCGCCACGGGCAGCCCCACAAACCCCTGCTGGATGATCGTCGCGATCAGGAACGACAGCCCCACCACGGCCATGAACCCCCGGTCGCGCAGCACGGCCCCGAGCCCGGCCTCCGGCTCGCCCACCGCCGGCCCCTTCGCCCCGTCCGCCCCGTCCGCCCCGTCCGCCCCGTCTTCCCGCACCGGGCGGGACTCCGGCAGCTTGACGAAGACGACGACGGCGCACAGCAGCGTCATGATCGCCTCGCCCAGGAACAGCGCCAGATAGCCGTGCTCGGCGATCAGCCCCGCCACGGTCGCGGAGAACGCGAAGCCGAGGTTGACGGCCCAGTAGTTGAGCGAGAAGGCGCGGATCCGGTCCTTGGGGGCGACGATGTCGGCCATCATGGCCTGCACCGCGGGCCGCGACCCGTTGTACGCCATACCGACGAGGAAGGCGACGGCGGCGATCGCGGCCGGATCCTGCACGAAGCCGAGCACGGCGACGCTGACCGCCGTGGCGCTCTGCGAGATGAGCAGCGTGGGACGCCGCCCCAGCCGGTCCGTCATGACCCCGGCACCCAACGCCGACACCGCCCCGCCCAGCCCGTGCAGCGCGCCGACCAGACCGGCGTACGTGGCCGAGTAGCCGCGGTCCACGGTCAGGTACATGGCCAGAAACGGAGCGACGAAGCCGCCCAGCCGGTTCACCAGCGTGGAGGTCCACAGCCACCAGAACGCCCGCGGCAGCCCCGAGACGCTCTCCCTCGCTGCCTGCCTCATCCGGGCGACGGACGGTACGGCGACGGACATCGGGCGACCCCCCAGTGCGCGGAATGTAAGCGGCGCAACCGCTAGCCGCAAATTACCGACCGCGTCCCCCCGCGCGCCACCGGATTGACCGGGTGCGTCAATCGGGGCGTTCATGCGGGTCAAGTAGGGTCAAGTAGGCTCGACGCCATGGCCGACGCACCGTACAAGCTGATCCTCCTCCGCCACGGCGAGAGCGAGTGGAACGCGAAGAACCTGTTCACCGGCTGGGTGGACGTCAATCTCAACGAGAAGGGTGAGAAGGAGGCAGTCCGCGGCGGTGAGCTGCTCAAGGACGCCGGCCTGCTCCCCGACGTGCTCCACACCTCCCTCCAGAAGCGCGCCATCCGCACCGCGCAGCTCGCCCTGGAGGCCGCCGACCGCCACTGGATCCCGGTCCACCGCTCCTGGCGCCTCAACGAGCGCCACTACGGCGCGCTCCAGGGCAAGGACAAGGCCCAGACGCTCGCCGAGTTCGGCGAGGAGCAGTTCATGCTCTGGCGCCGCTCGTACGACACCCCGCCGCCGCCGATCGAGGCCGACTCCGAGTGGTCGCAGGCCGACGACCCGCGCTACGCGACCATCCCGCCGGAGCTGCGGCCGCGCACCGAGTGCCTCAAGGACGTCGTCGAGCGCATGCTCCCGTACTGGTACGACGGCATCGTCCCGGACCTGCTGGCCGGCCGCACGGTCCTGATCGCCGCGCACGGGAACTCGCTGCGCGCGCTGGTCAAGCACCTCGACGGCGTCTCCGACGCCGACATCGCGGGCCTGAACATCCCCACCGGCATCCCGCTCTCCTACGAGCTCGACGCCGACTTCCGCCCCCTCAACCCGGGCGGCACCTACCTCGACCCGGAGGCCGCGAAGGCCGCGATCGAGGCGGTCAAGAACCAGGGCAAGAAGAAGTAAGCGCCCACGAACAAGCCCCCTACCTGCGGGTTCTCCGCCGGTAGGGGGCTTTTCGCTACCTCTGGGCCGTCGCTGGGCCGTGTTCGGTCATGAGCGAGGCTTCGTGAGAATCTCGGCCTTCACCTGGAAGGCCACCAGGAACGCCGTCACGGCAGCGACCGCCATCGGTGCTGTGACCTCCCCATCCCCACGCGCCGGCTCCGCACCGGAAGCGCTTTCCTTCGCCGCCCCACGGATGCGGCCCGCAGGCGCGAACGGTTGTCTGCGAGATCGTCCCGGAGACCCATGACACTCCAGGAAACTGGCCCCATGACACAGTCGCCGTATGAGCACGTGATCCCACCACCTGTCACACCATTACGCGGGGACGAACCGATCATCGGGGTGCCAGGTATGGCCGTCGCCGACTTCTGGCGCTTCGCCATGCCCGACCTCAAGGTCAACAACACCCGCGGCTTGTTCGCCGAGTTCCTCGTCCACCATGCGGTCGGGTCCCGCCGGCCCCGAGTGGAATGGGTAAGCCATGACGTGGAAACTGGCGACGGACTGCGCATCGAGGTCAAGACCAGTGCCTACGTCCAAGCATGGGAACAACGCCGCCACTCCGACATCCGCTTCAGCGGACTGCGAGCCCGCACCTGGACACCTATGGCCGGATACTCCGGCACGAAGTCCTACAACGCCGACGTCTACGTGTTCGCCGTCCAGACGGCACGCGACCACGCCGCCTACGACCCGCTCGACACCGCCCAGTGGGAGTTCTACGTCCTCGCCCGCCCCACCCTGGAAAAGCTTGACGTAGACAGCCTGGGACTGGCAGCCGTCCGCACGGCGGCAGGCGAACCGGTCGACGTTCACGCTCTCGCCGACCGCATCCGGAGCCTCGACCCACGCCCCAGCAGGGACGCTGGGGCCTCCGACCATGGGCGATGAGTCGCTTGAATGGGCAAGGGTCCAGGCCGGCGGCTCTCAATATTGATTTCATTCGCGCAACTTTCATGAATGAAAGTATCCTCAAAGCAAGTGTCCATCCCAGCTGAGCCAGGAGGCGAGATCGCCATGGACGGATTTGTGGGGCGCCGGGCCGAACTCAACCTCCTGGACGAACTGTTGGCCCCCGTGCGCACCGGAGGGCGCGGTGGGCGAAGAGGCCGCGCCGTGCTCATCCGGGGGCGTCGGCGCGTCGGCAAGTCCCGCCTGGTGGAGGAATTCCTGGAGCGGACCGGACTTCCGCACGTCTTCTTCACCGCCGTCGGCGGCTCCAGGAAGGAAGACCTCGCGGGCTTCACCGCCGAGCTAGCCGCCTCCACCCTCCCCGAGGCCGCGCGCTTCGGGGACTTCGCCAGCCCCCAGACCTGGGACGCCGCCCTGAGCCTGCTCGCCGGCGCGCTGCCCACTGACACACCGAGCATCGTCGTCCTCGACGAGATGCCTTACCTCGTACGCGAGGACCCCAGCTTCGAGGGCGCGCTGCAGAAGACATTCGACCGGACCCTGTCCAAGCTCCCCGTACTGCTCATCCTCATCGGCTCCGATTTGGCCATGATGGAGCAGCTCAACACCTACGGACGGCCCTTCTACCAGCGCGGAACCGAGATGGTCGTCCCCCCGCTCAATCCGGCCGAGGTCGCCGCCATGCTCGACCTGCCCCCGGCCGATGCCTTCGACGCCTACCTGATCAGCGGCGGACTGCCGCTGATCCTCGAGGAATGGCCACACGGCGCCGGACTGTGGGACTACCTGGGACAGGCCCTGCGCCGCCCGACCTCGGCCCTGCTCGTCAGCGGCGAGCGCACTCTGGCCGCCGAGTTCCCCACCGAGGCACAAGCCCGTACCGTGCTCGGCGCCATCGGTCACGGGGAACGCACCTTCACCCTGATCGGACGCGCCGCCGGAGACCTCAACCCCGGCTCCGTCAAGCGCTCCCTCGAACTGCTCACCACACGCCGCATGGTCGCCGCCGACGCACCGCTGTCCACCCGGCCCAGCCGCGAGACCCGCTACCGGATCGACGACCCGTACCTGCGATTCTGGCTCTCCTTCATCGGCCCGGCCATCCCGACGATCGAACGCGGCCGCGGCGATCGCGTCCTCGCGACGATCCGCACCAGCTGGACATCCTGGCGGGGCCGCGCCATCGAGCCCGTGATCCGCGACGCCCTCTGGCGCTTGGCCGACGACCGTCTTCCCGAAGGCACCGACGCCATCGGGGGCTACTGGACCCGCACCAACGACCCCGAAATCGACATCGTCGGAGCCGACCGCTCCCCCATCGCCAAGAAGATCACGCTCGTCGGTTCGGTCAAGTGGCTGGAGAGCAAGCCCTTCGACTCTCGCGACCTCGCCCGCCTCATCACCCACCGCTCCCAGCTGCCCGGCGCCGACGACACCACCCCCCTGCTCGCCGTGGCCCGCAGCGGCTGCACCGCCGAAGGCATCCCACACCTGACTCCGGACCAACTCATCAGAGCCTGGACATGACAACCCGGCAGCCCAGGTCAGGGGCTCCGGGGCAAGAAGAAGTAAGCCGACGCCAGTAAGCCCCCGACCTGCGAGTTCTTCGCGCGTAGGGGGCTTGCTGCTGGGCCGGGGCCGGTCACCATGTGTCGATGACCGGCGCTTCGGGTTCGTGCTGCCGCCAGGCCTCACTGAGGCGCGCCAGCCGGTTCGAGGCGGCGATGCCGCGCAGGGACGCGACCTTGCCGTCGCTGACCTCGAACGCCACGGCGCCCACGACCCGGTCGTCGACCACGGCGAGGACGGCCGGGGCGCCGTTGACCGGCGCGATGTGGAACACGGGGGAGCCACCGAGCAGCCGCCGCTTCGCCGGAGTGGGCTTGAAGCCGGCCAGCACGTAGGAGGCGATGCGCTCGCGCGTCCTGTACCGCAGCAGCCGCCTGGCCAGTCCGGCGCCGTCCGAGACCGCGGTCGCGTCGGCGGTGAGCATCGCCACCAGCCGTTCGGTGCGCCCGGAGGCGGCGGCGGCGAGGAACTCCTCGACGATCCGGCGCGCGGACGCGGGGTCCACCTCGCCGCCGTGGCGCTCGGCGGCGACCCGGCGCCGGGCTCGGTGGACATGCTGCTGGCTCGCGGACTCGGCGATGTCGAGGATCCCGGCGATCTCTGCGTGGGGGTACGAGAAGGCCTCGCGCAGGACGTAAGCGGCCCGCTCGACCGGCGAGAGGCGCTCCATGAGGGTCAGTACGGCCAAGGACACCGATTCGCGCTGCTCGAAGGTATCGGCAGGGCCGAGCATCGGGTCACCCTCGAGGAGTGGCTCGGGCAGCCAGTCTCCGGCAGCGCGCTCATGGCGTGCCTGCGCCGAGCGGAGCCGGTCGAGGCAGAGATTGGTGACGACCTTGGTCAGCCAGGCCTCCGGCACCTCGATACGTTCCCGGTCCGCGGCCTGCCAGCGCAGGAACGCGTCCTGCACGGCGTCCTCGGCGTCGGCCGCCGAGCCGAGCAGACGGTACGCGAGCGAGGCCAGCCGGTCCCGGCTGGCCTCGAACCGGTCGATGGCCGCGCTGTCCATGCGGAGCAGCCTATGCGGCGGCCCTCACACCGGCCCGGTCAGGCGCGGTGGCCAGGTGACGCTTGCGCTTCGGCATGCCGAAGGTCGGGTGGGCGATGCCCCACCCGGCCCCGTTGAGCACGCCGGACTTGAGCCGCGCGGCGGCCCGGCCGCCCAGGTACCAGGACTTCGACCGGGCGTCCCCGTCCACCATCTGGAAGATCGCGTCCCGCCGCCCGAGGCTGATGTGGTTGCCGTAGTACTTCAGCCCGGTGGTCGGGACCTCGCCGCCCGTCAGGCGCGCGATGATCGCGGCGGTCGCCTGCATGTTGGTGAGGCCGGCCGAGGCGCAGGACATCGGCAGCGGCCGGCCGTTGTCGCCGATCGCGTAGGCGCAGTCACCGGCGGCGTAGACGTCCGGGTGCGAGACCGAGCGCATGGTGCGGTCGACGACGATCTGGCCGGTCTCGGCGACCTCCAGGCCGCTGGCTGCCGCGATGGGATGTACGGCGAACCCGGCCGACCACACGGTCACGTCGGCCGGGATGGACGTACCGTCAACGGCGATCGCCCGTGTCGGCTCGACGGCTTCGACGCCGGTGTGCTCGTGGACGGTGATGCCGAGCCGGTCGAAGGCCTGGCGCAGGTGACGGCGGGCCTTCGGGGAGAGCCAGGCGCCCAGCTCGCCCCGGGCGGCGAGCGCGACCGAGAGGTCGGGCCGGGACTCGGCGAACTCGGTGGCGGTCTCGATGCCGGTCAGCCCCTCACCGACGACCAGCACGGTGCCGCCCTCGCCCAGGCCGGCCAGACGCTCGCGCAGACGCAGCGCGGCGGACCGGCCGGTCACATCGAAGGCGTACTCGGCCACACCGGGGACGCCATGGTGGGCCACGGAGCTGCCGAGCGCGTAGAGAAGCGTGTCGTACGCGAGCGCGCCGTCGCCGTCCTCGCCGCCGTCACCGTCCTCGCCGGTCACGGCGACGGTCCTGCGCTGGGGGTCGACGCCGGTGACGCGCGCCAGGCGCAGCCGCACCCCGGTGCCCGCGAATACGTCGGCGAGCTTGCGGAACGCGAGGTCCTGGCCGATCGCGAGCTGGTGGAGCCGCATCCGCTCGACGAAGTCGGGCGCGGCGTTGACGACGGTGATCTCGGTGTCGGCGGGGGAGAGGCGGCGGGCCAGGCTTCCGGCGGCGAAGGCCCCGGCGTATCCGGCGCCGAGTACGACGATGCGGTGCTTCATGGCGTTGCTCCTGTCTCGTTCGCGTGCCCCTTGAACGAGATGGCGCCCCGATTGCTGACAGGAGCCGGGTGTGACGCGGGTCACCGCACGTGAGGGACTGGTCGTCCACGACAGCCATGGCTTCATTCCGCCGGGATCGCGCACAGCCCGGCATGCGCGAGCTTCAGGGGGCTCCTAGGGTTGGAAGGCAAACTGCCGGCGCGTGGGGGCCTCCCGCGTCCTGTGGGTGGCGCGTGTCGGCTCCGCGTAGCACCGAAAGGCGGTCGGACATGGCCACTACGTCGGATACTCCCGTCCTCGACACCATCGCCGCCATGACCATCGACTCGATCGAGCGCTGCGGCCTCGACGAGAGGATGCTCATCCTCACCCGCATCGCCGCACTGGTGGCGATGGACGCACCGCCGATCTCCTACCTGGCCCACATCGACCCCGCCGTCAAGGCCGACCTGACCGTTGAACAGCTGCAGGACGTGCTCGTCGCCATCGCTCCCGTCGTGGGTACGGCGCGCGTCATGGCGGCTGCGGGCCACATCACCAAGGCGCTCGGCTTCGCCATGGCGGTGGGCGAGTCCGAAGCCGAGGCGATCGCCCAGGCCGACGCCCGGAGCCGCAGCAAGTCCTGAGCTTGCGCGGCCGCAACCCGAAGGGCCTTCGACCGGTATCCGGTCGAAGGCCCTTTGGCATGAGGTGAATGCGATGAGGTGAGGGCGTCAGCCGCAGTTGCCGCCGCATGAGCAGGATCCGCCGGACTGGCAGCCGCAGGAACAGCCGGAACCGCAGCCGCAGGCGCCGAGGATGGGCAGCGGGGGGCGGTGTTCGGCCGCCGGCCGGGTGGGGTCGGCGGGGGTGGGAGTGGGGAAGTCGGCCATGAGTCGCCTCCAGGGAGGTCTCGGGAGGGTGCACCTCCTGCCCATGGTGCCGGTCCCCCGGCCCCTGCCCGTAGCGGCGCATGGGCGGCGCGCGGATGCACGGGGCCCGCCGCGCGGTGGGCGCGCGCCCGGCGCGTGAGGGCGCACAGCGCCGCCCTCACGCCCCGAACCGAACCGAACCGAACCGGACCGAACCGGACCGGACCGGACCGAACCGAACCGAACCCGACCGGACGGGCGGTCACGCGCCCTCGGGCGCCTCCGCCTGCGCGATCTCGTCGGCGTGCTCGCCGGTGACCAGGTACACCACACGCTTGGCGACCGAGACCGCGTGGTCCGCGAACCGCTCGTAGTAGCGGCCCAGCAGCGTCACGTCGACGGCCGTCTCTATGCCGTGCTTCCAGCGGTCGTCCATCAGGTGCTGGAAGAGGGTGCGGTGCAGCAGGTCCATCGCGTCGTCGTCCTCCTCCAGCTGGAGCGCGAGGTCGACGTCCTTGGTGATGATCACCTCGGCGGCCTTGGCCATCAGCCGCTGCGCCAGCTGGCCCATCTCCAGGATGGTCGCGTTCAGGTCACGCGGAACGGCCGAGTCCGGGAAGCGGAGCCGGGCCAGCTTGGCGACGTGCTGCGCCAGGTCGCCGGACCGCTCCAGGTCGGCGCTCATCCTCAGGCTGGTCACCACGATCCGCAGATCCGTGGCGACCGGCTGCTGCCGGGCCAGCAGGGTGATGGCCCGCGCCTCCAGGTCGCGCTGAAGGTTGTCGACCTTCTCATCTGCGGCGATGACGCTCTCGGCGAGCTTGAGGTCCGCGTCGAGTATCGCCGTCGTCGCCCGTCCGATCGCAGAGCCGACCAGCCGGGCCATGTCGACCAGGCCATCCCCGATCGAGTCGAGCTCCTCGTGGTACGCGTCCCGCATCACTGACCTTCTCTCGCTGTTGATCTCGCTGTTGGATCTCGGTGGACTCTGACTCGCCGCCCCCCAGGCTTCCACGTTCCGGCCAAAACGCGTCGGGCTCCGGCATCCGGAGTGAACCGCCACTGACTCCCCGGTGAACTCTGGGAAACGTCTCCCTGAGGGTGCCCGTCTGGGGCTGTGGAGCTGTCTCGCGCCGCGCATAACCTGGATGCATGAACGTGAACGCGGCGATCGCCGCACTGGCGGCGCTCGCCGGGCTGTGCACCGGCGTCATCGCCATGCTGGCGTTCCGCTGGAGCGAACGCGAACAGGCGAAGCCTACGCGCTCCTCGCTGCACACCGATGCCGTGCTGCCGCCCGGCGTGGACACCGTGCTCTCCGTACTCCGCTCCTCGGCAGTCGTCCTCGACGAGGCGGACGCCGTGGTCAAGGCCAGCTCCGCGGCGTACGCGCTCGGGCTGGTCCGCGGCGGGAAGCTGGCCGTGGAGCCGATGCTCCAGATGGCTCGCGACACCCGGCGGGACGGGGAGATACGGCAGATCGAGCTGGACCTGCCCCGGCGCGGCACGGGCCGCGGCGAGGCCCTCGCGGTGTCGGCCAGAGTCGCCCCGCTGGGCTCCCGGCTGGTGCTCCTGCTGGTCGAGGACCTCACCGAGGCCCGCCGGATCGAGGCCGTGCGGCGCGACTTCGTCGCCAACGTCAGCCATGAGCTCAAGACCCCGGTCGGCGCGCTGTCCCTGCTGTCCGAAGCGGTGATGGACGCGTCCGACGACCCCGAGGCGGTCACCCGCTTCGCCGGGCGGATGCAGATCGAGGCGACCCGGCTGACCAGCCTGGTCCAGGAGCTCATCGACCTCTCCCGGGTACAGAACGACGACCCGCTGGAGGACGCGGAGCCGGTCCGCGTGGACGAGCTGGTCGCCGAGGCCATCGACCGGTGCCGCCACCAGGCGGGCACCAAGCAGATCACCATGGCCACCGGCGGCACCGCCGATCTGCATGTGTGGGGCAACCGCGGCCAGCTGGCCGCCGCGCTCGGCAATCTCGTCGAGAACGCGGTGAACTACAGCCCGGCCCGCACCCGCGTCGGCATCGCCGCCCGCCGGCTCCCCGCCACCGCCGGCGATCAGATCGAGGTCGCCGTCACCGACCAGGGCATCGGCATCTCGGAGAAGGACCGCGAGCGGATCTTCGAGCGCTTCTACCGGGTCGACCCGGCCCGCTCGCGGCAGACTGGCGGGACCGGCCTCGGGCTCGCCATCGTCAAGCATGTGGCCGCCTCGCACGGCGGGGAGGTCACTGTGTGGAGTGCCGAGGGACAGGGCTCCACCTTCACCCTGCGGCTGCCGGAAGCCGGCTCGGTACGCGACCGCGACCGATCCCGCGACCGCTCGTCGCGAGAGCCGTACGAGACCAACGCTGACCTCGATGGAGAGGACCAGGACCGGCCGTACGAGACCAATTCCTGTGATCACCTTTCTGCCCCGGAGGTCCTTCCGTGACCCGAGTTCTGGTCGTCGAGGACGAGGAATCGTTCAGCGACGCGCTGTCGTACATGCTTCGCAAGGAGGGATTCGAGGTCGCCATCGCGGCAACGGGACCCGAGGGGCTTGACGAGTTCGAGCGCAACGGCGCCGATCTGGTGCTGCTCGACCTGATGCTGCCGGGCCTCCCCGGCACGGAGGTGTGCCGCCAGCTGCGCGGCCGCTCCAACGTCCCGGTGATCATGGTGACCGCCAAGGACAGCGAGATCGACAAGGTCGTCGGCCTGGAGATAGGGGCCGATGACTATGTGACCAAGCCCTTCTCCTCGCGCGAGCTGGTGGCCCGCATCAGGGCCGTGCTGCGCCGCCGCGGGGAGCCGGAGGAGGTCACCCCGGCCGCGCTGGAGGCGGGGCCGGTACGGATGGACGTGGACCGCCACGTGGTGACGGTCAGCGGCGGCAAGGTGGATCTCCCGCTGAAGGAGTTCGACCTGCTGGAGATGTTGCTGCGCAACGCGGGCCGGGTGCTGACCCGGATGCAGCTGATCGACCGCGTGTGGGGCGCGGACTACGTGGGTGACACGAAGACGCTGGACGTCCACGTGAAGCGGCTGCGCGCGAAGATCGAGCCGGACCCGGGCGCGCCCCGGTACCTGGTGACGGTTCGCGGCCTGGGCTACAAGTTCGAGCCGTAAACCGTGAGCAAGCCGTAAGCCACACGCCGCTGGGGCCCTGGAAGTCGCTTCCAGGGCCCCAGCGGCGTCTGTACGTCGGTGGCCTACTGGTTGGGCGCCGGCTCGCCCGAGGCGATGCCGTTGGACGGCGCGTTGCTCTCGCCCGCCCCACCGGAGGGCTTGTTCGTGGCCTCGCCGGACGGCTTGTCGGTACCCGTCCCGGTGCCGGACGGCGTGCTGCCCGGCTTGCTGCTCTGCTTGCCGGCCGGGGTCGTCGGCGTCGTGTTCGTGGGGGTCTCGGCCGGCAGCTGCGAGGGGCCCCAGCCCTCGAAGTAGTGCTTCGCCGGAACCACGAACGCGGTGATCGGCACGTCGCCCGTCTTGCTGAGGTCGAAGACGACCCGCTGCGCGTCGCCGTCCCTGGCGGCCTCGCGCCCGTTCGCGATGACCGCGGAGGGGTTGCCCTTGCCGCCCAGGAGCACCGAGCCGCCGGCCGGGACGACGACCGGACCCGTGCCCTTGGCCGGGGACACCTTCACCGTGGAGCTGGTCCCGGGGAGGGTGATGGCCTTGATGGTCTGGGCGGAGCCGCCGTTGTTGAAGATCTTGGCCGTGACGACGGCCGGGCCCTTCGCCTCGCGCTCCGGCTGGGTCACGATGCTGGCGTTCTGGATCTTGATATCCCCGACGGACGTCGCGGCGTTGTCCGGCTTGACCTCCAGCGTCTGCGCGTCGTTGCCGGCTGCGCAGGCGGAGATCGAGGCGACCGGGACCACGAGGGCGGCGGCGAGGACGCCGCGTCGAAGGCTGCTGCTCACGGCGGCGGCATCTCCTAGGGCTAGGTAGGGCTGTGTAAAAACTGGATCAGCGGGCTTAGGTTACCGATCCCCCTGCCCGGGGCCGCACCCGACCCACCCGGTGCCACGCCCCGCCGCCGTGGCGCCGTCCGGTGATCCGATCTTCGGCTCGTCTTCGGCTCGTCTTCGGCCCGTCTTCGGTCCGCCGGGTTCACTTCTGAGCGCGCGTGTCCCGCTTCTGACTCCCGTCTCCGATGTGCGTGACGAATATCGGCCCGGTGTCGGTAGAGGCGATTATCGGTAAGGAATGTGTGGACGTCCGAGAATTGATCAACACTGTTGATCCACCCTTGATCCATCCTTGATCCACTCGGGCGTGATCAATTCGGGAAACGGGATGGGATCAGCCGCTCCGGGCCCGAACGGAGTAGCGGAAGTCCTTCGACCGGACTCCGGCATAACGGGACGTAAGGTCACTCTTGGGGGGCTGTCGGGGGGTGTAACGTACGGGTTTCGCCGTGCCCGCGCAGCCGCTCCCACCTGCGAATACCCGCTTCCGCAGGCCCCGCCCAGCACGTTCCGCCTGCTGTTGTCAAGCCCCGAGATATGCCCTGACCTGCGAAAACGCCATTCAGAAGAAGGCGTTCCCGTGTTACCCTGGATAGCCACGGAAGGGGTACCTGTCACATGACGTTCAAGGTTGGCGACACCGTGGTCTATCCCCATCACGGGGCCGCGCTGATCGAGGCCATCGAAACTCGCCAGATCAAAGGCGTGGACAAGACCTACTTGGTGCTGAAGGTCGCTCAGGGTGACCTGACGGTTCGTGTGCCGGCGGACAATGCGGAGTTCGTCGGTGTGCGTGATGTGGTCGGCCAGGACGGGCTGGACCGGGTCTTCGAGGTGCTGCGCGCGCCGTACGCCGAAGAGCCGACGAACTGGTCCCGTCGCTACAAGGCAAATCTCGAGAAGCTCGCCTCCGGCGACGTTATCAAGGTTGCCGAAGTGGTGCGCGACCTGTGGCGTCGAGAGCGGGAGCGCGGACTTTCCGCCGGTGAGAAGCGCATGCTTGCCAAGGCACGCCAGATCCTGGTGAGTGAGCTCGCCCTCGCGGAGAACACCAACGAAGACAAGGCCGAGGCCCTGCTCGACGAGGTCCTCGCGTCCTGACACATAGATGCCGCGGTGCCCGAGTGACTCAGACCTAGCGTGACCTAGCGTGACCTAGCGTCTGTCGTGTCGCCGGGCGCTGCGGCATGTGCGCATGCCGGTGCTTGCCGCCAGTGATCCGGCTGCTGGTCCCGCTGCCGCCGGCTCCGCGCCGACGGTGCTGGTGTGCCGGGCCCGGGCAGCTGGCTCGACCAGTCGTCACGGAAGGGGCTGGTCGGGGCATCGCGCCCGGCACGCTGTGGCCATACCCACTTCGGTTGAGGAAGCAAACCTGAACGCCAACTCAATGTCCGCATCAGGGCAGTCCGTGAATCCCGAGGGCGCCGAGAGCCCCGCCCGCCCCACCCGTACCGCCGCCGTCATCCCGGCGGCGGGCCGCGGGGTGCGGCTCGGGCCCGGCGCGCCGAAGGCGCTGCGCCCGCTCAGCGGCACGCCGATGCTGGTCCATGCCGTACGGGCGATGGCCAGGTCCCGTTCCGTCACGCTCGTGGTCGTGGTCGCCCCGCCCGACGGGGCCGATGAGGTCCGCCGGCTGCTCGACGCCTACCCGCTCACCGGGAACACCGACGTGGTGGTGGTGCCCGGCGGCGAGACCCGTCAGGAGTCGGTCCGGCGCGGCCTGGCCGCCGTCCCCGAGGACGTCGCGATCGTCCTCGTCCATGACGCGGCGCGCCCGCTGGTCCCCGTGGACACCGTGGACGCGGTCGTCGCCGCCGTACGGGAGGGGGCGCCCGCCGTCGTACCGGCGCTGCCGCTCGCCGACACCGTCAAGCAGGTCGAGCCGCGCACCGGCGACCGGGCGGGCGAGCCCGAGCCGGTGGTCGGCACCCCGGAGCGCGCCCGGCTGCGCGCCGTACAGACCCCGCAGGGCTTCGACCGGGCCACGCTGGTCGCCGCGCACGAGAAGATCGTCCTGGAAGGCGACGGTGCGACGGACGACGCCGGGATGGTGGAGCGGCTCGGGGCCGAGGTCGTGGTGGTGCCCGGCCACGAGGAGGCGTTCAAGGTGACCCGGCCGCTGGATCTGGTGCTGGCCGAGGCCGTGCTCGCCCGGAGGAGGGCCACCGATGGCTTCTGACCTGACCGGGCTGCCGCTCGTGGGCATCGGCACGGATGTGCACGCCTTCGAGAAGGGCCGCGAGCTGTGGTGCGCGGGTCTGCTGTGGGAAGGCGATGAGTACGGGGGGTATGGCCTGGCCGGGCACTCCGACGGCGATGTCGCCGCGCACGCCGCCTGCGACGCGCTGTTCTCCGCCGCCGGGGTCGGCGACCTGGGGGCCCACTTCGGCACCGACCGCCCCGAGTGGGCCGGGGCCTCGGGGGTCACGCTGCTGGCCGAGGCCGCTCGGATCGTCCGGAGCGCGGGCTTCGAGATCGGGAACGTGGCGATCCAGGTGATCGGCGTGCGCCCGAAGATCGGCAAGCGGCGGGACGAGGCGACGAAGGTGCTCTCGGCGGCGGTCGGCGCCCCCGTGGCCATCTCGGGCACCACCACTGACGGCCTGGGCCTCACCGGCCGCGCCGAGGGCCTCGCGGCGATCGCCACGGCCCTGGTGGTGCGAGCGGGCTAGGCGGCCTGGCCGCCTGCGGTGAGCGGGGGAAAGTCGCTCCGCCGAACGGTTCTCTCGCGGGGATTTGACGGTGTGTCGGGCGCCCATCGGGTACCGGACACACCGTACGCATCTCGTGTACGTATCGCGCGAGGGAAGGAACCGCCGTGTCAGCCGCACTCTCCGACGATCTCAAGCGTCTCCTCGACACCCCCGTCTTCGTGACCGTCGGGACCATCCAGCCCGACGGCAGCCCGCAGCTCTCACCGGTCTGGGTGATGCGGGACGGCGACGAGCTGCTGATCTCGACCACCATGGGGCGGCAGAAGCAGAAGAACATCGCCCGGGAGCCACGGGTGTCGGTCGTGGTGCAGCCCTCCGAGGAGCCGTACACGTACGCGGAGATCCGCGGCAGCGCCGCCTACAGCACCGAGGGCGCCGACGCCCTGATCGACGAGCTGTCGCTCAAGTACACCGGGAAGAGGTACGCCGAGTTCAACCCGGCGGCCGCGGAGGACGCCCAGCGCATCGCCGTACGGATCACCCCGCTCAAGATCGTCGGCAGGGTCTGAGCCGGCCGGAGCGTCCCAAGTGTCACGCTTCTGTGTCCCTGCGGCCATAAGGTCGCGGGGCACTGCCCCCTTCCGTCTACCCTTGATGCGTGACTATTCGCCTGTACGACACCAGCGCCCGGCAGATCCGTGACTTCACCCCGCTCACCCCGGGCTGTGTCTCGATCTACCTGTGTGGCGCGACCGTGCAGGCCGCCCCGCATATCGGGCACATCAGGTCGGGCCTCAACTTCGACATCATGCGCCGCTGGTTCGCCTACCGCGGCTATGACGTGACGTTCATCCGCAATGTCACCGACATCGACGACAAGATCATCGCCAAGTCGGCCGAGCAGAACCGCCCGTGGTGGGCGATCGGCTACGAGAACGAGCGCGCCTTCAACTCCGCGTACGACGTCCTCGGCTGCCTGCCCGTGACCTATGAGCCCCGGGCCACCGGCCATGTGCCGGAGATGATCGAGATGATGCGGGGCCTGATCGAGCGGGGCCACGCCTATGCCGCCGAGGGCAGCGTCTACTTCGACGTGCGCTCGTACCCCGGCTATCTCCAGCTCTCCAACCAGGAACTTGACGGGCTGCGCCAGCCCTCCGGCGAGGGTGAGTACGGCAAGCGCGACCCGCGCGACTTCGCCATGTGGAAGGCGGCCAAGCCCGGCGAGCCGAGCTGGGAGACCCCGTGGGGGCGCGGCCGGCCCGGCTGGCACCTGGAGTGCTCGGCGATGGCCCACAGGTACCTGGGCTCGGCCTTCGACATCCACGGCGGCGGCGTCGACCTGATCTTCCCGCACCACGAGAACGAGATCGCGCAGGCCAAGGCGTTCGGCGACGACTTCGCCGCGTACTGGGTGCACAACGCCTGGGTGACCATGAGCGGCGAGAAGATGAGCAAGTCGCTCGGCAATTCGGTGCTGGTCTCCGAGATGGTCAAGCACTGGCGCCCCATCGTGCTGCGCTACTACCTCGGCACCCCGCACTACCGCTCCATGATCGAGTACAGCGAGGAGTCGCTGCGCGAGGCCGAGTCCGCGTTCGCGCGCATCGAGGGCTTCGTACAGCGGGTCACCGAGAAGGCGGGGAAGGTCGTCCCGCCCGCGCCCGAGGTGCCGCCCGCGTTCGCGGAGGCGCTGGACGACGACTTCGGCGTCCCGCAGGCGCTCGCGGTCGTCCACACCACCGTCCGCCAGGGGAACTCCGCCCTGACCGCCGACGACAAGGAGTCGGCGGTCGCGCGGCTGGCCGAGGTGCGTGCCATGCTCGGCGTGCTGGGCCTCGACCCGCTCGACGAGCACTGGGCGGGCGGCCCGGACCGGGGTGAGGATCTGCACGGCGTGGTCGACTCGCTCGTACGGCTGGTCCTCGAGCAGCGGCAGGCCGCGCGGACCCGTAAGGACTACGGGACGGCGGACGCCATCCGCGATCAGCTCCAGCAGTCGGGGCTGGTCATCGAGGACACCCCGAGCGGGCCGCGCTGGGAGCTCGGCTCGCGCTGACCCGGGCCCCGACCCGCCCCGCCCCGACCGACGCGGTGTGCCGACCGGCACACCCACCACGACATGACACAAGCAGGCAGCCGCCGGACCAGGCCCGGCGGCACAGCCGCGCGAAGCCGTGAGGCCCCCAGGGCCGGGCGGCCGGCGGGCGGCCACGGATGAGAAACAGGTGAACCCCCATGGCCGGCAACAGCCAGCGCAGGAACCGCCGCACCGCCAACAAGAAGGGCGCGACGGTCGGCAGCGGCGGCAAGCGGCGCCGGGCCCTGGAGGGCAAGGGCCCCACCCCGCCCGCCGAGATGCGCAAGGGCCACGCCAAGCAGCGCGTCGCCAATGCGCGCGTCAAGCAGGCGGCCCGCCGTCCGGCCCCCCGGCGCGGCGGCAAGGGCACGAATGAGCTGGTGGTGGGCCGTAACCCGGTCGTCGAGGCGCTGCGCGAGGGCGTGCCGGCCAGCACGCTGTACGTCCAGCAGTTCATCGACAGCGACGACCGGGTGCGCGAGGCGCTGAAGCTGGCGGCCGACCGCGGCGGCATACACCTCATGGAGGCCCCGCGCCCCGAGCTGGACCGGATGACGAACGGCCTCAACCACCAGGGGCTGGTGCTCCAGGTGCCGCCGTACGAGTACGCGCACCCCGAGGACCTGGTCGCGGCCGCGGCCGACGAGGGCCAGGACCCGCTGATCGTCGCCCTCGACGGGGTCACCGACCCGCGGAACCTGGGCGCGGTGGTGCGGTCGGTGTCGGCGTTCGGCGGCCATGGTGTGGTGGTGCCGGAGCGGCGTGCGGCCGGGATGACGGCGGGGGCGTGGAAGACCTCGGCGGGCACCGCGGCGCGTACGCCGGTGGCGCGGGCGACCAACCTCACGCGGGCGCTGGAGGCGTACAAGAAGGCGGGCCTGATGGTGGTCGGCCTGGACGCGGACGGCGACACCGAGGTGCAGAACGCCGAGGTGCTGGAGGGCCCGGTGGTGATCGTGGCCGGCAGCGAGGGCAAGGGGCTGTCCCGGCTGGTCGCCGAGACCTGCGACGTACTGGTGCGCATTCCGATGCCCGGCGGCGCCGAGTCGCTCAACGCGGGCGTCGCGACGGGCGTCGTGCTGTACGAGGCGGTCCGGCACCGGATGTGAGCCGACCGGGTGTCCGGCAGGGCTTGTGTGATCATGACTTGACGGGCCTCGGACACCCCGGGGCGGTCACGGCAGTGTCCTATCCGCGCGTCACTCGGTTAGATGAGCGTGGAGACCAGAACACCCCGCACGCCCACGGGGGGACGCGCACCGGGTTTTGACGACGAGCCACAGCTGGCCATGGCCAAGGTGCCGAGCGATCCGGCGCAGGTCACCGTCAATCCCGCGAGCTTCCGGGTACAGCTCGCCACCCCGGTGGTGAGCAGCGCGCTGTCGGACACCACGCGGCTCGCCCGCGTCCCGGCCGCCGCCAGGCGCAGCCCGCCCGTGGTCTGGAGCGGCCGCACCCGGCCCGGCGGCGACGTGGCCGCCACCCGGCTGCTCCAGGCCGTGCGGTACGCGGGGGAGGGACTCGCGGAGACGGGCGCCGTCGGCGGGGACCGCGGCGAGGAAGCGGCCGCCACACAGGTGCTGCCGCGCCTCACCTTCGACGACGGCCCGCCCACGGTCGTCGGCCCGCGCCGCAGCCCGCATGACGAGGCCGTGCCGCCGGCCGACCGGGCCGGGGCCGGGGCGCGGCACGGGGCGCCGCGGGAGCCGCGCGCACCGCAGGGGCGGGCCGCCCGCGGCGCGGATGTGCCGCGCCCGCGCCGCCACTCCGACACCGCGCGGCACCAGGCCTACTACCCCGGCCGCCGGATGAACCTGGGCGTCGTGCTGCTCCCGCTGCGCATCTTCCTCGGCCTCATCTCCGTCTACGCCGGCATGGGCAAGCTCTCCGACCCGGTCTACTTCGACGGCGGCGAGCGCGGCTCGATGGTCACCTGGCTGCGGTCGCTGCACCCCTGGCCGATCGCGGAGCCGCTGCGCGACCTCGCGCTCGGGCACCCGGTGGGCGCGGGCCTGACGGTGGCCTTCCTCCAGGTCGTGGTGGGGGTGCTCACGGTCCTCGGGCTGTGGCAGCGGCTGGCGGCCTTCTTCGGCGCGACGCTGTCGGCCGCGCTGATCCTCACCGTGAGCTGGCGGACCGTGCCGGTGTACGACGCGCCGGACATCATCTACCTCGCCGCCTGGAGCCCGCTGATCATCGCGGGTGCCCCGGTGTACTCGGCGGACGCCCGGCTCGCGGGCGAGGCGTGGCGGCGGCTCGGACCGCGGGTGGGGGTGTGGGAGCTGCGGCGGCGGGTGCTGCGCCGGGGCACCTTCATGGCGCTGATCGTGGCCGGGCTGACGCTGCTCCTCGGCTCGATGCTCGGCGGCGCCGTACGGGCGTCGGAGACGGTGCGCGGCCCGGAGCCGAGCGACGTCCCGACCAACAACCTGCCCGGCTCGCCGCTGCCGCGGCGGGCCGACCAGAGCCCCACCGGCGCCACCCGCGGGCCCCTCGGCGGGGGCGGGGCGCCGTCCCCGCGCGCGCCCGTGACCAGCCCGACGCCCCCGTCGGCCGCCTCGTCGACGGGGGCGCCCAGCGCGTCGGCCCCGGCCGCCGGCTCCGCCCGCCCCAGCCACTCCCCGGGCGGCGCGCGGACCGCCCCGCGGCGGCCGGGCCGGCCCGTCGCCCCGGAGACTCCGGAAGGGCCGTCTTCGGCGGGCGGCCGGGTGGGCCGGGGCGGCCTGGGGATCGGCGAGGGCGAGACCTGGCCCGAGACGGTCACGGGCAGCGGCGGCACGTCGGGCGACGCCTACGGCTACACCGAGGGCGCCACGGAGGGCAGCAGCGGCGCACTCGGCGGCCTCCTCGGCTGACGCCCACACCAACACCGACACCTACACAGACATCGACCCGGCTCAGGCAATGCCTGGGCCGGGTCGGCTGCTGCCGGGGCTCGGTGGCTCAGCACGCTCCTGCGGCGGCCGCCCCAGGAGCGGCGCTCACGCCTGCTGCGCGGCGGAGGCCTGGCCCAGCGAGCCGTGCGGCGGGGACCCGGCGGCCAGCTCCTTCGCCGCCTCGGTCAGGTCCTTGGCGGTGTCGATGGCGCGCCAGTACGCGCCGTGGGGCAGCGGGAACCCCGCCAGGCGGCGCTCGCGGGCGAGCCGGGGGAAGGTGGTGCGCTCGTGGTCCCCCCGGTCGGGGAGCAGCTCCGTGAAGGCGGCGGAGAAGACGTAGACGCCGGCGTTGATGAGGTACGGCGACGGCGGCGCCTCGATGAAGTCGAGGACGTGGCCGAACTCGTCGGTCTCCACCGCGCCCCAGGGGATGCGCGGGCGGGCCAGGGCGAGCGTGGCGACCGCGTCCCGCTCGCGGTGGAAGTCGGCCATCTCGCGGAGCGAGAAGCGGGTCCAGATGTCGCCGTTGGTGGCGTACCAGGACCGGTCGGGGTGCGGGAGCGACGCCGCGGCGAACTTCAGACCGCCGCCGCGGCCGAGCGGCTCCTTCTCGACGACCGTGGTCACCCGCAGCGGCAGGTCCGCCGACTCCAGCCAGTCCTGGAGCACCGCCGCGAGGTGACCGCAGGAGACCACGGCGTCGGTGACGCCCTCTGCGGCCAGCCAGGCGAGCTGGTGGCCGATGATCGGGGTGCCGGTGCCGGGGATCTCGACCATCGGCTTGGGGCGGTCGTCGGTGTAGGGGCGCAGCCGTGAGCCCTGGCCTCCGGCCAGGACGACGGCTTGCGTGGGGCGGGCCGGCAGCGGGTGCCGCGCGGCGGTGCGGGCGTCATCTGTCATGGGCCGCACGATATGCGGGACCGCCGAGGACATAAGGGTGGGGGCCGCGAGCCGCGTCAGGGGCGGGACCGGGCCACGCCGGTCGCGTACGAGGTGTCGCAGACCGGGCGGGCGTAGGCCTGGGCGCGGTCCGTGCCGCCGTACTTGGCGACCGCGGCGCGGCCGAGGGCGCGGGCGATGGAGGCGCAGTGCCTGGCCAGCGAGGGGCGCTCGGAGGTGGCGACCTGGAGGTGGGTGAGCGCCACGCCCGGGTCCTTCTCCTGGAGTTCGGCGAGCAGCCGGTCGCGCAGCACCTCGTGCGGGGCGCGGTGGACGGCGCGGGTGGACGCCTTGTCGGAGGAGGCGGTGAGGATCTGCGACTCGGACGCCGGGGATGCCCACGGGACGCGGGTGACGGCGAGCGTCCCGGAGAGGACGAGGACGACGGGGAGGACGAGGGCGAGAGTTCTGCCGATGCGGCGTGCTGCGGTGTTCAAGGACGTTCCTCGCGGTTCGTGGCCGTGCTCGACGGTCGGTGCGTACGGGACTGGGGTACGCGGCGATCGTAGCGAGGAGCGATGATTTGGCGACATTTAGTCACCGTTTCGGGGGACGCGATACCCCTGGAAGTGGAATGCGCCTTGACGGGTTGGGGTGAAATGCCCGATATGGAAGGGTATTTATCTGTCGGGGTATTTGTCGATACAGCAACAGATGCCCGCTCATGTCGCCGCGACAAACGGCGGCGCCGCCCGTCCGCACGAGGCGGAGGGGCGGCGCCGCGGAGTCGTTCGCCGGTCGGCGACCGCCGGCTGAACTCGCTCAGTCGGTCAGGCGCTCGCCGGTGGACGTCGAGAAGACGTGGGACTCGCCCGCCCGCGGGACGACGTGCAGCGTGGAGCCCTTGTCGGGCACCGAACGGCTGTTGACGCGCACGACGAGGTCCTTGGTCTCGCCGCCGACCTCGACGGTGCCGTAGACGTAGCCGTCGGCGCCCGTCTCCTCGACGACGTTCACGGAGACGGCGAGGCCGGCCGGGGCGTCCTTGCTCTCCTTGGCGAGGGCCTTGGCGGCGGCGCCGTTCTCCTCGACCACGTCGAAGTGCTCGGGGCGGACGCCGACGGTGACCGTGCGGTCGCCCTTGTCCGCCGCCGCGCTGAGCGCCTCACGGCTGATCGGGACGACGCTGTTGCCGAACTTCACGCCGCCGTCGGTGATCGGCACCTCGATGAGGTTCATCGCCGGGGAGCCGATGAAGCCGGCCACGAAGAGGTTGGCGGGCTTGTCGTACATGTTGCGCGGCGAGTCGACCTGCTGGAGCAGCCCGTCCTTGAGCACGGCCACCCGGTCGCCCATGGTCATGGCCTCGACCTGGTCGTGGGTGACGTACACGGTGGTGATGCCCAGCCGGCGCTGGAGGCTCGCGATCTGGGTACGGGTCTGCACACGGAGCTTGGCGTCCAGGTTGGACAGCGGCTCGTCCATGAGGAAGACCTGCGGCTCACGCACGATGGCGCGGCCCATCGCGACACGCTGCCGCTGACCACCGGAGAGCGCCTTGGGCTTGCGGTCCAGGTACTCGGTCAGGTCCAGGATCTTGGCCGCTTCCTCGACCTTCTGCCGGATCTCCGTCTTGTTGACGCCGGCGATCTTCAGCGCGAAGCCCATGTTCTGGGCCACGGTCATGTGCGGGTACAGCGCGTAGTTCTGGAACACCATCGCGATGTCCCGGTCCTTGGGCGGGAGGTGGGTGACATCGCGGTCGCCGATCCGGATCGCGCCGCCGTTGACGTCCTCGAGGCCGGCGAGCATCCGCAGGGAGGTGGACTTGCCGCAGCCGGAGGGGCCGACGAGAACGAGGAACTCGCCGTCCTCGATGTCGATCTCGAGCTGATCGACGGCGGGCTTCTCAGTGCCCGGGTAGATCCGGGTCGCCTTGTCGTACGTAACCGTGGCCATGCTGATCTGGTCCCTTCACCGGCAGGAACGTGCCGGACGATCCGAGTAAAGGCAGGGGTCTAGTCCACTCTCATGGACTGGCCGCGACCTTACTTCGGGGTGGGGCTCCCTGTCTCTACCTGTGCGGATCAAAGTTTGGACCGGCGGGGAATTTCGAACGGATCACCCCCGCGCCGTGGGTACACTGCTGTGGACGCGCCGACTTAGCTCAGCTGGTAGAGCACCGCTCTTGTAAAGCGAAGGTCGTCGGTTCGAGCCCGACAGTCGGCTCCACGCGCGCACGGCCCTTCGTGGCGGATCACGGAGGGCCGTTCGTCTCGCTCCGTGAGCATCCCCGCGCCCACCGCCCGCCGCGGCTGTCAACAAATTGCCAGCCTCGCCCCTCCTTGATCGCCCACCGTGGCCTTCCGGATGCGCTGCGCGTTCGTGACGGGGGCCTCGGGGGCGGAGTTTCCCGGTCGGTGTGCAACTTGCTGACAATCCCGTGGTGCCGCGTCATTGCGTTAAGCAGAAGTGGCGCAAAGGTGAGCGATTTTACCTGATCTTTACGAACTGAAGTGCGTTGACTGGCTTGCTGAGGGCGAACTAACCTCGCGCCGCAGGGGCTTGTGCGGCCTTTCCGGTCACAATCCACCCACTGGACAAGGGCTTCTCGGCTGCGGAAGGGAAGAGTTACTCGTGAGTTGAGAACCGGTGGGTCACGGTGGCGCGGAAGTTCGGTATGCGGAAGTTTCGTGATTCTGGTTGGCGGCGATGTCATTGCAGATTCAATTACGGGGCGGCCGCCGACCGCCATCGCGGCCGTTCTTGGTCACCTTGGACGGTCGGCAGCAACCGACGGGTATGCGACGGACGTGTCGTGTGCCGCATGGGGGAGTCATGGCTGAACTGTCCAGTCTGAAACTGTCCAGTAAGTCCAGTACGACCAGTGCGACCAGCGCGACCTGTATGAAGGAAGAGCCGGTGGTGTCCGTACTCGGCGCCCCGGCACAGTCCCCGCCGATGGTGCAGGCCACCGACGGCCCCGCCGTCAGACAGGCCATCGGGCAGCTGCTGACGCGCGCCAGGCACAGCATCAGCCTGATCGTGCCCGGTACCTTCGAGCGGGCCAAACCCATCCTCCCGCAGATGGCCCGGTTCACCGCCGTCGCCAACTCCGGGGTCACCGTACGTGTGCTCTGCGCCCCGCAGGTCCTGGCCCCGCTCGGCATCCTCGCCGCCGCGCGGCGCGGCCCCCTGGGCTATGAGGTCCGGGTCGCGGACGTCGATCTCCAGGGGACCGTGATCGCCGACGGCAGGGCTGCCTTCGGCCGGTCCGGCGGCGAACACGGCGGACGCTACGCGACCTTCAACACCGACCCCGCCTCGGTCCGCGCGCTGGACCTGATGTTCGCCGGGGCCTGGGGCAGCGCGATGCCGCTCGAGGAGCACCAGCGCCTGGCCGAGCGGCTGCGCTCGGACTCCGTACGGATGATCCTGGAGCGTCTGCGAGAGGGCCACACGGACGATGTGGCGGCGCGCCAGATCAGGGTCTCGCTGCGCACCTATCGCCGCCATGTCGCGGCGATCATGCGTGACGTCGGGGCCAACTCCCGCTTCCAGGCCGGGGTGCGCGCCGTCGAGCTGGGGCTGTTGTCGGACGTCGACTGACGTGACCGGGCACGAGGAGGGCCGCACCGACAGCGAGCGGGCCGATGAGGCCATCGCCCAGGAACTCCTGGCGGTTCGCGCGCTCATAGCAACCACGGTCGTCGAAGCCGCCGCCGCCGAATCCGCCGCCGCCGAATCCAGGGCCGGCGATTCCGCTGCCGCCGATTTCGCTGCCGCCGGATCCGTGACCGGTGAATCCGTGACCGGCGAATCCGCGACGGGTGAATCCGCCACCGGCGATTCCGGGATCGGTGATTCCGCTGCCGCCGAGGGCTCCGGGCGACCGCTCGGGAAGTCCTGGGTCGCGGCGGTGGAAACGGACGAGGGAGAAATTCGAACGGCTGCCGAAGAGCTGATCCGGGAGGCCGGGGGGAATGTCGACGTGGTGCTCGCGGCGGAGGCCGCGCATGTCGGGGCGCTGCATTCCGTACTGAGCGAATGGCTCCGTTCCGGCGGCGAGGACGTGAGAACACGCGTGCTGTGCGCCCAGAACTCGCTCGACTGGAATTTTGTGCGGCGGCACGCCCGGGACGGACGGCCCCTGGAGGTCCGGGTCGCCCGGATTCCGCTGCTCGCCGCGTTCATCGTCGACGGCCGCGCCGCGCTGGTGTGCGCCGACTCGGCGGTCGGACGCCGGGCCTCGGCGATCCGGGACCCGGGGGTCATCGAGACCCTCCAGACCCTCTTCGACGGGATCTGGCGCAACGCGGTGGTGGTGAACGAACAGGTCGATCTGGGCGGCCACGCCCGGATGGAGATGGTGCGGCCGATCCTGGAGTGGCTCAGGCTCGGCGTCACCGACGAGGTCGCCGCGCGCGAGCTGTCGGTCTCGGTGCGCACCTATCGCCGCTACGTCGCCGAGATCATGGCCCTGCTGGGCGCGAGCTCCCGGTTCCAGGCCGGGGTGCGCGCCGCTGAGCTGGGGTTATTGCCGACCAACCCGCCCGGTGACGCCCCGCGGGAGCCGCCGCGGGACGCCCCGCGCCACCGGCGCTGAGCCGGTGGCGGGGCGGGGCAGGCCGTGGCCGGTTGAGGTGCTGGCAGCTTCCTGTAGCCGCATTGCGGGTGCTCTGGGCGGACAGCTAGACATGATGAACTGACCTGACGAAAGCCGTGGTTGCGGACGGTCCTGGCGCATGGGAGTGACCGGCCCGACAAGGAGGCACTCTTATGGCGATCTCAACTCCTGAAAAGGTCCTGACGAGCCACCGGAAGGCGACGCGCGGAAAGGCGGCCCAGGCGGCCCAGGCGGCCCAGCCGGCGCCGGTGGCGCCGACCGTCGCGGAGCGGACCTCTCCGGAGCAGCTGCTGAGCGGGGTCGGCGTGCTCGACAAGGCCTCGCTCCTGCTCGGCGTCCTGGAAGCGGGCCCGGCGTCCCTGGCCAGGCTGGTCTCCGCCACCGGCCTCAAACGCCCCACCGTGCACCGGCTGGTGCTCGCCCTGGAGCGGCTTCGGCTGCTGGCCCGGGACGCGCAGGGCCGGTTCATCCTGGGGCCGAGGCTCGGGCTGATGGCCCTGGAGGCGTGTCGGGACCACCTGGCGACATCGGCGGAGCCGGTGCTGTGCGAGCTGCGCGATCTGACCGGCGCCAGCGCCCGGCTCTACCGCCGCCGCGGATACATGCGGATCTGTGTCGCCGAGGCCCCGGTGGACGGCAACCCGGTCGCGCAGGACCGGGTGCCGGTCGGCGCCTCCCTGCCGATGAACGCCGGTCCCGTCGCCCAGGTGCTGCTGGCCTGGGAGCGGCCCGAGGACCTGTACGAGGGGCTGCGCGGCGCGCAGTTCACGGCCGCCACCCTCTCCGGCGTACGGCGCCAGGGCTGGGCGCAGAGCGTCGGCGGGCGGGAGCACGGGATAGCCGCGGTGGCCGCCCCGGTGCGCGGCCCCGGCGGCCGGGTGGTCGCCGCGCTGTCGATCTCCGGGCCCGTCGGGCGGATGTCCGGCACCCCGGGCCGGGTCTACGGCAGCGCGGTGATCGACGCGGCCGTCCGGCTGGGCAGCGGATTCCAGCGCTGACGCGCGGGGGGCGCTGACGCGCGGGGGGCGCTGACGCGCCGCCGGCACGGAGGGCTGAGCCGGGGCGCTGCGGTCCGGGCGCTTCGTGTCGTGGCGCCCGTCGGCTCCGGCCCCTCACCAAGGCCCCTCACCAAGGCCCCTCACCAAGGCCCCTCACCAAGGCCCCGCCGCGGGGCCCGCGCCCCTGCCGCGGGTCTTCCGCCCCCTGTCGCGGGGTGGATGCCGCTGCGGGATGCTGTCCGCATGCCGACGCCCGCCGAGCAGCAGCTCGCCCCCATGACCCTTGAGGACTACACCGTCCGGATGGCCCGGGCGGCCCGTACCGCCGCCGACGCCGGGCTGGCCGGGCTGGTGGTCACCCCCGGTCCGGACCTGACGCATCTGTGCGGCTACCGCCCCCCGGCGGTGACCGAGCGCCTCACCGCACTCCTGCTCGTCCCCGGGCAGACACCGCGGCTGCTGGTGCCCCTGCTGGAGCGGCCCGACGCGCTGGCCGCGACCGGCGCCGGGGCGATCGAGGTGACCGGCTGGACCGACGGCAGCGACCCGTACCGGACGGCGGCGGACACGCTGCCGCCGCGCGGCCGTTACGGCATCTCCGACGAGACCTGGGCCGCCCACCTGCTCGGCCTCCAACGCGCCCTCCCCGACACCTCCTACTCCGCGATCGGCGAGGCGCTGCCCATGCTGCGCGCGGTCAAGGACACCCACGAGGTGCAGCGGATCGCGGCGGCGGGGGCGGCGGCCGACGCGGCTTACGAGGAGATCGTGCGGGTGCGCTTCGCCGGGCGGCGGGAGCGCGACATCGCCGCCGACCTCAGTGAGCTGCTGCTGCGACACGGGCACAGCCAGGTCGACTTCACGCTCGTGTGCTCCGGCCCGAACGGCGCGAATCCGCACCACGAGGCCGGGGAGCGGGTCATCGAGGAGGGCGACATGGTGGTGCTGGACTTCGGCGGTCTCAAGGACGGCTACGGCTCCGACACCTCGCGCACCGTGCACGTCGGCGAGCCCACGAAGGAGGAGCGCAAGGTCCACGAGGTCGTACGGGAGGCGCAGCAGGCGGCGTTCGAGGCGGTCCGCCCGGGGGCGGCCTGCCAGGACATCGACCGGGCGGCGCGCCAGGTGATCACCGAGGCGGGCTACGGCGAGTACTTCATCCACCGCACCGGCCACGGCATCGGCGTCACGACGCATGAGCCGCCGTATATGACGGAGGGCGAGCAGCTCCCGCTGGTGCCGGGGATGTGCTTCTCGATCGAGCCGGGGATCTATCTGCCGGGGCGCTTCGGGGTGCGCATCGAGGACATCGTGACCTGCACGGAGACGGGCGGGCGGCGGCTGAACAACACGGCGCGGGAGCTGCGCGTGGTGGCGTAGCGGGCCTGGGCCGGGCCTCGGGCTTGTGCCCGCGCCCCGCCGGGCCCGTCCCGCTCTCCCCACGTGGAGCGGGGCGGGACCCGGCGGGACGGGGTGATCAGGGGACCAGGACGACCTTGCCCATCGTGGCGCGGGTCTCCAGGGCCCGGTGGGCGGCGGCCGCCTCGGCGAGGGGGAAGCGGTGGACGGCCGGGACGAGGCGGCCGGCCGCGGCCTCGGCCATGGAGCGCTCTTCGAGGGTGCGGATCGGGTCCGGGCCGCCAGCCCTCTCCAGCATCGGCGGGCCGAGCACGAGCTGGGAGGTGATGCCGCGCGCCGCCAGCTCCTCCTCGCCGAACTCCAGCGGGCCGCCACCGCCGGTGAGCAGCCCGCCCGAGGACCAGCCGAAGACGAGGTGACGGCCGCCGGGGCCGAGCAGGTCCACGCCCGCGCGGCCGGGGTCGCCGCCGACGCCGTCGAACAGCACGGTCGCGGGGCGGCCGCCGAGGGCGGCGCGGACCTGGTCCGGCCAGGCCGGGTCGGTGTAGTCGACGGCGATGTGGGCGCCCAGCTCGCGTACCCGCGCCACCTTCTCCGGCCCGCCCGCGAGCCCGACGACCGTGGCGCCGACGTACCCGGCGTACTGGACGATGAGCTGGCCGATCCCGCCCGCCGCCGAGGTGACGACCGCGACGTCGTCGGCGGTCAGCTCGGCGAACTGGAGGATTCCCATGGTGGTCCTGCCGGTGCCGATCATGGCGACGGCCTGGGCCTCGTCCAGGTTGGCGGGCACCTCGTGCAGCTTGCCCGCGGCGACCACGGCCAGTTCGGCGTAGCCGCCGGGGACCATCCCGAGGTGGGCGACGACGCGTTTGCCCAGCCACGCCGGGTCGGTGCCCTCGCCGAGCGCCTCGACGGTGCCCGCGACCTCACGGCCGGGGATGGTCGGCAGTTCGGGCGCGGAGTGCACGGCGGAGGTCAGGCCCTGGCGCAGTGCGGTGTCGAGGAGGTGGACACCGGCGGCGGCCACCGCGATCCGGACCTCGCCGGGGCCGGGGAGGGGATCGTCGGTCTTCTCGAGGACCAGGTTCTCGGCGGGGCCGAAGGCGTGCAGACGGACGGCATACATGGGGTCTCCCAGGGGTTGCGGGCTGTCGTACGGCCACCCTCCAACCTCAACCAAACGTTAAGTCAAGGAGTGTTGAGCGGCGCGGAGACGTGACGGCCCTCACCGCGACCTCCACCGCGACCCCGGCCTGTGCGCCACTCGTCGAGCGCGAGGGCGGCGGCGGTGAGGGCGCTGTTGAACGACACCTCGCAGAGCACTCCCGGCGCGGCCACCTGGTCGCCCGCCAGATAGACCCCCTCGCCCCGGTCGACCGCCGGCCGGTTGTGCCAGGTGGTGCCGGGCGCGTCCACCGCTCCCGTACGCCCGTTGGCCGTGGACTCCCGCCGCCAGACCGTGCGCTCGCGCCAGCCCGGGAAGCCCAGGTCCAGCAGGCGTTCGGCGCGGGCGACGCCGTCCGCCCTGGTCTCGTCCGGGGCGATGGGCAGCTGGCCCTGGATCAGCTGCTCGCCGGGCGGGGCCAGGGAGGGGTCCTGGGCCGTGAAGCGCTCGATCCAGCCGGGGGAGTCGAGGTCGGAGACGGCGAACGCGTCGCCGCGCCGGGTGCGTACGGCGAGGTCGAGCAGCACCGTGCGGCCGCTGTCCCAGGTCAGGGAGGCGTCGCCGAGGAGCGCGCGGGCGGCGGGCAGCGCGGTCGCGACGATCACCGGGCCGCCCTGGTCGGTGGGCAGCGTGTCCACGCGGGAGCCGGTCTCGATCCGTACGCCGCGCTTCCAGGCGTAATCGGCCATGCGTTCGATGGTCGTGCCCCAGCCGCCGCGCACATAGTGGGCCTCCGGCGGCACCTTGGCGGCGCGCCGGAAACGCTCCTGGACGAACGCGGCGGACAGCCGGCCGGGGGCGTGGTGGAAGAGGGCGACGGCGGCGTAGTTCGCGGCCGCGCGCGCCCCGGCCGCGCCGACCACGCCCGTCGCCCAGGCGGTGAAGTCGAGGTCGACCGGCGCCCGCCTGGTCAGCAGCAGCCTGAGCATGGCGGCCGGGGGCATGCGGCGCAGCCGGCCCCTGCGGTGGAAGCGCAGTCGGGCGGCTTCCAGGGGCGGGAGGCTCGCGAGCGGGCCGAGCAGCCCGCGCTGCCTCAGCCACGGCCAGTGCGGCCCGCCCGCGTAGAAGGCGTGCGGGCCCTCGTTGACGCGGTACGGGCCGGGGGCGGTGCGGGCGCGGCCGCCGAGCGTGTGGTGGGCCTCGTGGAGGGTGACCGGGGCCCCGGCCTCGGCGGCGGCGATGGCCGCGGTGAGGCCCGCGAGGCCGCCGCCGATGACGGTGATGCGGTGCATGGGCAGCACTCCTTCCCGTGCTGCGATCCGGATGGGATCGGATCGCTTCCTCCGTACGACGACGCGGTGGCGCGAGATGTGACATCGGGCCGCTGTCCGGCCGTTGTCAGTGGCGTGGTTCACGATGGAGAGCGGGCCACGGCGAGCGCGAATGGACGGAGCGGTGATGGCAGGGCGCGGCAGGAGCGGGACGGCGGCGGGCGCGGTGCGGGCGGCGCGGCGGCCGGAGGTGACGCTGCCCGGGCTGCGGCCCTACGAGGGCGGGGAGCTGGAGCCGGAGGGGGACTACGACGGGCTGGAGTTCGAGGACGTGGACTTCGCCGGGCAGCGGGCGGGCGGCGCCCGCTTCCTGGACTGCGGGATCCGCCGCTGCGCGTTCGACGAGGTCCGGCTGTCCCGGGCCAGATTCCTCGACTGTGTGCTGGAGGGCGTGCGGGGCGTGGGCACCGATGCGTCCGAGGCGCGGCTGCGGGATGTGGAGCTGGTCGACGCCCGGCTGGGCGGGGTCCAGCTGCACGGCGCGGTGCTGGAGCGGGTGGTGGTGCGCGGCGGGAAGATCGACTATCTGAATCTGCGGACGGCCCGGCTCACGGACGTCGTCTTCGAGGGGTGTGTGCTGGCGGAGCCGGACTTCGGCGGGGCGGTGCTGGAGCGCGTGGAGTTCGTGGACTGCGCGCTGCGCCGGGTGGACTTCAGCCAGGCGCGGATGAAGGACGTGGATCTGCGCGCGGTCGCGGAGCTGGACATCGCGCGAGGCGTGGAGGATCTGGCGGGCGCGGTGATCAGCCCGACCCAGCTGCTCGACCTGGCCCCGGTGCTCGCGGCCCGGCTGGGGCTGCGGGTGGAGGACGCGGCCCGGACCGGGGATCAGAGGCGGGGGTAGCGGGCCTGTAGGTCCCACACCGCGGGGTTGTCGGCCAGCCCCTCGTGCATATCGGTGAGGTCCGCGATCAGGTCGTGCAGGAAGTCGCGGGCCTCCCGGCGCAGCGCGGCGTGGTTGAAGGTGAGCGGGGGCTCCTCGGCCGGCGCCCAGTCGGCCGTGACGTCCACCCAGCCGAAGCGCCGCTCGAAGAGCATCCGGTCCGTCGACTCGGTGAAGTCCAGCTCGGCGTGGACGGGGCGCGCGGAGCGGTTGCCGCGCGGGTCGCGGTCGAGCCGCTCGACGATGTCGCACAGCGCCCAGGCGAAGTCGAGCACGGGCACCCATCCCCAGGCTGTGGACAGCTCCCGGTCCGCCTTGGTGTCGGCGAGGTAGACATCGCCGCAGAACAGGTCGTGGCGCAGGGCGTGCACGTCCGCGGTGCGGTAGTCGGTCTGCGGGGGGTCGGGGAAGCGGCGGGAGAGGGAGTAGCCGAGGTCGATCACACGGTTGATGGTGTCACGGCACCCGCACCCGCCGTGCGGTGCCGTCCCCGTCCTGCCGGGGCGGGACGGCACCGCACGCGAGCACACGGCTCAGTGGCCGCGGGCGATCCACTCCTCCAGGTGCGGAGCCTCGTCACCGATGGTGGTCGGGTCGCCGTGGCCCGTGCGGACGACGGTCTCCGGCGGCAGCGACAGCAGCCGCTCCCGGATCGACTCGATGATCGTCGGGAAGGACGAGTACGAGCGGCCGGTCGCCCCGGGGCCGCCCTGGAAGAGCGTGTCACCGGAGAAGACGGTGGTCAGCGTGGGGGCGTGGAGGCAGACCGCGCCGGGGGAGTGGCCGGGGGTGTGCAGCACCCGCAGTTCGGTGCCGGCCACGGTGAGGACGTCGCCGTCGGCGAGTACCCCGTCCGGCTTGCGGTCCGGGTGGCGCATGCGCCACAGCACCTCGTCGTCCGGGTGCAGCAGGATCGGCGCGCCCGTGCGGTCGGCGACGTCCGGGGCCGCGTCGATGTGGTCGTCGTGGCCGTGGGTGCACAGGATGCCGAGCAGCCGCCGGTCCCCGACCGCCTCGATGATCGCGTCCGCGTCATGGGCGGCGTCGATGACGTACACCTCGCTGTCGTCGCCGACCAGCCAGACGTTGTTGTCCACCTCCCAGGTGGAGCCGTCCAGGGAGAAGGTGCCGGAGGTGACCAGGTGGTCGACGCGTACGGGCGGTGGGGTCATCAGAGCGTCACCACCGAGCGCAGCACCTCGCCGCGCTGCATCTTCGCGAACGCCTCCTCGACGTCGTCGAGCCCGATCGTCTCGCTGACGAACGCGTCGAGGTCGAGCCGCCCCTGGAGATACAGGTCGATCAGCATCGGGAAGTCGCGGGAGGGCAGGCAGTCCCCGTACCAGGAGGACTTGAGCGCGCCGCCGCGCCCGAAGACGTCCAGCAGCGGCAGCTCCAGCTTCATCTCCGGGGTGGGCACCCCGACCAGCACCACGGTGCCGGCCAGGTCACGGGCGTAGAAGGCCTGCCGGTAGGTCTCGGGGCGGCCGACCGCGTCGATCACGACATCGGCGCCGTTGCCGCCGGTCAGCTCCCGGATGGCCTCGACGGCATCGGCCGTCTTGCCGTTGACCGTGTGGGTGGCGCCCAGCCCGCGCGCCTGCTCCAGCTTCCGGTCGTCCACGTCCACCGCGATGATTTTCGACGCCCCGGCCAGCAGGGACCCGGCGATCGCCGCGCCGCCGACGCCGCCGCAGCCGATGACGGCGACCGAGTCGCCGCGCCCCACCCCGCCGGTGTTGATGGCCGCGCCGAGGCCGGCCATCACGCCGCAGCCCAGCAGGCCGGCCGCCGCGGCCGATGCGGCCGGGTCGACCTTGGTGCACTGCCCGGCGGCGACGAGCGTCTTCTCGGCGAAGGCGCCGATGCCCAGGGCCGGGGAGAGCGGGGTGCCGTCGGTGAGCGTCATGGGCTGGTTGGCGTTGTGGGTGTTGAAGCAGTACCAGGGGCGGCCGCGGCGACAGGCCCGGCACTGGCCGCACACCGCACGCCAGTTCAGGATCACGAAGTCACCGGGGGCCACGTCCGTGACGCCCTCCCCGACGGACTCCACGACGCCCGCCGCCTCGTGGCCGAGCAGGAACGGGAACTCGTCGTTGATGCCGCCCTCCCGGTAGTGCAGGTCGGTGTGGCATACGCCGCAGGCCCGTACCTGCACCACCGCCTCGCCGGGACCGGGGTCCGGAACCACGATCGTCTCGATCCTGACCTGCTCGCCTTTGCCCGGGGCGATGACACCGCGTACGTGTTGAGTCATAACAGCAGCGTAAGCGCCATCAGCGGTGCGTACGGAAACGGGCCGCACCGGGGTACGGTGCGGCCCGTCGCCGCTTCGGCGCTCTTGGCGCGCGCCTACTTCGGGTGCTTCGGGTGCTTCAGGTGATTCAGTTCACGCTGATCCCGGTCCAGGCGGCCGCGACGGCCTTGTACTCGGCGCTGTTCGCCCCGTACAGGTCGGTCGCCGCGCTGAGCGTGGCGGTGCGGGCCTGTGCGTACTTGGAGGTGGAGGTCAGGTACGTGGTCAGCGCCTTGTACCAGATCTTGGTGGCCTTGTCCCGGCCGATGCCGGTGAGCGTGGCGCCGTTGGACGTCGGGCTGTTGTAGCTGACGCCGTTGATGGTCTTCGCGCCGCTGCCCTCGGACAGCAGGTAGAAGAAGTGGTTGGCGGGCCCGGAGGAGTAGTGGACGTCGATGTTGCCGAGCGTCGAGGACCAGTAGTCCCGGGACGCCCCGTCCTTGCTGGGCTTGTCCATGTAGCGCAGCGGGGTGCCGTCGCCGTTGATGTCGATCTTCTCGCCGATGAGGTAGTCACCGACGTCGGCGGAGTTGGCGGAGTAGAACTCCACGGCGGTGGCCATGATGTCGGAGGTGGCCTCGTTGAGGCCGCCGGACTCGCCGCTGTAGTTGAGCTTGGCGGTGGCCGCGGTCACGCCGTGGCTCATCTCGTGGCCGGCCACGTCCAGCGCGGTGAGCGCGTTGGCGTTGCCCGAGCCGTCGCCGTACGTCATGCAGAAGCAGGAGTCCTGCCAGAACGCGTTGACGTAGTTGTTGCCGTAGTGGGTCCGGGAGTACGAGCCGACGCCGTCGTTCTTGATGCCGTTGCGGCCCAGCACCTCCTTGTAGAAGTCCCAGGTCTCGGCCGCGCCGTAGTGCGCGTCGACGCCGGCGGTCTGGCGGCCGCCGCCCCACACGTCGTCGGCGTCGGTGAACAGGGTGCCGGTGCCCGACGTGCCCTGGTTCAGGTCGTACGTCTTGTGGTTGCCGCGCGTGCTGTCGGTGAGGCTGTAGGTGCTGCCGCTCTTGGTGGTGCCGAGCGTGACCGTGCCGCTGTACTTGCTGGTGCCGGTGCCGGTCTTGACAGCCTCGTCGGTGAACAGCTTCTCGCCGGTGGCGGCGTCGGTGATGACGTGCAGCTCGCTCGGGGTGCCGTCCTTCTGCATGCCGGTGACGACGGTCTCCCAGGCCAGAACCGGCTTCCCGGTCGCCGCCCAGATGACCTTGCGCGGCGACTTGCCGGCCTTGTCGTCGGTGGGCGCCGCCTTGAGGGCGGACTTCTTGGCGTCGGCGGACGGTACCTCCGCGGCCGTGCTCGCCACGGATATCCGGGCCGAGGTCGCCTTGGTCACGCTGCGCGCGCCGCTCGTCTTCTCGTGGACGACGAGGTCGCCGCCGAGGACGGGCAGGCCGTCGTAGGTGCGCTCGTACCGGGTGTGGACGGTGCCGTCCGCGTCCTTGACGACGTCCCGGACGACCAGCTTCTCCTTGGCCCCGAGGCCGAGGTAGTCGGCCTGGGCGGAGGCGTCGGCCTGCGCGGCCTGGATCGCGGAGGCGCGCTCCTGGGCGGAGAGCGGCAGCGCCGTCGCGCCGGCCTCACGGCTGAGCTCGGCCTGGGCGTTGGCCGGGCCGGTCTGCATGCCGATCACGACCATCGCGGCGGAGGCGACGAGGGCGGCCGCGCGGACGGACTTCTTGCGGGTGGCGGAAGCTATGGATCTCACTCGGTCTCCTAGCCTTGGGGCCGCTGGGTCGCGGCCCTGTGTAGGGGGTGCGGGCAGCCGTGGGTGGGCCGCCCGGTGGTGCGAGGAGTGGTGCGTGAGTGGTGCTTGCTTCGGTGGTGCCGACACCTGGCGCGCGGTCAGCTGACGCCGGCTAAAGCTGACGTGCATCTGACATGCGCGGTGACCGAGCAGAGATTGTCATCGAACGATCGGTTCGGACAGGTCTGAAACAAGAATTTGACTTTGCGTTGTCTCTGGCGGAAGCGATTCCGGTCAGGTTTCCGCCACTTACCCGTGCCTGGAAGATGAGGGCTTGTCACTTTTCGTGCGGTCGTCCATGGCCCCCCGACCGGACCCGCCCTGACCGGCCGACCAGCTCGCGAGCACCGCCAGCTTCTCCGCGGCGGCCGAACCCGGAACCGCCGCGTAAGTGACCAGGAGTTGGTCAGGATCGCCAGGGAGCGCCAGCGTTTCGTACGACAGTTCCAGATCGCCCACGACCGGATGGCGCAGCCGCTTGAGCCCGTGTGTCTTCTCCTTGACCGGGTGATCGGCCCAGAGCCGGCGGAATGTCTCGTTCTTCATCGCCAGCTCGCCGATCAACGACGCCATCAGGGGATCGTCCGGGTGCCGCCCCGCGTCGATCCGCAGATAGCCCACCGTCTCCGCGGCCACGGTGGGCCACTCCGCGTAGAGCTCGCGGGCCGCCGGGTCCAGAAAGGTGTGCCGGGCCGCGTTGCGCTCCCCCTCGGGCATCGCGGAGAACCCCGACACCGCGTCCGCGAGGGCGTTCCAGGCCAGGACGTCCATGCGCCGGCCGAGAAGGAACGCGGGCGTGCCGGTCATGGTCTCCATCAGCGTGTGCACGCCCGTACGCACCCGCTGACCGCCCGCCCGGCGCCCCACCGCGCCAGGGCCCCGGCCCCGCCGCGGCCGGGCCAGATCCCGCAGATGGGCGTGTTCCGCGTCGTTCAGCCGCAGCACCCGCGCCACCGCGTCGAGCACCGCGTCGGACACATTCGTCCCGCGCCCCTGCTCCAGCCGGACGTAGTAGTCCACGCTGACCCCGGCCAGCTGGGCCACCTCCTCCCGGCGCAGCCCCGGCACCCGGCGGCGCCCATGGGAGATCAGCCCCACGTCGTCGGGGCGTATACGGGCGCGCCGTGAGCGGAGGAAGTCACCGAGAGCGTCATCAGCCATGCCCCGAGAGTAGGTCAGGCCCCTGCCGCCAACCTGGTACTGGCAGACCCAGGAAAAGCGTCACCCTGGGTACGGCGGCGCGGCGGCCGCAGTCTTGAGGACGTGCCGGGAGGCACGAAACCACCGCACGACACCTCAGGAGCATCCGAGATGAACCACGCAGACTCGCGCCAGAACGACCTCGCCGGGCGTACCGCCGTCATCACCGGGGCCGCCAGCGGCATGGGCGCCGCGACCGCCCGGCTGCTCGCCGCCCGGGGCGCCCGGGTGGCGCTGTGGGCGCGGCGCGCCGACCGGCTGGAGGAGCTGGCCAAGGAGATCGCCGCCGAGGGCGGCCAGGCCCTCGCGGTCCCGGTCGACGTGACCGACGAGGCCGCGGTCGCCGCCGGCGCCGCCCGGGTGCACGACGCCTTCGGCCCGGTGGACCTGGTGATCAACGGCGCCGGGGTGATGCTGCCCAACCCGATCGACGCCGGCCGGACCGACGAGTGGACCCGCATGGTGGACACCAACCTCACCGGCGCGCTGCGCGTCGTGGGCGCCTTCACCCAGGACCTGCTCGCCGCGGCGGCCGACGGCAGGCCGGCCGACCTCGTCAACATCTCCTCCATCGGCGCGCACGTGCCGTTCCCCACCTATGCGGTGTACTCGGCGACGAAGGCCGCGCTCACCCAGCTGTCGGCGTCGCTGCGCACCGAGTTCGGCCCGCGGAACGTGCGCGTCACCAACATCGAGCCGGGGCTGACCGAGAGCGAGCTCGGCAGCCACGTCGACAACGCGACGGCGACCGGCCAGCTGGACGACATGTTCGCCGCCCTCGGAGGGCTCTCCTCCGAGGACATCGCCGACCTGATCGCGTACATCACCAGCCGCCCGGCCCATGTGAACCTGCGCCAGGTGATCGTCCTGCCGACGCGCCAGGCGTGACGCCGGCCGCCCCTGCCCTTGTCCTCTACCCGGCGCCGCCCTCGCCCGGCGGGGCGAGCAGCCGGCGCAGCGCGGCCGACACCTCGTGGGCGAGCTCGGCGTCCACGGGTGCGTGCCGGCTCATCAGCCGGTACCACATCACTCCGAAGGCGAGGTCGACCGCGAGGTCGAGCGAGGCCGCGCCCTCGCTCAGCTTCCCCGCCCGTACGGCCCGCTCCAGTACCTCGCGCAGCGCCCGGCGGCGCTCCGCGAGCAGCCCGGCCTGCAGCCGGTCGGCGAGTTCGGGGTCGCGCTGGGCCTCGGCCATCAGTCCGGCGACGGCCTGGCCGGTCAGCCGCGCGGTCATGGTGTACGCGCCGACGAGAAACGTCTCCAGATCGCGCAGCGGATCGCCGGTGTCCGGGAGGAGGGTCGGGGCCTCGCGCACCGTCAGGTCGCGCAGGGCCTCCAGCAGTACGGCCTCCTTGGTCGGCCACCAGCGGTAGACCGTCTGCCGTCCGACCCCGGCGGCCTCGGCAATCCCCTTGATCGTCAGCGGCTGGAAGCCGTCGCGCCGGCACAGCTCCAGCGCCGCGGCCAGGACGGCCCGCCGCGCCTGCTCACTGCGCGGTCTGCCGCGCGCCGGGGTGTCCGTCATGGAGCGCACTTTACAAGACACCGTGCCTCGAATTAAATTTAACGAGGCACCGTGCCTCGTAAATGGTTTGAGGAGCAGTGGGTAATGACAGAACGAATCGTGATCATCGGCGGCACATCGGGCATCGGGCTGGCCGCGGCCGAACGGCAGTTGGCCGAGGGCCGCGAGGTCGTGATCACCGGGCGGAACGCGGACCGCCTGGCGGCCGCCCTGGAGAAGCTGGGCGGGTCCGCCACCGGCCAGCCCGTGGATGCTTGCGACGAAACGGCGATGCGCGCCTTCTTCGCCGGCCTCGGCAAGGTCGACCATGTCGTGATCACCGCCACCGGCGCCTCGGCGGGCGGCCCCTTCAAGGACCTGACGGTCGACGCACTGCGCACCGCGGTCGAGGGCAAGCTCGTCGCCCAGACGATCGCCGCGCAGGCGGCGCTCGATGTGCTCGCCCCTGAAGGCTCGCTGACCTTCATCACCGCGGGATCGTCCGGCGCGTCGCTGCCCGGCACGGCGGGGCTGGCGGCGGTCAACGCGGCCGTCGAGGCGATGGTCCCGGTGCTGGCCGTGGAACTCGCGCCGGTACGGGTCAACGCGGTGTCCCCCGGCGTCATCGCCACCCCGTGGTGGGACTGGATGCCCGCCGAGGCGCGGCAGCAGGCCTTCGACGCCTACGCCAAGGTCACCCCGGCCGGGCGCGTGGGCGCGGCGGAGGACATCGCCGACGCCATCGGCTATCTGATCGGCAACAGCTACACCACGGGCACGGTCTTGTCGGTCGACGGCGGCCTGCGGCTCAACGCAGCGGCTCTGTGACGGCCCGTTCCTCGGCCGCGCGCCGGACCGTACTGACGACGGCCGGGGCTGGCGAGGTGTGGTCCGCCTTTGTGCTGGAGCTCAAAGATGACCCCCTGACCTGGGGGAATGCTAAGCACTCCTCGTACGGGTGATGTCTGGCCAATACACTCCCTGCTGCTCGCCTAGGCTGAGAGTGTCGCTCCGTACGAAGGAGGTCCACCGTGGCACTGATGGCTCCCGAGCTCGCACCGCACACGGACACCGACGGGAACACCGTCTCATCGGTCGAGGACGCCTTCGTGGCGTTGAGCGCGGCAGCCCCTGAGGGATGGCGCGTGGAACTGATCGAAGGGAAAATCCACGTGGTGCCTCCCGCCAACGGTGAGCACGAAGAGATCGTGTCCGAAGTAACGGGGCAGATGCGTGACCACCGGAAGGACCTGGGGCGTTACACCGGAATCGGGCTGCTTGTCCCCGGTGCATCCCCAACTGGCAAGATCATCCCTGACCTTGTGATTGCTCCCAAGGGGAGCTTCAGCGACGCGCTGGAGTATCACGACCCCAGCCCCGCGCTGCTCGTCGGCGAGATCACCTCGGACTCGACCGCCGAGAACGACCGAGGGCCGAAGCTTCGCGGGTACGCCCAGGCGGGCATCCCCTGTTACCTCCTGATCGACAGGGAACGAGGCCACGTGGTCGTGCACACCGAGCCCTCCGGGCAGCGGTACGGCCGGCGGACCGAGGTGGAGATCGGCAAGACGGTCGCCCTGCCGTATCCCTTCGAGTTTGAGCTGGATACGAGCGAGTTCTGATCCATGGGTAATTACCTGTTGTGGCCCTGTAGTTGCCGTGAATGCCCTAAATTGGGTGGCGTGAACGGTCCCTTGCGCCGTCAGGGCGGAAACGGGACACAGGGACTGGAAGACATGTCGACCACCCCGGACCTGACTACCACTGTCTGGCGCAAGAGCAGCTACTCGAACGCCGACCAGGGGACATGCGTCGAGGTGGCCGACGGCCACCCCGGCATAGTTCCCATACGCGACTCCAAGCAGCCCCACGGCCCCGTCCTGATCTTCCCCGCCCCCGCGTGGTCCGCCTTCGTGGCGGAGCTCAAAGGCGCTGGCATCGCCATGCGCTGACCCCCGAAACGGCCGAGGGCCGCCCCAACGGCAGGGCGGCCCTCAGCGTCTTGCGCGCTACGTCGGTCAGACGTTGACGCCGAAGTCCTTGGCGATGCCCGCCAGGCCCGCGGCGTAGCCCTGGCCGACCGCGCGGAACTTCCACTCCGCGCCGTTGCGGTAGAGCTCGCCGAAGACCATCGCGGTCTCGGTCGCCGCGTCCTCGCTCAGGTCGTAGCGGGCGATCTCGGTGCCGCCGGCCTGGTTGATGATGCGGATGAACGCGTTCCGAACCTGGCCGAAGTTCTGGCTGCGGGACTCGGCGTCGTAGATGGAGACCGGGAAGACGATCTTCTCGACGTCGGCGGGGAGAGCCGCCAGGTTGACGTTGATCTGCTCGTCGTCGCCCTCGCCCTGGCCGGTGACGTTGTCACCGGTGTGGACGATGGACTGGTCCGGGGTGGACTTGTTGTTGAAGAAGATGAAGTGCTGGTCCGAGTAGACCTTGCCGCTCGGGTTCACGGCGATGGCGCTCGCGTCCAGGTCGAAATCGGTGCCAGTGGTGGTGCGGACGTCCCAGCCAAGGCCGACCGTGACGGCGGTCAGGCCCGGTGCCTCCTTGGTGAGGGAGACGTTGCCGCCCTTGGACAGGCTTACAGCCATGGGGAGTCCCTTTCGTGGTCGAGTCCTCGGTGCTTCGTACTCCGGACGAAGCTACCGTCACCCACCTCAACGCGGTCCGCCACCCACCGGTTCCACCTTCCTTTACCTTCTTTGCAAATCCTTAGCGCCGGGCGGTCCGGGCAAAAGCAGGTGACGGGCCCGCGGCGACGCGGGATCATGGGGGACATGTCCGGGCCTCATGTCATCCGTGGCTCGGTCTCCCTGCCGGAGGCCGAGCTCATGTGGCGTTTCTCGCGGTCGTCCGGGCCGGGCGGGCAGCACGTCAACACCAGCGACAGCCAAGTGGAGCTGCGCTTCGACCTGGCCGCGACCGAGGCGCTTCCGCCGGTGTGGAAGCAGCGCGCGCTGGAGCGGCTGGCGGGGCGGCTGGTCGGCGGGGTGGTGACCGTACGAGCCTCCGAGCACCGCTCGCAGTGGCGCAACCGCGAGACGGCGGCGGTCCGGCTCGCGTCGCTGCTGGCCGAGGCGACCGCGCCGCCGCCCAAGCCGCGCCGTCCGACCCGTATCCCACGCGGTATCAACGAGCGGCGGCTGCGGGAGAAGAAGCAGCGCGGCGACACCAAGCGGGGGCGGTCCGGGCGGGACTGGGGTTAGGACGGTCCGGTCGGGGTGGCGCGCTTCGAGCGCTTCGTGGAGGAATTGCTCGACTTCCTGCTGACGCGGCTGGATGAGGCGGGCTTCGAACGGCTCGTCGCCCATGAGCCCGAGCGGTTGTATGCCTCGCACATCTTCTCGGACGGCGGCCGATGCGAGACGCGGGTCGTGTCGTTCACCGGTTGCCGTGCCTGCTCGCAGATCACTCCGGGGTCGCTCGAGGTCGAAGCATGGCCGTGCCTGCCGGTCCGGACCCTGGCGCTGCGGTTCGCCGACGACCCGGACCATGCCTACGGGTGGCGACCGGAGTACGCCGTCTTCGCCTCCGGGAAGCTCGTCCGCCCGGTGGGCGATGTCGAATGGCCCTGGGGCCTGTCCGGCGCCTGAGCCGAACAGCCGACGGTGTGGCTACGGCAGGACGGAGCGGACCGCTTCCGCGGTGCGGCCGACCACCGTCGTGCCGTCGTCGGCCGTGATGATCGGACGCTGGATCAGGATCGGATGGGCGGCCAGCGCCTCGGTCCACCGGGCGCGGGCGGACTCCTCGCGCGGCCAGTCGGCCAGGCCCAGTTCGGCCGCCACGGACTCGCCGGTGCGGGTGATGTCCCAGGGCTCCAGGCCGAGGCGGCGCAGCACGTCCTCGATCTCCTGGGCGGTCGGCGGCGCCTCCAGGTAGCGGCGCACCGTGTACTGGGCGCCCTCGGCGTCCAGCAGGGCCAGCGCGGAGCGGCACTTGGAGCAGGCCGGATTGATCCAGATTTCCATGGTGCAGGACGTTACTCCAGCGTGCGGTAGCGGCTCCGGAAGTACATCAACGGGCCGCCGTCCGCGCTCGGGGTGCCCGCCGAGAGCACCCGGCCGATCACGAGCGTGTGGTCGCCGGCCGTCACCCGCTGCTCGGTGCGGCTCTCCAGGACCGCCAGCGCGCCGCCGACGAGGGGCGCGCCCGAGGCCTCGCCGCGTGAGTAGGGGATGTCTTCGAACAGCAGCCTGTCGCTGATGCGCCCCTTCAAGGCGAAGCGTCCCGCTATATGGCGCTGGCTTTCCGACAGGACCGATACCGCCCAGAGGGGCTGTCGGGCCAGTAGGTCGTCCATCCGCGAGCCGTTGCGAACGCTCACCATGACGAGCGGCGGGTCAAGTGACACGGACATAAACGCGGTTGCCGTCATGCCGACGTCCTCGCCGCGCGGCCCGTCCTCCGGGTCGTGGGCGGTCACCAGCACCACGCCCGCGGACAGCCGGGACAGGGCGGCGCGGAACTCGTCCTCGCTCACCCCACCAGCATGGGGGATGGCGGGCTGCGCGGGCGCGGAAGACGATGAGTGCGGCACGTATTGAACGCTAACGTCGGCCCGCCCGGTCCCGCATCGGACCCCGGGACCAGGCCGGTCCTAGGTCGCGGGCCGTATGTGCCGTACGCCCCGGGCGGCAGCCGGCCGCCTTCGGATGAGTGGCGAGGGGCGTTTCAGGATTTGCAATCACAAAAATAAGGAGCGCTCCCACGTTTGTCTCCAAGGCTTGAACACTGTCTGTGACATCACTCACACCAGGTAGTAATTGTTGACACTGTGTACCGAGTGGGCAGCTCGCTGTGATTCAGTGGCCATGGCATTCGGACGACGAGAAGGACGACAAGAAGCCAGGAGTTGCTGTCGAGGTCTCGGGGGAGTAGCGATCGATGGAGACCGAGTCGGAGCCGTACATCCGCCTTGCGACCCTGCGGCTGTTGCACCAGGTGGTCGCCGATCTGAACACCGCCCGCAGCCTCGCCGACACCGTGCAGACCGTCGCCGACGGGGTGATCGCCGGGCTCGGCTTCGAGCTCTCGGCCATCAATCTGGTCCGCCCGGACGGTGACCTGGTCGTCGCGGCCGTCGGCGGCAGCGCCGGGGCCGAGGCCCTGATGGCCGGCCGGGTCGGCTCGCGCGTCGCATGGGACCGCCGGCTGTCCATGGGGGACCGGTGGGGCGATCTGCGCTTCATCCCGTACAGCGAGGGGTGGGTGCTCGACGACGACGACGTTCCGGAGTGGCACACCCCCGGGCCCGCGCCCCGCTTCCCCGACGAGTGGCACCCCATGGACCGCCTGCTCGCCCCGATGTACACGGCGGGCGGCTCCGGCGGCGAGCTGATCGGCGTCATCTCCGTCGACAAGCCGCGCAGCGGCCGGCGCCCCGGCGCCTGGGGGCGCGAGGCCCTCCAGATGTACGCCTTCCACGCCGCCACCGCGATCGGCAACGCCCGCCTGCGCGCCAATATGCAGCGCGCGCTGCTGCGCCTGGAGCGTGAGCAACAGGCCCTGCGCGCCAGCGAGGAGAGCTTCCGGCAGGCCTTCGAGTACGCGCCCAGCGGCATGGCCATCGCCGAGATGGGCGGCGACCAGCAGGGGCGGCTGCTGCGCGCCAACGACGCGCTGTGCCGGCTGCTGGGCCGGCCGGCCTCCGCCCTGCGCCGCTGCTCCTTCTCCGACCTCGTCCACCACGAAGACGTCGGCACCCTCGTGCGTACCTCCGCCGAGGGCGGCCGCTCCGAGCTGCGGCTGGCCCGCCGGGACGGCAGCTATGTCTGGGTGAGCCTGCGCAACTCCGTGGTCGCCGACGCGGCCGACGGCCCGCGCTTTCTGCTCACCCACGTCGAGGACATCGAGGAGCGCAAGACCCATGAGCTACAGCTCGCCCACCGCGCCAGCCACGACTCGCTGACCGGCCTGCCCAACAGCGCCGAGCTGCGCGCCCGCCTCGGCAGCAGGCTGTGCGGCAGCCCGCCGGGGCCGGGGGAGTACGGGTCCGGGTACGAGTACGAGTACGGGTCCGGGTACGGGTCCGCGGGCGACGCCGCGGAGGCGGGCGGGTTCTCCCGCGGGTACGACGAGTTCGACGGGCCGGGGCTGTTCGACGGGCCAGGCGGGCCGGGCGGGCCGGGCTTCGGCGGCGGCATTCCGTACGAGCCGCATGTGCACACCATCGCGCCGCGGGGGGACGGCGACGTCGACGACGGTCACAAGGGGCTGGCCGTTCTCTTCTGCGACCTGGACGGCTTCAAGTCGATCAACGACCGGTTCGGCCATCACGCCGGCGACGCCGTCCTCATCGAGGTCGCCCGCCGGCTGGCCGCAGGGGTGCGGGAGGGGGACACCGTGGCCCGTCTCGGCGGCGACGAGTTCGTGGTCCTCGCGGACGGCCTCGGCCGGGCCGACGCCAAGGACCTGGCGGGCCGGCTGCGCAACGCCATCACCCCGCCGATCCGGGTCGACGGCCGGGCCGTCCGGGTCGGGGCCAGCTTCGGTATCGGCTGGGCCAGTTGCGGAATGACCGCCGAGGAAGTGCTGCACTCGGCCGACCAGCGGATGTATATCGAGAAGCGGTCCCGCGCCAAGGAGCGCCGCCGCGCCGGATGAGCGCTCTGGAACCGGGGTTGTGTTCGTCGCGGTAGGCTGCCCCGATGCGGCATTGCCGCCGACGGTGAATCGATCATGAATATTGGCCATCCGGACAGTGCATGCCCTGTTGCGGCCTTCCCGGCCCTGATATGAGCTGTCATGGCGCATACGCACCTGAGCGCCGTTGGCCATATGCACAGGGGAGTGACGAGAGGGATGACGGCCGGTAACAACGGCTCGGACGCGCCGGAGAACGACGACCCGTTCGCCTATCTGTACCGCTCGGAAGGCGGGCAGGGCGGAGAGTCCGGCTCCGCCCCCCGGGCCGGCGGCTACGGCTACCCGGGCCCGGCCGCCCCGCAGCAGCCAGGGGTCCCCCGCACCTCGTACAACCACGTCCGCGCGGTCGGCGAGCGTACCTACGGGCAGCAGAACCAGCAGCAATACCAGCAGGGCCAGCAGGGGCAGCAGATCCCGAATCAGCAGGCCCACTACGCCGCCCCCGAGACCCTTCCCGGCGGAGGGGGCTCCCGCCGGGCCGCCCCCTCGCGCGGCGCCGGCGGCCGCGGCCCCAACAACAAGGGGCTGCTCATCGGCGCGATCGCCGTCGTCGCCGTGGTCGTGGTCGGCATCGGCATCGCGATGATCACGAACAACGGCGACAACAAGGACGACAAGGCCGGCCCGACCAACTCGCCCACGGCGAGCACGAGTGCCGAGCCCAGCGAGACCCCCGGGGCCTCCAAGGATCCGTCCGAGCTGCCCAGCGAGGACGCGTGGGGCCTGCGTCTGGAGGGCGGTGCCGGCCCCGCCACGGACATCCCCGGCGCCAAGGGCGAGGGCGGTAAGTACGTCGGCGGGCTGAACACCCCCGGCGCGTCCGTGACCTGGAACGTGGACGTCGCCAAGGCGGACCAGTACCGGGTGTACGCGAGGTACGGCGTGCCCGGCGAGAACCAGTCGCTCTCGCTCACCGTCAACGGGGAGCGGTCGACCCGGCCGATGAATATGAAGAACTTCATCCCGGACGCGAAGAAGGGCGACTGGGAGAAGAGCTGGACGAGCACCTGGTCCCTGGTCAACCTCAAGGAGGGCGCCAACACCGTCAAGGTGTCCTGTGAGGCCGGTGACAAGTGCGAGGTCATCCTCGACCAGCTGTGGCTCACGGGTAAGGACGGCTGACGGCCGTCGGCTGAGGGCGGTCAGGCCGCCGGGTCCTCGGTGACCTCGATCCGCCCCAGCAGCTCCTCGTAGGTGCCGCGGTCGAACTCGCCCGCCGCCGGGGCCCGTACGGCCGCCGCCGACAGGGCCACCGCGCGCGCCAGCCGGTCCGGCCACGGGGCCCCCTCGACCAGGCCGGACAGCAGCCCGGCCACCGCGGAGTCCCCCGCCCCCGTCGGGTTGCCCGCGAGGCGGCGCGGCGGGGCGGCCCGCCAGGTGCCCTCGGCGGTGACCGCGAGCATGCCGTCCGCGCCGAGCGAGGCGGCCACCGCGTGCGCCCCGCGCCGCCGGGCGTCCCGCGCGGCGGGCAGCGGCTCGGTGGAGCCGGTGAGCCCGGCGAGCTCGTGGGCGTTGGGCTTGACGATGTCGGGGCGCGCGGCGACGCCGCGGCGCAGGGGCTCGCCGCTGGTGTCAAGCAGCGTGGGCACGCCCGCCGCGCGTGCCTCCCGGATGAGCCGCGCGTACGTCCCCACGGGGACGCCGGGCGGCAGGCTGCCGCACAGCGCCACCGCCGACGCCTCGCGCAGCAGCTCGGCGTACGCGCCCAGGAAGGCGGCCCACTCGGGGGTGGTGACGATCGGGCCCGGCTCGTTGAGCTGGGTGGTGTCGCCGGAGTCGGCGTCGACGACGCCGACGGTGCGACGCGTCGTCCCGGCGATCGGCACCAGGGCGTCCGTCACCGCGCCGCCGAGTTCGGCGAGCCGCTCCCGCAGGACGGTCCCCGTCACGCCTCCGGCGAAGCCGGTGACGACGGCGCGGTGGCCGAGGGCGGCCAGCACCCGGGCGACATTGAGGCCCTTGCCGCCGGGCCGTTCGGTGACCTCGGTGACGCGGTGGGTGGTGTGGGCGCGCAGGCGCGGCACCTGATAGGTGATGTCCAGGGCGGTGTTGAGCGTGACCGTCAGGATCACCCTGGCATCCCCTTCGTCCGTCCCCGCCCGGCCCGAATCCCCGGCGTTGCGGCACACGCACGCGCGAACATCTGTGCGCCCGCGTGTGCCGCCACATGTGTGCCTGTGTGAGCCGCGTGTGTGCGGCTGTGAAGGATCATGCCAAAACGGCGGCGGCGGGCCCAGTCCCCCGGGGAGACCGGCCCGCCCAACCGGGGTGTCGAATCAGCCCACTTCGGGATCGATCACCCAGGCGCCATGGCGCATCACGCCCACCACCGCGAAGTCCTCGCCGAGGACCACGAGATCGGCGTCCTTGCCCGCCTCCAGCGAGCCCACCCGGTCGTCCAGGCCGAGGACCTTCGCGGGGGTGGCGGACAGCGCCCGTACGGCCTCGGGCACGCTCAGCCCGTCCAGGGTCACGGCCCGGGCGAAGGCGCGGTCCAGGGTCAGGGTCGAGCCCGCGATGGAACCGGCCGTCGGGCCGGTGCTGATCCGCGCGACCCCGTCGGTGACCTCGACCTCCATCGGGCCCAGCGGATAGATCCCGTCGCTCATGCCGGCCGCGCCCATCGCGTCCGTGATGAAGGCGACCCGGCCGGCGCCCGCGCGGTGGAAGGCGAGCCGCAGCGCGGCGGGGTGCAGATGCGTGCCGTCGTTGATCAGCTCGACGGTGACCCGCTCGTCCTCCAGCAGCGCGGCGACCGGCCCCGGCTCGCGGTGCAGCAGCGGCGGCATCGCGTTGAACAGGTGGGTCGCCACGGTCGCGCCCGCCTCGACGGCCTCGAGCGCGGCGTCGTACGCGGCGTCCGTGTGGCCGACGGCCGCGATGACGCCGCTGTCGGCCAGCAGCCGTACGGAGTCCAGGCCGCCGGGCAGTTCGGGCGCCAGGGTCACCATCTTCGCGGTGCCGCGGGCGGCGTCGACGAGCTTGCGCACATCCGCCGGGTCCGGGTGGCGCAGCAGCGACGGCTGGTGGGCGCCGCAGCGGTGCGGGGAGATGAACGGGCCCTCGAAGTGGACGCCGGCCAGCTCGCCCTGTTCGACCAGCTCGGACAGCGCCGCGGCCTGCCGGGCGAGGTCGTCGAGGTCGCCGGTGACGGTGGAGGCGAGCAGGGTGGTGGTGCCGTGGCGGCGGTGCGTACGGGCGACGGTGAGGGCTTCCTCGGCGGTGCCGGACGAGAAGGACGCGCCGCCGCCGCCGTGCACATGCATATCGACGAAGCCGGGGACGATCCAGTGGCCGGTCAGGTCGAGCGCCGGGCCGCCAGGGGCCGCCTCGCCACCCGCCGCCGGTGCGCTGCCACCCGCCGCCCTGTCCGCGCCCGCCTCGACGATGTGCCGCCCTTCGACCGTCACCCGCCCGTTCTCGACCACCCCGGTCGGCAGCACCACTCGGGCGCCCCTGAGAACCGTTCGAGCCGTTCGAGCCGTTCGTCCGACCATCAGGCGCTTACCTCCGTGGAGAGAAGATCCCAGGCGAGCAGACCCGCGCCCAGGCATCCGGCGGTGTCCCCAAGGGCCGCCGGGACGATAGAGGGCAGCTTCTGGAACGTGATCCGCTCCTCGACCGCCGTGCGCAGCGGCGCGAACAGGGTCTCGCCGGCCTCGGCAAGCCCCCCGCCGATGATCAGTATTCCGGGGTCCATCAGGGTGACCCCGGTGACCAGGCCGTCGGCGAGCGCGCCCACGGCCTCGTGCCATACCCCCACGGCCCGCGGGTCGCCGGACTCGACGGCCTTGGCGCAGTCCGCGGCGTCGGTCTCCATGGCGTCGCCACCGCTCGCCCGCGCCCAGGCGCGGCCCACCGCGGAGGCGGAGGCGAGCGTCTCCAGACAGCCCGACTGCCCGCATCCGCACGCCGGGCCGCCCGGCCGTACGACGATGTGGCCGATCTCGCCCGAGGAGCCGTTGGCGCCGGGGTCGACGCGTCCGCCGATGCCGATGGCGCCCGCGATGCCGGTGCCCAGCGACACGAACAGAAAGCGGTCGGCCCCTTCGCCCGCTCCTATCCGCCCCTCGGCGAGCCCGCCCATCCGTACGTCGTGGGCGAGCGCGACCGGCGTCCCGGCGAGCCGTTCGGCCAGCAGGGCGCGCAGCGGCACATCGCGCCAGCCGAGGTTGGCGGCGAAGACGGCGATGCCGCGGGCCTCGTCGAGGACCCCGGGCACGCCGACCCCGGCCGCCGCGGCCGGCCCGCCGTACCGCTGCTCGCCGATCGCGCGCAGCTCGGCGGCGAAGTCGAGGATCCCGGCGACGACGGCCTCCGGGCCGCGCTCCCGGCCCGTGGGCCGCCTGGCCTCGTGGAGGAGCGTGCCGTCCGCCCCCACGAGGGCGGCCTTCATACCGGTGCCGCCCACATCGAGGGCGATGACGTGTCTCACGGGAACAGTTTCGCGCGATCCCCTGCGAGAGGTCTAGTCCACTCGCCGTTCAGGCGGTGCTCTAGGCTCCGATTGTCTGCGCAAAGGTGAAGTTCGATACCTAAGCGATATCCGTATGGTGTAGACCCTGTGGAGGAATGCGGGGCAGACTCGCTCGACCCTCCTGGGGACCGGCCAGGAGGGCGGTCAAACCACGAGGGTGGGGAAGAGCAGTGCAGCGTCGGCGATTCATGGGTCTGACGGCGGCGGGTGCCGCGGCGGCGGCGATATCGCCCGCGCTGGCGGCGTGCGGAACCGGAAGCGGCGGCTCTGGCCAGGTCACCCTGAAGGTGGTGGCGGCCGACTACGGCGACAGCTCGGCCAACAGCTCGCAGAAGTACTGGGACAAGCTGGCCCAGGCGTTCGAGGCCAAGCACAAGGACATCAAGGTCGATGTCACGATCCTGAGCTGGACCGAGATCGACAAGCGCCTCGGCGAGATGGTCAAGAAGGGCGAGGCCCCGGACATCGCGCAGATCGGCGCGTACGCCGACTTCGCCGCCGAGGGCAAGCTCTACCGCGCCGACCAGATGCTCTCCATACCCACCCAGGCCGGGTTCATCGACTCCATCGCGCGGGCGGGCGAGGTCAAGCGGGTGGCGTACGGGCTGCCCTTCGTCTCGAGCGCCCGGCTCTTCTTCTACAACAAGGGGCTGTTCGACCAGGCCGGCATCACCTCGGTCCCGGAGACCTGGACCGAGCTGAAGGAAGCCGCCGTCCAGCTCAAGGCGATCGGAGTGAAGATCCCCTACGGGCTGCCGCTCGGCCCCGAGGAGGGACAGGGCGAGGCCCTGATGTGGCTGCTCGGCGGCGGTGGCGGCTACAGCGACTCCAACGGCAGCTACACCATCGACTCGACCCAGAACATCAAGACCCTCGAGTGGCTGCGCGACGAGCTGGTCGCCAAGGGCCTCACCGGCCCCGACACCCCGGCCCGCACCAACCGCCAGGACATCTTCGACGCCTTCACGCGCGGCGAGGTCGGCATGCTCAACGGCCACCCGACCCTGATGCAGCAGGCGGACGGCCACGGCATCAAGTACGGCACCGCGCCGCTGCCCGGCCGTGACGAGAAGTCCACCTCCACCCTCGGCGTCGCCGACTGGATCATGGCCTTCAAACAGAACGGCAACCGTAGACAGGCGGGGCTCTTCCTGGACTTCCTGTACGACCGGAAGAACGTGCTCGACTTCACCACCCAGTACGACCTGCTGCCGGTGACCACCAAGGCCTCCGAGGAGATGCGCAAGGAGGCCCAGTACAAGCGGCTGTGGAAGTTCCTCGACGAGCTGGGGACGGCGCAGTTCTACCCGGTGGACAAGACGTCCTGGGCTACGGTCAACCAGAACCTGAAGAACAAGATCGGCGCGGCGGTGGCCAAGGGCGGCGACCCGGCGGGCGTGCTCAGCGAGGTCCAGCGCGAGGCCGACGCGATGGAGAGCGCGGCGAGCTAGCGATGGAGCACGGCGGGCAGGATGCGCAGGGGGACGGGCGCGGCGAGAACGAGTACGAGTACGGGGACGAGCGTACCGAGGGGCGTACGGACGGGCCGGGCGAGGCGCCCGGCGAGGCGGCCGGCCTCTCCGAGCGGGACCGGGCCGTGCTCGCCGTGGAGCGGCACGGCTGGCCGGGCCCCGGCGCCAAGGAGCGGGCGATACGCGAACGGCTCGGCATCTCGCCGACCCGCTACTACCAACTCCTCAACGCTCTGCTGGACGACCCCCGCGCCCTCGCCCACGACCCGGTGACCGTCAACCGCCTGCGCCGCGTGCGCGAGGCGAGGCGCGGACGCCGCTGAACGAATCCGGATCGCCCCACCTTTCCCACCGCCCCGGCGATAGGGTCGGCCGCATGGGCAGCCATAGCCACCCTCTTCCCGTACCCACGACAGCGGCCGGCCGTGAAGGCCTCGACGCGATCCTCCAGCGGCCCGGGGAGGCCGTCGTCGCACTCGACTTCGACGGCACCCTCGCCGACATCGTCCCCGACCCCGACCAGGCGCGCGCCCACCCCGGCGCCGTGCCCGCGCTCTCCCGCCTCGCCCCGCGGCTGGGCTCGGTGGCGGTGATCACCGGCCGTCCCGCCGCCCTCGCCGTGGAGTACGGCGGCTTCGCCGAGGCCGCGGACCTCGACCACCTCGTGGTCCTCGGCCACTACGGCGCCGAGCGCTGGGACGCCGCCGCCCGCGAGGTCACCGCCCCGCCCCCGCACCCGGGCGTCGCGGCGGCCCAGGCCGGCATCCCGGACGTACTCGCCGCGGTCGGCGCCGCGCGCGGCGCCACCGTGGAGGAGAAGGGGCGCGCCGTCGCCGTCCACACCCGCCGCGCCGCCGACCCGCAGGGCGCCTTCGAGGCGCTGCGCGAGCCGGTGCGGCGGCTCGCCGAGCGGCACGGGCTGATCGTGGAGCCCGGCCGCCTGGTGCTCGAACTGCGCCCGCCCGGCGTGGACAAGGGCGTCGCCCTCACCGAGCACGTACGCGAGACCGGGGCCTCGGCGGTGCTGTACGGGGGCGACGACCTGGGGGACCTGGCCGCGTTCGCGGCGGTGGAGCGGTTGAGGGGGCAGGGGGTGCCGGGGGTGCTGGTGTGCAGCGGCAGCAGCGAGGTCACCGAGCTGGCCCGGCGGGCCGACCTGGTGGTCGACGGCCCCGCGGGCGTCGTCGCCCTGCTGACGGCGCTGGCGGTTGCGGTCGACGGCTCCTAGCCCGCGCCCTCCGGGGGTCTTTGTCCCCTACCCGCCCCTTCCCGAACCGGGGGCAAGCCCCCGGACCCCCGGCACGCCCTTCGGGCGTGTCCTCAATCGCCGGACGGGCTGGCTGTGCTTTGCCCTCAAGCGCCGGACGGGCTAGCCAGCCCGTCCGGCG
>NZ_JBEOSB010000029.1:0-148840 GCF_040302705.1 Streptomyces sp. NPDC097640
CATGCCATTGCCGGCCGGGCTGCCGGTGAGCACCAGGTCGCCGGGCAGGAGCTGCGCCTCGGCGGCCGTCGCCGTGATCATGACGGGGGGCGCCCCGGGCCGGGACGACCGCTGTGTGGTGCCGCGGAAGCCTGTCCGATCACCGCGGTTTCACGGGTGCCGGGTCCAGGCGGGCCCGGCGAAGCGGGCCAGCGCGCGCTCGACTTGGGCGGCGGACTCCCGGAGGCTGCCGTCTCCCGTCACTACCGACGTGAAGGTCGCGGAGAAGTCCGCCTGGGTGAGCAGCCGGTTCTCGGGCGGACTTCGCGGTGCTCAGTTGGCTATGCCGACGGGGTGGACCTGGATCTTGTCGTCGTACGGGCCGGCCAGCTTCAGCGCATCCGCGGGCCACTCCAGGGACACGCTGTGGGTCTCGTTCGGCGGCGTCACGATGATGTTGGTCGGGGACGCGAGGCTGTCACCACTGAAGTCGACCTCGTAGGAGATGCTGAAGGTGGCGGTGTCACCGGGCTTCAGGTCGGTGATGCGGGGCTGCTCACCGCCGCGGTCGACAGGGGCGGACGTGCCGTCGATGTCCTTCAGGTCGACGCCCGCGAAGCCCGTCGCCGAGCAGGTCTTCGCGCCCTTGTTGGTCATCTGAACGGTGACCTCACCCACCTCCTGGTCGGGCGAGCTGTCCACAGCCTCCATGATCAGGTCGCTCGTGCGGCAGAACTTGCTCTTCCCCCCGCCGTTTGCCGCACCGTCGGCGGCGTCCTGCCCGCCGCCCGCCTCCGAGCCTCCCTTGTCCTTGGCGTCGGACCCCTGCGCACCGCCGGAGGAGCCCGAGGAGCTGCTGGACCCGGCCGGGGCCGTGTCGGCCGGGCCCGCGGACTTCGCGTCACCGTTGCAGGCCGTCAAGGTCAGCGCGGCGGCCGCGGTCAGGACCGCGGCGGCAACGCGGAAGGAGCGGCGGCTGGCGATGCGGGCGGTGGTGTTGGAGCGCATTTCGGGTCCCCCAAGGGCGGTTGGTGTCGTCGTCTGCTCGGTACGACAACCACTCTGGCCGGGCCCACTACCGCACCACTGCCGCCCCACTAACATCCCACTAACACGACAGTGACCAGGCGAAAGACGCCACCATGAGACGGCGAAGCGCCGGCGGCCGCCTTACGCGGACCGCCGGCTGGCGCGCGGCGAGCTCGGTCTGGCTGGCCGTGTATGTCTCCGGCCGCCGCCGTACGTCTCCGGGATGACATACGGCGGCGAGCCGGCGGCAGTGGAACCACCCCTCGTACAGCGCGACCACCATCGACAACGACATCGCGGTCCTGACGCTGCCCAGCCCCATCAGCGCCAAGCCCGCCCCCATCACCACCTCCAACGACACCGCGTCTACGGCTGAGGCCGCACCAGCTCCACCAGCCAGGACATCTCCTGCTCGGTCACGGCGACATCACCGGCGACGGCAAGGCCGACCTGGCGGGCGCCCTCGCCGTTCCAGACCGCGGCGGAGCCCTGCCGCACCGACGGGCCGGCTACGGGGCCTCGTCCGCCACCTCGGCCGCCTCCGCGTGGGCGGGCAGGGTGACCGTCACGGTCAGGCCGCCGCCCTCGCGGGGGCGGGCCGTGACGTCGCCGCCGTGGGCGCGGGCGATGGAGCGGACGATGGACAGGCCGAGGCCCGCGCCCTTGGCGGTGACCAGGCGGTCGGTGCCGAGGCGGCGGAAGGGCTCGAAGAGCGCGGGGAGCTCGTAACGGGGCACGGCCGGGCCGGTGTTGCCCACCTCGACCTCGACCCGGCCGTCGTCGCGGGCGCGGCAGGCGACCCGCACCCAGCCGCCCCCGTCCGGGGTGTTGTGGCGGATGCCGTTCTCGACGAGGTTGTGCACCAGCCGTTCGAGCAGCAGCGCGTCGCCGGTGGTGGGTGCCGGGGCGGTCTCCTGCTCCACCGTGATCCCGGCCCCTTCCGCCTCCGCCGCGGTCTGCCCGGCCACGTGGTCCACGATGTCGGACAGATCGACCGGCAGCCGCTCGGTGATCTCGTTCTCCGAACTGGCGAGCAGCAGCAGCCCGGTGATCAGCCGCTCATGGCGGGCGTTGATCTCCAGCAGGTTCTCGCCGAGCTGCCTGACGTCCTCGGAGGCGGTTCTGCGGTGCATGGCCACCTCGACCAGGGCCCGCCCGAGGGTGAGCGGGGTGCGCAGCTCGTGCGAGGCGTTGGCGACGAAGCGGCGCTGGCCGTCGAAGGACCGGTCGAGCCGTTCGACCATCGTGTCGAAGGTGTCGGCGAGGTCCTTGACCTCGTCCTCGGGCCCGCGCAGGGCGATCCGCTCATGCAGGCCGCGGTCGGCGGCCGGGGCGCTCGCGATACGGCGGGCGGTGTCGGTGACCCGGTGCAGCGGAGCCAGCACCCGGCCGGCGGCCAGCCAGCCGAAGCCGGCCGCCACGCCGCCGACGACCAGGAGGGCGAGCCCGCCCTGGGTGATGAGCGAGGTGGTGGCGGCGGCGTTCACCCGGTCGCGTTCATCCTTCACCCACTTCTGCGCCGACGTGTCGGTCAGGACATCGCCGTCCCCGGTGATCACCTCATTCCGGGGCGGGCCCGCGGCGGGGTCGTCGGTCTGCACGCTGCGGGCGTAGATCTTCAGGCCGCCGCCGCCGGCGAGCTGCTGGTTGAACAGCGCGTACGTGACGCCGAGCAGCACCACGCCGGCGGCGAGGAACAGCCCTCCGTAGATCAGGGTGAGCCGGGCCCGCAGGCTGATCCGGCGCGGCAGGAACCGGCGCGGCAGGAATGTCAGGCGGCGCTTCATGCGATCCGGTACCCCACGCCCGTGACGGTCTCGACGACCGGCGGCCCGCCGAGCTTGCGGCGCAGCTTCAGCACGGCCAGCCGTACCGCCCCGGTGAACGGGTCGGCGTGCTCGTCCCAGGCCTTCTCCAGCAGCTGTTCGGCGGAGACCGCGCTCCCGTCGGCCCGCAGCAGCTCGGTCAGCACGGCGAACTCCTTCTTCGACAGCGGTACGTAGCGCCCGTCCCGGAACACCTTGCGGCGGGCCGGGTCCAGGGTGATCCCGGCCCGGCGCAGCACCGGCGGCGCCGCCGGGCGGCTGCGGCGGCCCAGGGCCTGGACGCGGGCGGCGAGTTCGGCGAAGGCGAAGGGCTTGGTGAGGTAGTCGTCGGCGCCGAGGGTGAGCCCGGCGACGCGGTCGGCGACCTCGGCGGCGGCGGTGAGCATCAGCACCCGCGCCGTCGCCCCGGCCCCGGCCAGCTCGCGGCAGACGTCGTCGCCGTGCACCCCGGGGAGGTCCCGGTCCAGGACCACCACGTCGTAGTCGTTGACGGTCAGCCGCTCCAGCGCGGCGGTGCCGTCGTACGCGACGTCGACCGCGTGCGGCTCGTCGCGCAGCCACTCCGTGATCGCGTCGGCGAGCAGGGGTTCGTCCTCGACCACCAGCACCCGCATCCGTCCCCTCCCCTTCCTGCCAGCAGCCCCCTGCGGGCGAGGCCATCGTGCCCGGTCCGGTGTTTCCGCGCCGTTAGGAGCCACCCGCGGCCGCCGGAAACGTGGGGGAAACGCGGTCTGCTCTTGCATCCCTCTCGTACGTACCGATCGAGCAGAAGGAGACGACGCCATGAGCAGGCGGATCCTCGGCATGGCGGCGGCCGTGCCACTGGCGCTGACCCTCGCCCTGTCCCTGACCGGATGCGGCTCCGGCAGCGGCGGCGACGACAAGGTGGCCTCGGCCGACGGCGCGAAGAAGGACGACGGCGGCAGCTCGGCGCCGAGCATGGACCCGCAGGAGATGGGGGCCAAGTTCGCGCAGTGCATGCGCGAGCACGGCATCGACATGGAGGACCCGGAGCCCGGCCAGGGGATCAGGATCGACATCCCGCCCGGCACCGCGAAGGGGACGGTCGAGAAGGCCCAGGAGGCCTGCCGCGAGTACGACCCGGTGCAGAACGGGGGCGGCCGCAAGCCGGACGCGAAGGCGCAGGAGAGCATGCGCAAGTACGCCAAGTGCATGCGTGAGAAGGGTGTGGAGAACTTCCCGGACCCGCAGACGGGGGGCGGACTCCAGCTCGACGGCTCGGTCATGGACGACCCCGACTTCTCCAAGGCGGAGAAGGCCTGCAACAAGTACATCGGTGGCGGCGGCACTCTCAACCGGAACGACGGCTGATGAGGGACATCGCCGTGGACAGCGTGCGGGGCCGGGACTCGGACCGGGAGCCGCAGTCGGAGGCGGCGCGCACCTCGGTCCCGGAGCCCGCGCCGCGCCGCCGCAAGGGCCGCCGCCGCGGCATGAAGGCCGCCCTCGCCGTTCTGGTGCTGGTGGCGGGCGGCGCCGTCGCCGCCCTCGGCCCGGTCGGCCGCGGCTCGGGCGACAAGGCCGCGACCGAACTGCCGCCGAGCACCGCCGAGGTGACCCGCCGGACGCTCCAGGACACCCAGAGCGTCGACGGACAGCTCGGCTTCGGCCCGGCGACCACCCTGTCCGCCCGGCGGCCCGGCACGGTCACCGAGGCGCCCGAGGCGGGGGACCGGATCACCCGTGGTAAGGCGCTGTACGAGGCGGACGGGCGCCCCGTGACGCTGATGTACGGCTCGACGCCCGCGTACCGCGCACTGAAGACGGGCAGTGAGGGCGCGGACGTACGGCAGCTGGAGCGGAACCTCAGCGCACTCGGCTACTCGGGCTTCACGGTCGACGACGAGTACACGGCCACCACGGCCGAGGCGGTCCGCGCCTGGCAGGAGGACCTGGGCCTGCCGGAGACCGGGACCGTGGAGCTGGGGAGCGTGGTGTTCGCGCCCGGCGCGGTCCGCGTGGACAGCGTGGCGGCGCGCAAGGGCGACACGGTGGCCCCCGGCGGCAAGGTGCTGTCGTACACCGGCACCGATCAGGCCGTCACCGCCGAGCTCGACCCCGCCGACCAGCAGTTGGCGAAGGAGGGGAGGGACGTCGAGGTCGTGCTGCCGGGCGACCGGACCGTCAAGGGCACCGTCAAGGACGTCTCCACGGTGATCGAGCCGGGCAACGGGCAGGGGGAGGAGGCGAAGACGAAGGTCGAGGTGGTCGTCGCGCTGGGGGACGCGGCGGCCCGGAAGGCCGCCGAGGCCTACGCGCTGGCCGCCGTGCACGTCGACTTCACCTCCGAAACCCGTAAGGACGTGCTCACCGTGCCGGTCGGCGCCCTGCTGGCGCTCGCCGAGGGCGGCTTCGGCGTGGAGGTCGTCAAGGGCTCGACCAGCACGTACGTCCCGGTCACCACCGGCCTGTTCGCCGACGGCCGGGTGGAGATCTCCGGGAAGGGGATCTCCGAGGGCACGAAGGTGGGGGTACCGAAGTGATCTCTCTGACGGATGTCACCAAGACCCACCCGGGCGGGGTCACCGCGCTGGACGGCGTCAGCCTGGACATCGGGCATGGCGAACTCGTGGGCATCGTGGGCCCGTCCGGCTCCGGCAAGTCGACGATGCTCAACATCCTGGGCACCCTCGACCGGCTCACCAGCGGAAGCGTGCTCATCGACGGATACGACATCGGCGCACTCTCCGACGCCAAGGTCTCCGCGCTGCGGGCGACCCGCATCGGCTTCGTCTTCCAGCACTTCCACCTCGCCACCGGCACCTCGGCGCTGGACAACGTCGCCGACGGGCTCCTGTACTCCGGGCTGGCAGCGGGCGAACGGCGCCGCCGCGCCGCGCTGATGCTGAACCGGGTCGGCCTCGGCCACCGGGTGCACCACCATCCGCACGAGCTGTCCGGCGGCGAGCGCCAGCGCGTCGCCATCGCCCGCGCGGTGGTCGGCGAACCCGCGCTGCTGCTGGCCGACGAGCCGACCGGGGCGCTCGACTCCCACTCCGGGGCCGAGGTGATGCGGCTGCTGCGGGAGCTGCACGCCGCGGGCACCACCGTCGTGATCATCACGCATGACTGGGAGATCGCGGACAGCCTGCCCCGGCAGGTGCGGATGCGCGACGGGCGGACGGTGTCGGACTGATGGCCACGGACACACACCCGGAGCGTACGGAGCGTACGGATCGCCCCGGCCGTACGGACCGGCGGCGCGCCGACGCCCTCCGCCCCGCCCGGCTGCGCCCCCGCGACGTGGTCAAGGTCGGCGCGGTGGGCCTGCGCACCCGCCCCATGCGGGCCTTCCTCTCCGCGCTGGGCATCGCCATCGGCATCGCGGCGATGGTCGCGGTGGTCGGCATCTCGTCCTCCTCCCGCGCCGATCTCGACCGCACCCTCGCCGCGCTGGGCACCAACCTGCTCACCGCCTCGCCCGGTTCGACGATGTCCGGCGGCCAGGCCCGGCTCCCGGAGACCGCGGAGCAGATGGTGGCGCGGATCGGCCCGGTGCACTCGGTGTCGGCCGTCGGCAAGCTCCCCGGCGCGAAGGTCTACCGCACCGACAAGATCCCCGAGGCCGAGACCAACGGCATCGCCACCTACGCCGCCCGCACCAGCCTGCGCGCCGCCATCGGCGCCGAGCTGCGCAGCGGCACCTGGCTCAACGCCGCCACCAGCCGCTACCCGGCCGTCGTCCTCGGCGCCACCGCCGCGGAACGGCTGGGGATCGGGCAGGTCGGCCCCGACACCCAGGTCCTGATCGGCGGCCGGTGGTTCACCGTCGTCGGCGTCCTCGAACCCGCCCCGCTCGCCCCCGAGCTGGACACCGCGGCCCTCGTCGGCTGGGCCGAGGCCGAGGCCGAGCTGTACTTCGACGGGCGCCCCACCACGATCTACACCCGCTCCGAGGAGTCCGCGGTGGAGTCCGTGGCCTCCGTTCTGGGTGCCACCGCCAACCCCGAGGCGCCCGGCGAGGTCGAGGTCTCCCGCCCCTCCGACGCCCTCGCCGCCCAGCAGGCGGCGGGCGAGGCGTTCACCGGGCTGCTCCTCGGCCTCGGCGCGGTGGCGCTGCTCGTCGGCGGCGTCGGGGTGGCCAACACGATGGTCATCTCCGTGCTGGAACGCCGCGCGGAGATCGGGCTGCGCCGCTCCCTGGGCGCGACCCGGGGCCAGATCCGCGGCCAGTTCCTCGCGGAATCCCTGCTCCTGTCCGCCCTGGGGGGAGTTGGCGGGGCGCTCCTGGGCGCCGGGGTCACCGCCGGCTACGCGCTGTCGCAGGGCTGGCCCGTCGAGGTCCCGCCGTGGGCGCTGCTCGTCGGCCTGGCCGCGACCCTCGCCATCGGCGGCCTGGCCGGCCTCTACCCGGCGATCCGCGCCTCCCGGCTCTCCCCGACGGAGGCCCTGGCCACGCCCTGAACGGACATGCCGTGAACGGGCCGAGCCGCCCGCCCGGTGCCCACGCGGGGCCGGGCGGGCGGCTCACGGCCGTGTCGGTCCGGCATGGTTGGATGGCCGACTGGACGAGGTCCGGGGCAAGGAGGGGGCGTTGAACCTGTCACGGCGCTCGTACGCGCTGATCGCGGCGCTGGTCGTGGGCATGCTCACCCTGGTGTACATGGGCACCCGCGCCTCAGAGGACGCGGCTGGCGAAGGCGTACCGTGGCGCGCCGACGACCCCTGCATGAAGGACGCGCCCCACCCCGGGGTCTGGGATGAGAAGGAGCCACGGCTGCTCACGCTCAGCCACGGATACTCCTCGAAGTCCCCGATGGGTGGGGGCGACATGCACTTCACCATCGGGGCGAGCATCAACGTGGGCCGCCACCCGCTCGTCCTCCACACGCCCCTCGCACGCGGCGGGGTCTCGGTCCGCTTCTGCGCCCCGTACGGGAAGGGCGTGATGGCGGAGGCCAAGGGGCTGTCTCCGAAGTCCGTCGAGACACCCGCCGACAAGGACGGCGCGATACGCGTCACCCGCGAGGAGCCGCTGCACTTCATGGTCGAGCTGCCGCCCTCGGCGCTGCGGAACGGCTACTCGATGTCCGACCTCATGGACTCCACCCCACCCCGTAGCAACGACGCGGCCGACTATCCGGTCCTTGTGCTGACCGTCTCCGACCCCGGCCTGGACGCCCCGCTGGTGGCGGTCTCCTTCAAGCCGGACCCCACCCCCACCGCGCAGGCGCTCGGCGCGTCGCCGGCCGTACGGAGGGTGATGGCCGCGCGGCGGCCGGGGTGACCCCGGCCGGGCGCGCGGGCATGCCTCAGGACTTGGCGTCCTCGGGCTCAGCCTTCTCGGGCTTGGCGTCCTCCGGCTTGGCCTTCTCGGGCTTGGCGTCCTCGAAGTAGGCGTCCAGAACCGCGTCGAGTTCCGTCGTCCACTCCTTGAGCACCTTCTTGGACGACGCCGCGACATCGGCCGTGTACCAGCGGCGGGCGGTCGTGTAGACGGTGACGGAGAACCGGCGTCCGAACCGCGGGGTGTCGATCTCGACCGCGCCGATCTCGCTCCAGTCGAACTCGGCCGTCTCGCCGTCCAGCCGGAGGGTGACGCCGCCGCGGCGTGCGGCGATCGAGCCGCGGTGGTCGGAGGCCTCGAAGACGGGGCCGCCGGCCTCGTCCTCATCCTCGTCGGCCGTCTCTTCGTCCGCGTCGGCGTCCGCGGTCTCGGCCTCGGCGTCGGCTTTGGTCTCGGCCTCCGCTTCGGCTTCGGCTTCCGCGTCGGCTTCCGTCCCAGCCTCGGCTTCGGCGTCCTCGAGTGGCTCTTCTGCCTTCTCCGCCTTCTCCTTCGGGGGTTCCTCCTCCGCTGGGCGTGGGGCCGTGAGGCCGGGGATGTACGCCGGATCGAACCCGGCGGCGGGCACGGGCGGGGTGCTCGGTCCTATGCGCTGCTCCACGGCGGGCAGTATGGCCGATAAACCTGTGCCGGGAACAGTCTCACCGGCCGTGCCCGGACAACGAAACGGACAAGATGACGCGGAGAGCCGCGGTAAGGGAGCGGGGATGAAGCTGCGCTGTGCGGTGCTCGACGACTTCCAGGGGGCGGCCCTGACCAGTGCAGACTGGGCCCCCGTCCTGGACCGGGTGGAGGTCGTGAGCTTCACCCGGCACTTCGGCACCGAGGACGAGCTGGCCGCGGCTCTGGCCGACTTCGACTTCGTCGTCACCCTTCGGGAGCGCGTCGCCTTCCCCGGCTCGCTGTTCGCCCGGCTGCCGAGGCTGAAGCTGCTGATCGCCTCCGGCATGCGGAACTCGGTCATCGACTACGCGGCGGCCGAGCGCCACGGCGTGACGGTCTGCGGCACGGCCAGCTCCCAGGCCCCGCCGGTCGAGCTGACCTGGGCGCTGATCCTCGGCCTGGCCCGGGGCCTGGTCGCCGAGAACACCGCGCTGCGCACGGGCGGGCCCTGGCAGAGCACGGTCGGGGCGGATCTGCACGGCCGCCGGCTGGGGCTGCTGGGCCTGGGGAAGATCGGCAGCCGGGTGGCCGCGATCGGGCTGGCCTTTGGGATGGAGGTGACGGCCTGGAGCCAGAACCTGACGAGGCGGCGGGCCGACGAGGTGGGCGTGGCGCTCGCCGGTTCCAAGGAGGAGCTGCTGGCCTCCAGCGACGTGGTCTCCGTCCACCTCGCGCTGAGCGACCGCACCCGCGGTCTGCTGGGCGCGCCCGAACTGGCCCTGCTCAAGCCGACCGCGTACCTCGTCAACACGTCCCGGGCCGCCATCGTCGACCAGGACGCGCTGATCGACGCCCTGCGGCGGGGCGCGTTCGCCGGGGCGGGGGTCGATGTCTTCGACGTCGAGCCGCTCCCGGCGGACCACCCCATGCGCACGGTGCCCCGGCTGCTGGCCACCCCGCACCTGGGCTATGTCTCCCGGGACAACTACCGCAGGTACTACGGGGAGGCCGTCGAGGACATCCAGGCCTTCCTCGCCGGCTCCCCCGTACGCGTCCTGGGGTAGGCCGTGTCCGGCGGCCAGGCGGCGGAGCCGCACATTGGTGCTGTTCCCCACCCCGCCCCTTCCCTCAACCGGGGCTTCGCCCCAGACCCCGGGCGCCAGGGGCGAAGCTCCCCCACGCGGCGGAGCCGCACATCGACAGGGGCCGGGAAGGGGCGGGGTGGGGGCTGCGTCGGTTTGCTGCTCCGCAGCGTGGCCGCCGCAGGCGTCAAGATCCGCCGGACACCCCCTGGGCGCCACCAGCCCGCTCCGCGCCCACCCGCCCCCCTCACGCGTCGCGGAAGCGCAGCGCCGCCCAGCCCAGGGCCACCGCCGCCCCCGCCCAGGCGGCGAGGACGCCGAGGCCCGTCCAGGGGGCGAGGGGGGCGGTGCCGGTGCCCGGGAGGGTGGTCTGGACGGCGAGTCCGGCGCTCATCGGCGAGACCTTCTGCACCACATGAAGCGCGTGCGCGGACATCGGGACGACCTTCGTGGCCAGAAACGGCCCGTACAGCAGGGCCGCCGTGACCCCGGAGGCGACCCCGCCGTGGCGGAGCACCGCGGCCACCCCGGCGCCCAGCAGCGCGACCAGCGCCAGGTACAGCAGGGTGCCGGCGGCCGCCCGCCACACCGCCGGGTCGGACAGGGCGGCCGCGCCGTAGCCCTGCCCGGCCGACACGGCCCGCCCGGCCAGCAGCGACCCGAGCACCCCGGGGGCGCCGGCGCCGAGCACCGCCGCGGCGACGACGGCGGCCTTCGCGGCGAGGACGCCGGTCCGTCCCGGGTGCGCGGCCAGGGTCGTACGGATCACTCTCGGCTGGTACTCGGAGGCGACCAGCGCCACCCCGACCGCGACGGCGGCGAGTTGCGCGAAGTAGACGCCCGACAGGGCGAGCGCCGCCGGGTCCGCCGGGGTGGCGCGGGGGCGCCCCTGGCCCGCGGCGGTGAGCGCGGTCGCGCCCGCCATGACCGCGGCCAGGGCCGCCAGCGTCCACAGCTGGGACGGCACCGTGCACAGCTTGGTCCACTCGGCGCGCAGGGTCCGCCCCGCGCGCCGCGCCTCACGCATCACGCCTGCTCTGCGCCCAGAACGCGGCGCCGAGCGCCACCGCCGTGTATCCGCACAGGACGGCGAAGCCGCCCCAGGGGCCGGCCGGGTCGCCGAGCAGGTGCATGGTCTGGCGGATGGCCAGCCCCGCGATCGGCGTGGCCCGGTTGACCCAGTTGTTGACGTCGACCGAGCTGACCTGGGCGACGATCGGCACCACCAGGAACACCCCGAAGAGCAGGATCACCGCCCCCGCCGTACGGCGCAGCAGCACGCCGACGCCGAGCGAGAACAGCGCGACCAGGGCCAGCGTGGCCGCCGTGCCGACGACCGCGCGCAGCACCGTCGGGTCGCTGAGGGAGGGGTCGGGGTGGATCGGCGGGCCCATGCCGTTGCGGCGCTGGATCGGCCGGGTGAGGAGGAGGGCGGTGACGGCCGCGGCGAGCCCGGTGACGAAGACGGTGCCCGCCAGCACGACGGCCTTGGCGGCCAGCACCCGGGCGCGGCGCGGGGAGGCGCCGAACGTCGTGCGGATCGTGCCGGTCCGGTACTCGGAGGTCATGGCGAGCACGCCCAGCGCGATGGCCGCGATCATCCCGAACTGCGCCCCGGAGAGGCTGTCCTTGACCCGGTCGAAGCCGTGGAGTTCGCTGCCGACGCCCGCGATCCCGATGCGGCCGAGGTCGCCGCTGCCGGTGACGGTGAAGGTGTCCCCGGCGCGCCGCAGGGTGCCGGGGCTCTCGGACGCGGTGCGGATCTCGGCGGGCGGGCCATTGGTCACGGGTGCCTCGGCCACGTCCGTCAACGTCCAGTCGTCCGGCGCGGAAGCCCCCGCCGGGGCCAGAGTGACGTGGTCGAACACGGCCTGGCCGGTGGTGGGGCGGAAGCCGCCCACGATCTCGCCGGGGCCCACCAGCCGCTCGTGCATGCGCCCGTGGGAGGCCACGAACAGCCCCGCCTGGGCCCGCGCCGGCAGTGCGCCGGCGGTGAGCGTGCCGACCTTCCGCCAGGCGCGGCCGTCGGCGGACTCGTACCCGGTGATCTCGCGCCCCGCGCGGGTCAGCCGCAGCCAGACCGGGGCGGCCGTGTCGCCGTCGCCGTCGCCGGTGGCCTCGGTCTTCGCGTCGGCCAGCATCCGTACGCCGTGGTCGGGGGTGACCATCAGGGCGACGTACGAGGAGCCACTGGCTGTGGACGCCTTGATGACGACGCCGGACTTGGCCCAGGGGGCGCTGTCCTTCTGCCGTGCGACGCGCGCGGTGACGCTGCCGTCGCCGCTGAGTTCGCGGTGCACGAAGCTGAAGTGGTCGACGGTCTGCGGGGCGTCGTTGGCGTTGCCGTGGCCGCCCTGCGCGGAGAGATAGCCGATGAGCACGGTGAAGGAGAAGACGGCGAGCAGGGCGACGGCGGTGCTGCGCACCGACATCAGCTTCGTCCACTCGGCCCGGACGGCCCGGACGGCGCGGATCACGAGGCCTCCTTCTTCGCCGCGAACTCGCCCGCACCCCGGGTCAGTTCCAGATAGGCCTCCTCCAGCGAGGCGCGGTGTTCGGACACTTCGGAGAACGACAGCCCGCCCTGGGTGAGCAGGGCCACCACCCGCTCGGCGGGCAGCCCGTCCACGGTGAGCCGGTCGGGCCCCAGGACCGCCACCTCGGCCCCGGCCCCGGCCAGCGCCGTCACCGCCTCCGCGCGGCGCGGGGTGCGCAGCGTGACGCGGCCCCGGGACGCGGCGGCCAGCAGCGACGCCACATCGGTGTCCGCGAGCAGCCGGCCGCGGCCTATGACGATCAGGTGGTCGGCGGTGTCCTCCAGCTCGCTCATCAGGTGGCTGGAGACCAGCACGGTGCGCCCCTCGGCGGCCAGCGAGCGCAGAAAGCCGCGGATCCACTGGATGCCCTCGGGGTCGAGCCCGTTGACCGGCTCGTCCAGGATCAGCACCGGCGGATCGCCCAGCAGCGCCGCCGCGATGCCGAGCCGCTGCCGCATGCCGAGCGAGAAGCCCCCGGCCCGGCGCCGCGCGGCGGAGGCGAGGCCGACCAGTTCCAGCACCTCGTCGACGCGCCGGGCGGGCAGGCCGTTGTACCGGGCCAGCCACAGCAGATGGCTGCGCGCCCGGCGGCCGGGGTGGACGGCCTCGGCGTCCAGGAGCGCCCCGACGACCTTCAGGGGCTCGCGCAGCGAGGCGTACGGGCGGCCGCCGACCAGGGCGGTGCCCCCGTCCGGGGCGTCGAGCCCCATCACCATCCGCATGGTCGTCGACTTTCCCGCGCCGTTGGGCCCGACGAAGCCGGTGACCAGGCCGGGCCGCACCGTGAACGTCAGCCCGTCCACGGCCGCCGTGGGCCCGTAGCGCTTCCGCAGGTCACGGGCCTCGATCGGGAGGCCCTTCATGGTTGTTGCCATGTCCAGGGACGCTACGCAGCCGGGGGCGGCGGGCCGTCACGCCCGCGGGGAGTCTTTCCGGGCCGCGCATCCCCCGCGCGGGTGACGGCAGGGCGCGCCGACCGCCGCATAATGACCGGCGTGACGTGGAGAAAGCCCCGGACCGGTGCGGCGGATGCGGCAGGTGCGGCCGGTTCGGCGGCGCGTGCCGGTGCGGCGCGTGCCGCGGCCGGGCGCGGGGCGGCGGCGGTACGGCGGCTCGGCCGCGCCCCGGATCTGCCGCTCGTGGCGGCCGCGGTGCTGTGTGCCGCCGGGCTGCTCCAGGCCGTCGCGGAGATCGACGAACGCAACCGCGCCGACATCCCGCTCACCCTGGCCCTGGCCCTCGGTTCGACCGCGCCGCTCGCCTTCGCCCGCACCCATCTGCTGCCCGCGGCCGCGGCGGTGACGGCCTCGGTCCTGCTGACCCCGCTGAGCGACCGGCTGCCCTGTGTGGCCGCGCTGCCCGCCCTGGCCGTGCTGCTCCATCTCACCGGGCTGCGCGGCTCGCCGCGCACCGCGCTGCTGTTCGCCGTCCCCTTCGTGGCGTACGCGGTGGGCCCGGCCCCCTCGGCGGCGGGCGGCAAGCCGCTCGGCGTGGCGCTGCTGGCGGGCGCCGCGGCCGCGCTCGCGGCCGGGGCGGCGCGGCGGGCCGGCGGGGAGGCTGCCGCGCGGTCCGCGGCCGACTGGGAGTACGCGCACACCGTGCTGGAGCACGCGGCGCGCGGCGAGCGGGCCCGGATCGCCCGGGAGCTCCACGACGTCGTCGCCCACCACATCTCCACCCTGTCCGTGCAGGCCGAGACCGCCCGGCTGACCACCCCCGGGCTGCCGCCGCTGGGCGCCGAGCGGCTGCTGGCGATCGGCGAGACGGCCCGGCAGGCGCTCACCGAAATGCGCCGCCTGCTGGGCGTGTTGCGCGACGACGCGTCGTCCGGCCCGCCCACCCGCCGGCCGCAGCCCGGCCTCGACCAGCTGCTCACCCTGGTCGACGAGGCCCGCGACACCGCGGGCGGCGGCGTCCGGCTCGTCGTACGCGGCCGGATCGCCCCCCTGGAGCCCGGCCTGGAGCTCACCGCCTACCGCGTCGTCCAGGAGGCCCTGACCAACGCCCGGCGGCACGCCCCCGGCGCGCCGGTCGACGTCGAACTCCACTACGCGGAGGGCGCGCTGCGCGTCACCGTACGCGACATCGGCCCCGCCACCGGGCCCATGAGCCCCGGCCCGGCCCCCGGCGGCGGCCACGGCCTGCTCGGCATGCGCGAGCGCGTCGCCATGGCCGGCGGCACCCTGCGCACCGGGCACGGCCCGGCGGGCGGCTTCGTCGTCGCGGCCGAACTGCCGCTGCGGGCGGTGGCGGCCGCATGACCGTACGCATCGTCATCGCCGACGACCAGGACGTGGTGCGGGCCGGGTTCGGCGCGCTGCTGGACACCCAGCCCGACCTGACCGTCGTCGGCAGCGCGGCGGACGGCGCGGCGGCGGTCGGGATCTGCCGCGAGACGCGCCCCGACGTCGTCCTCATGGATGTGCGCATGCCGGTCCTGGACGGCATCGAGGCCACCCGCCGCATCGTCGCCGGGGCGGCGGGGGCCGGGGCGGGCCGTGGCCCGCGCATCGTCATGCTGACCACCTTCGACCTCGACGAGTACGTCTACGACGCCCTGGCCGCCGGCGCCAGCGGCTTCCTCCTCAAGGACATGGCCGCCGAGCGGCTCTTCGAGGCCGTGCGCGTGGTCGCCGCCGGGGAGGCCCTGCTCGCCCCGACCGTCACCCGCCGCCTCATCGGCGAGTTCGTCCGGCTCCGCCCCCACACCGCCGGGCCCACCCCGCTCGCCCTCCTGACCCCGCGCGAGACCGAGGTGCTCCGCCTCATCGCGGAGGGCCTCTCCAACGCCGAGATCGCCGCCCGCCTCACGGTGAGCGCCGAGACCGTCAAGACCCACGTCAGCCGGGTCCTGGCGAAGCTGGGCGCCCGCGACCGGGCCCAAGCGGTGATGCTGGCGTACGAGTTCGGGCTGGTCGTGCCGCGTTCGGGCGGGCCACGCCATGGATCTGTCCCGTGAGACGGCGTCGCTACTTCGCCACGAACTGCGTCAGGATCGCCTGCACCTCGTAGATGTCGACACCCTTGGTGAAGGTCTTCTCGATCGGGGTGGCGTTGCTCGAGATCCAGATCTTGAGCTCCGCGTCGAGGTCGAAGTGGCCGGCGGTCTCCACCGCGAAGTGGGTGATGCTCTTGTACGGGACCGAGTGGTACTCCACCTTCTTGCCGGTGATTCCCTGCTTGTCGACGAAGATCAGCCGACGGTCGGTGAAGAGGATGGTGTCGCGTATCAGCTGGTACGCGGCCCGCACCTGCTCGCCCTGCCCCAGCAGCCGCTCGTAGTCCCGCTGCGCCGACGCCGGGTCGACGGTGTGCGCGTTGCCGAAAAGTGCCATGACAGCCCCCATTTGTCGTCGTTGTGCGATCTCCGTATGTATATCGCCTCCTGGGAGGGGAGCGAAGTAAGCGGACTGAGATACTCCGGCCATGGACGACGGGATGACGGGATGACGGGGAACGGGACGCCACCGGGCTGGGCGCTGCGCTCCGCGGCGGTAGCGGACGTCGAGGCCGTCGCGGAGTTGCGGGCCGCGGTCATGCGGGCGGATCTGGAACGGCTCGGACGCTACGACGAGCACCGGGTGCGGCAGCGGCTGCGGGACTCGTTCTCCACGGAGTACACGTCGATCATCATGGTCGGCCGTGAGCTCGCGGGATGTGTCACGCTCCGGCCCGCCGACGGCAGGCAGTGGCTGGAGCACTTCTACCTGGCGCCGCACCAGCAGGGCCGCGGGCTCGGCTCCGCCGTCCTGCGCACCGTGCTGGAGCGGACCGACGCGCAGGGTGCGGCCGTGGCGCTGAAGGTCCTCCAGGGCAGCGCCGCCCGTCGGCTCTACGAGCGCCACGGATTCGTCATGGAAGCCCAGGACCCGATCGACGTCCTCATGGTGCGCTCGCCGTCCGAGCGGGAAACGTAAAGGACCCGGCAGGGGGGGGCGTCCCCCCTGCCGGGTCAGTGGGTCAGCCGCACTTGCGGCCGCTGTTGATGCAGCTCACGGCCTGCTTCATCAGCTTCTGCGACATCACGTTGATGAAGTCGCCATGGTCCGTACCCGGCTTGTGCAGCTGCTCGGGGAAGCTGTCCACGGCGAAGTTCCGGGCGCCGGGGGCGAGCTTGTAGGTGATCCGCTGGACCAGCTGCGGAATGGCCTTGAACCCCTTCTGGCACGAGCCGTCGGCGGCGGCGAAGGCCACGTGCGTACGGTGGTTCGCGCTGTCCGCGTTCTTGCCGTCCCAGCAGCTCTGGAAGTTGAACGTCCGCACCACGTTGCTGCCCTTCGGGCAGATCGGGTACTTGTCCTTCAGCTGGCGGTTCTCGAAACCGGTGCAGCTCCAGGACGCGTTGGCGTTGGCCGTGCCGTTGGTGAACGCCTTGGCGTCACCGGTGATGATGCGCAGGAACTTGGGCATCTCCACGACCTTGGAGACCGGGCTGCCCTTGAAGGTGAGCTGTACGGAGGTGGGCCGCAGGATGCGTCCCACGTTGCCCTCCGTGCCGCCGCCCGGGGCGCCCGCGTCGAACTCCTTCGTGCCGTCCTGGAGCCGCAGGACCGGCCAGTAGTGGGTGGACCGGTCGCCGTTGGTGCAGGTGGTCCCGGCGGATTCGAGGGTTTGGTTGGACGCGAAGGCGTCGGTCTTCTTGTTGCCGACGTAGTCGTGCATGTGGTGGGCGCCGTTGCTCACGCCGGGGGCCACGATGACGTTGTCGGAGTTGAAGTGCTTGTTCTCGTTGCGCCCGCAGCGCGAGGAGAAGGTGCCCTTGGAGCCCTTGCCCTGCACGCGGGGGGCCTTGACGTTGGGCTTGACCTTGCGGATGTCCACGAAGTCCGCCCGCTGGGGGCCGGACTGCTGCTGACCGCCCGCGGCCGGGGCCGCGCCCCCCGCCGCGGGGGTGTTCGGCGCCGCGGTCTGGGCGCCGGCGGCGGCCACGGCGGCCGCTTCGTCCTGCTTGACCGTGCAGGACGCGAGCGAGTCCAGGCCGGACGGGCGGGCCTTGACCTTCTCGATCTCCGTGGCGATGCGGTCCAGGGTCTGCCGCCGCTCGGAGTTCAGCGGGTCGAGCACGCGGGTGCGCACCGACTCCTGGTCGGTCTTGCCGCCCTGGTCCACGAGCCGCTGGTAGGCGGTCGCGACCTGGCTGTCCATCTTGGCCAGCTGGTCGTTCACGGCGGGCCGCGCCTGCTGTGGCACGTCCGACAGGCCGGTCGCGACATCGGGGCACTTGATGGTCATCCCGGCCCGCGCGGCGGCCTGCTGCGCGGGGGTCTCCTTGGCGGCCGACGCGTTGTTGTCGGTCATCAGGAGCGCTCCGCCCCCGACGGCCAACGCCGTCGCACCGACCACGGACATCGCGATCACTCGGGACCGCTTATGTCTCTTCCTGTTTTTCACCGGGCCGCCCCTCATCGGTTGTCGTCGCATACCGAAGAGATACGTAAGCGGGGGCGGTTCTTCTCAGTGGGTGTCCGCGTCCCGCCGTCCACCCGGGCTGACCAGCCCGGTTTCATAGGCGACGACCACGGCCTGGACGCGGTCGCGGAGCCCGAGTTTGGCGAGGATGCGGGCGACATGGGTCTTGACGGTCGCCTCCGACAGATGGAGCCGGGCGGCGAGTTCGGCGTTGCTGAGCCCCTGCGCCAGCAGCCGCAGGACCTCCGCCTCGCGCGGGGTCAGCGCGGCCAGGTCGCGGTGGAGCGCGGCGGTGTCGGGGTCCCGGCGGGCGTAGCGCTCCACGAGGCGGCGGGTGATGGCCGGGGCCAGCAGCGCGTCGCCGGAGCGGACCATGCGGACGGCGGCGACCAGATGCTCGGGCGTGACGTCCTTGAGGAGGAAGCCGCTGGCCCCGGCGGACAGCGCCGCGTAGACGAAGTGGTCGAGGTCGAACGTGGTGAGGATGATCACGCGGGGCTCGCCGGGGCCGCCGGTCAGGATGCGCCGGGTGGCCTCCAGGCCGTCCATCTCCGGCATCCGGATGTCCATCAGCACCACATCGGGCCGGGTGCGCCGGACCGCCTCGACGGCCTCGCCCCCGTCCGCCACCGCGGCGACCACGTCGATGCCGTCGGCCGCCAGGATCATGGTGAAGCCCGTACGGACGAGCGCCTGATCGTCGGCGACCACCACGCGCAGCGGCCCGGTCACCTGTCCTCCAAGGGGATTACTGCTTCGACGCGGTAGCCGCCACCGGGGCGCGGCCCGGTGTGCAGAGCCCCACCGTAGACGGACAGCCGCTCGCGCAGGCCGATCAGCCCGCGCCCGCCGCCGGCCGCCGCGGACGCGCTCGGGGTGCCGCCGGTGTCGGTGACCTCCACCCGCAGCCGGTCGTCGCCGTACGCGACGGTGACCGCCGCGGTCGATCCGGCGGCGTGCTTCACGGCGTTGGTCAGCGCCTCCTGCACCACGCGGTACGCGGCCAGGCCGACCCCGGACGGGACGGGGCGCGGTGTCCCGGACACGGTCAGCCCGACCGGCAGCCCGGCCTCCCGCACCCGGGCGACCAGCGCGTCCAGCTGGCCCAGGCCCGGCTGCGGTGCGAGGTCCGGGGTGGCGGTTCCGCCGGTGCCGGTGGTGTCTTCGTCCATCGTCAGCAGGCCCATCGCGTGCCGCAGTTCGGCCATCGCCGCCCGGCCGCTCGCCTCCACCGCGAGCAGCGCCTCGCGGGCCCGGTCGGGGGTGGTCGCCATGACCTTGCGGGCGGCCCCGGCCTGGATGACCATCACGCTGACGTTGTGCGTCACCACGTCGTGCAACTCGCGGGCGATACGGGCGCGTTCCTGCTCGGCGGCGCGGCGCAGCTCCTCGGCCCGCTCCCGTTCCAGCGCGGACATCCGCGCGTCGCTCTCGCCCGCCCGCAGTTTCCAGGTGCGCAGCCCGTTGGCCGCCACCACGATCGGCACCAGGATCAGCAGCGGGATGTACTCGTTCTGGACGACGGGCAGCGTGCCGTCGGCGAGCCTGCTCAGCGCGAACACCGCCACCGGCAGACTCGCCAGCGTGGCCACCCGGTAAGGGCTGTACGCCGCGGCGCCGTAGGCGGCGATCACGCAGGCGTACGAGGTGATCCTGGGGGTGCTCGTCGGCGTCAGCGCGACCGCGACCGTCACGATCCACAGTACGGCGAGCGGATACCGGCGGCGCAGCGCGAGCGGCGCCGAGGCGGCGACCGCCAAGGCCACCGGGAGGAGCCAGCCCGCCAGCCAGCCCGGGCCCGGGGGCGGCCCGTCCGGGAGCGGCGGCGGCACAGGTGGGGGCGCGGGTTCGGACGGCTCGGCAGGGACCCACGGGTCGACCACGCCCTCGACGGCCGTCCGGACCCGCCCGTCCCAGTGCTCCACGGCGTACTGGACGCTGGCGATGCCCAGGGCCAGCGCCAGCGCCACGTCGAAGACCAGGCTTCGGCGGGTGGGGAGGGGCAGCGGGCCGGTCGCGCGCTTCAGCAACTCGATCAGTTCGCGCAGCCGGGCCGGCAACGGCACGTTCATCACCGGCTCATTCTCGCCACCGGACCAGGCCCGGAACATCCTCCCACCGGTCTTCGGAGCAGCCCGCCCGTACATCGCTCGCCTACATCGCGGGGATGACACCGGCCGCCCTCATCCCGGCGCGGTACCGGAAATGCCCCGGCCGGGCGACGTGCCCCGGATACGCCCGCGCCTAGCGTCCAACCGCGTCAGACGCGTACGTATCGAGGGAGACGAGCATGACCACGCCGGTGATCGAACTGCGGGATGTGAGCCGCGGATACGACGGGGGGCCGCCCGCGCTGGACGACGTGTCGCTGACCGTGCGCGCCGGGGAGGCCGTCGCGATCCTCGGGCCGTCCGGCAGCGGCAAGTCCACGCTGCTCAACCTGGTCGCGGGCCTGGACCGGCCGGACTCCGGCACCGTCACCGTCGACGGCGTGCGCGTGGACACCCTGGGCGAGGCGGCCTCGGCGCGCTTCCGGCGCGCCAAGATCGGCATGGTCTTCCAGTTCTTCAACCTGCTCGACGACCTGACCGTCGCGGACAACGTCGCCCTGCCCGCGCGGATGGCGGGCCGGTCGCGCGGCGCCGCCCAGCGCCGCGCCGCCGAACTGCTCCAGTCGCTCGGCGTCGACCGGCACGCCGACGCCTACCCGGGGCGGCTGTCCGGCGGCGAGCGGCAGCGCGTCGCGGTCGCCCGGGCCCTGGTCAACCGCCCCGCGCTGCTGCTGGCCGACGAGCCGACCGGCGCGCTGGACACGGCTGCGGGCGAGGCCGTCCGCGATCTGCTCACCGAGCTCAACGCCGCTGGGCAGACGGTGGTGTTGGTGACCCATGACCTCGCGCTGGCGCGGTCCTGTACGACGCGTACGGTCCGGCTGGTCGACGGCCGGATCGCGGCGGAGGGGCACCCCGCCGTGGCGGAGGAGGCCCGATGAGCGCCCTGGGCCGGGTCGTGCGCTCGGGGGCGCGCCGCCGCCGGGTGCAGAACGCCGTGATCGGGCTGGCCACCACGATGGCGGTGACCGCCGCCGTCATGTGCGCCTCGCTGCTCGTGGCCTCCAACGCGCCGTTCGCCGACGCCTTCGCCAAGCAGCACGGCGCGCATCTGTCGGTGCGGTACGACGCGGCCAAGGCCACGGCCGCGCAGCTGGCCGGGTCCGCGGACGCCCGCGGGGTCACGGCGGCGGCCGGGCCCTTCCCGACCGCGTCGGTCACCCCGAGCCTCGACGGCGAGGAGCTGGTGCCGATGTCGGTCGTCGGCCGCGCCGATCCCGGCCGCGATCCGGTCGACCGCGTCACCCTGACCGAGGGCGTCTGGGCCACCCGGCCCGGCCAGATCGTGCTGTCGCCCGGGGCCGGCGCTCCCCCCGTGCTGGGCCTGAAGCTCAGCTTCCCCGATCTGCCCGGCGACCCGACGCTGACGGTGGTCGGCGTGGCCCGCTCGGTCAGCCGCACCGCAGACGCCTGGGTGGCCCCCTCCCGGATCGCCTCGCTGACCGCGCCCAACGCGCGGGCGGGCTATCAGATGCTCTACCGCTTCGCCGACGCGGACACCGGCGCCCGGATCGCCGCGGGGCGGGCGGCGGTGACGGCGGCGGTGCCGGCCGGGGCGCGGGTCGGCGACCAGTCCTGGCTCGCCGTCAAACGGGAGGCCGAGCAGGAGACCGCGGTGTTCGTGCCGTTCCTCGTCGCCTTCGGCGTGCTCGGGCTGGTCATGGCCGTGCTGATCGTGGGCAATGTGGTGGCGGGCGCGGTCGGCGGCGGGCTGCGGCGGATCGGCGTCCTCAAGGCGCTCGGGTTCACCCCCGCCCAGGTCGTACGGGCCTATATGGCCCAGGCCCTGATCCCGGCGGCGTTCGGCACCGTGGTCGGCGTCGTCGCGGGCACCCTCCTGACCCGTCCGGTCCTGTCCGAGGCCGAAGAGGCCTACGGAACCGCCGGGTTGATCATCACCCCGTGGGTCGTGGCAGCGGTGGCCGCCGGGGCGCTCGGCCTGGTGGCGGCGACCGCGTGGGCGAGCGCGGCGCGGGCCGGGCGGCTGCGGGCCGTCGACGCGCTCGCCGTCGGCCGCGCCGCGCGCCCCGGCCGCGGCCGGGCGGTGGTCCGGCTGACCGGGCGGCTCCCGCTGCCCCGGCCGCTGGGCCTCGGCCTGGCCCGCCCCTTCGCCCGCCCCGCCCGCGCCGCCGCGATGGTCGCGGCCGTCGCCTTCGGGGCCACCGCCGTCACCTTCGCGGTGGGCCTGGCCGCCTCGCTGAACCGGGTGCAGGACGCCAGGGAGCACGACAGGGCCGATGTCACCGTCGACCCCAAGGCGGCGGCCCTCGGACCGGACGGAGCCCCCGGACCGAATGGCGGTCGCGGCCCGCACCGCAGGGGCCCGGGCGGCCCGCCGCGGATCACGGCCGACCCCGCCGCGATCACCGCGGCGATCAAGGCCCAGCCGGGGACCCGCGCGTACTACGCCACCGCCGCCACCCAGGTGACCATCGCCGGGCTGACCGGCTCCGCCGAGCTCCACACCTTCGCCGGGGACGCCACCTGGGCCAACTACCGGAACGTCTCCGGCAGATGGTTCGAGAAGCCCGGCGAGGCCGTCGTACCGACCCAGTTCCTCGCCGCCACCGGCACCCGGCTCGGGGACACCGTCGCCCTGAACCACGCCGGCAAGACGGTCCGGGTCCGGATCGTGGGGGAGGTCTTCGACCCCCGGAACCAGGGCATGAACGTCCTCACCGACGCCGCGACGCTCGCCCCCGCGAGCACCCCCGCCGACAGCTACCGCATCACCCTCAAGCCCGGCACGGACGCGGCCGCTTACGTCACCGCCCTGAACTCCGCGCTCGGCTCGCTGGACGTCACAGCGCGCACCGGCCCCTCCGGGGGCGAGAGCGAGGTGATCCTCGTCCTCGACGCGCTGGCCGCCCTCCTCACCCTGATGCTCGTCGCCGTCGCGGGTCTTGGCGTGCTCAACGCGGTCGTCCTCGACACCCGCGAACGCGTCCACGACCTCGGCGTCCACAAGGCGCTCGGCATGACCCCACGGCAGACCGTCGCGATGGTCATCGCCTCGGTCGTCGTGGTGGGGGTTGCGGGCGGCGCCCTCGGCGTCCCGGCGGGCCTGGCCCTGCACGCGGCGATCGTCCCCGCCATGGGCGAGAGCGCCGGACTCACCCTCCCCACCGCGGCCATCGACGTCTACACCCCGCCCGAGCTGCTCCTGCTCGGCCTCGGCGGCCTGCTGATCGCCGTCACCGGCGCCCTCCTCCCCGCGAGCTGGGCCGCCCGGACCCGCACGGCCACGGCGCTGCGCACGGAGTAGCCCGGGAGACCAGGCAATTCAGGACGCCAGCCCCTGCCGGCCAGGAGACGGGCGATGAGCCGTTGGATGTCAGAATGAGTGGGGCCCCGCCGCGATTCGAGCGTGGCGGGGCCCTTCGTACTATCGGCGAGAGGTGAGCAGTAAGCCGAGCAGGAATGCGGTAACGGCGGATCCGGCACACCAGAGGGTTGTCAGGAGACCGTCGGTCGTGACGCCGGCGCGCGTGGCCGTCCAGGTGGGTGCCGTTCGTGCTCCTTGCCACCGGGAGAGCATGCGACTCCGGACGCGTCGGCGCGGGGGGAGCAGTCGTGGCGCCCGGTGTTGGCCGGGACCAGGGATGCAAAGTCCGACGACGGCGAGCAGGAGCAGGAGCGTTGCCCCGCCCGCACTGACGGGTCCTAGCAGGGCGGCTGTGTTCCCCTCGATCATTCCTCGGCCTCCTTCAGGGCGGCCGGATCGTAAGCGATGAGTCCGACCACATCGGCGAGCCGGTAGGTCAGGTCACGGGCCGGCGAGTGTCGAGCCACAAGGCTGCTTGCGGCCCGTCGCCGATGCGCGTGACGTGGACGCGGTGGGCTGCGGTCATGCGTCGCCTCCCCTTGCCCCCGTTGCGCCGTCGGCCGGCCGCAGGTCGCCGTAAATGCTGTGCCACCGGCGCTCGACGTCGTCGGGGTGGTCCGGGTCGGCGAGACAGATCCATGCTCCCGGTTCGGGGTGATGCGTGATGATGCCAGTCCGGTTGTGGCGGGTGTCGTACACGGTGTCGTCTTCGGCGAACGAGTGGGGACTGCTCATGCTGGTCATCTGGGTGGTTCCTTCCTCTGGTCGGGGCAGTGCCGGCGGCTGCCCTCCGTTCTCTATCTCGCGCGGTTGCCGTGCCTGGCCTCGCCACTCGCGTGCCAGGGGTCAACTGGCATGCGCGCAGCTGCACTTGGACGCTTACCGGCGGTGCCGCGTCGTGCTGTCGGAACTGTAGGACACACAGGTGCGGTTTCTCAACAGTGAGAAACCGCACTGTGTCTCGATCGGGTGGTCTTGCTGTGGCACAGTGGTTCGCGACGTCGATGCATGGGAGAAAGGGGCGTGATGGCGTCCGCGAGACAGCCGACAGCACGCCAGGCGCGACTGGGTGCGGAGCTGCGGAAGTTGCGTGAAGCCGCGGGCATGTCAGGAACGGAAGCCGCCGCATTTCTCGGTGGTGAGCGCTCCTTGATCAGTCACGTGGAGGCGGGGCGATGGGGAATTAAGCCGGAGCGGGTTCAATTCCTCGCCTCTCACTACGCGGCAACTGATCAGGATCTCATCCATGCGCTCACCGCGATGGCGCGGGAGCGCCGCAACGGATGGTGGGAGAAGTACCGTGGCGTGCTTCCGCCCGCCATGCTGGACCTGTCGGAGCTTGAGCACCACGCGGCACGTCTGAGAACTGCGCAGGCGCTTTTGATTCCCGGCATCTTCCAGATCGACGAATACGCGCGAGCGGTCTTCTCGTCATCCAGCCCGGGAATCAGTGATGATGAGTTGAATGTGCGAGTAGCGCATCGCGTGTCGCGTCGTGGAATTTTCGAGCGAGAGTCTCCGACGCCGTATGAAGCGATCATCCATGAGGCGGCGCTGCACATCAACTACGGAAGCCGGGGGATCGCGCGGAAGCAGCTTGAGTACCTCTTGAGTATCACCGAATGGCCGAGTGTCGAGATCCGAGTGATCCCATTTGACCTCGAGGCGTTTATTGGACTCACGCCGCAACTTTTTTACTCCGACGGTCCACTCTCGCAATTGGATACCGTGGTCGTCGAGAGTGCGCACGATATTATCTTTTTGGATGCGCGAGCTCAGCTCGACAAGTACCGGGCTCTTTTTGCGGCGTTCGAAAAGGTCTCGCTTGATGTTGATGGGTCGAGGAAAATAATTCACCGCATTCTCGGGGAAAAGTGAGATTCCATATCATGGCCGAAGGAATAATCTGGCAGAAGTCCTCTTTCTCTCAGGGCACGGGCGAATGCGTTGAACTCGCCGCCACCGCCGACGGAGTCCTGATGCGAGAGAGCGATGAGCCGCAGCAGATCATCAGGACGACTCAGGCAAAGCTGCGGGCGTTCGTCCAGGGCGTCAAGGCGGGAGAGTTCGATCATCTGATCTGATCGCACCCTAGTGACGGAGGAAGTGCCGGGATGGCGGCGGTGCACCACGACAGCGACAGCGAGGCCTGCGCACACCTGAAGGCGTTGCATACCTGTGCGTTTCGCCCGCAGGTCGTCGCCGAGGCCGGAGGGTGGTCGGCGTTCATCCCAGGGCTGCCGATAGCGGGGGACGGCGCTACATTCGACGAGCTGGCGGACGCCGTGCGTGAATACGCGGAGGACTGGCAGGACCACCTGGCCGATGCCCCCAACCACGCGGACAATTGGGGGCTCGTCCGGCTCGTCGGCATCAGTGACGACGCCCGGCTACGGGACCGGCTCCTCGGAGCCGTCCATGGTCGACACTCTGGCGAATGACGCGGTCGCTCGTGCGCAGTGAGGACGCGAGTTGGTCGCGCAGCTCACTGGGGAGTGTCTTGGCTTCGAGTGCGCAGGCGTGGACAAGGGCTCGGCAGTTCTGCGCCTCCCGGTCGGTGGCGAGGGCAGTGAACAGCGGGTGCGCCAAGGTTTCCCGGGCGGCGTAGCCGTCGGTCGTCTTTATCGTCCGGCGGTGCAGCTCCGCAACCACCAGGTGTGCGGCCGGGTCCTTGACCGAGCCGATCATGTCCAGCACTGCGAGCCCGAGCCTCGTGTCGAAGACGGCCATGTCGTCCCTGTCCGGGCGTTCGAGGTACGTGGTCACCAGATTCTGGAGGGAGCGCCGCCAGGCCCGCCCCGATATGCGGCGGCACAGGACTGTCAGGCAGTCTGTGACGGCGCCTTCCCATGCCTCTCCGGGCACTGTGCGGGTCAGGAGACTGTTGGCGCCGAGGGTGTTTCCGATCGCGAGGGCGGCGAGGACGGCGACTTGGCGGCCGTCGAGCATGCGCTGTCCGACGCCCCGGTGAGCCTCGACGTGGGCGAGCGCTTCGGCCCAGCGGCCGGCAGCGGTCAGGGCGCGTGTGCCGTCGGCGAGGAGGACGCTCCACAGCCAGGCGCGGACCTCCCGGCGCTCGTCGTCGCTCGCCACGAGGTCAGCGGGTACGGCGATGTCCTCGACCTGGGCGGGGCTGCCGGTGGTGACGGCGTCGAACAGCGTCAGGAGGCGTTGGTGGCAGTCGTCGGCCTGTCCGGCGCGGAGTTGGAGGCGCGCGAGGTTGACGACGGGTTCGAGTGCGCGGATCGCGGCCCTGCCAGGCAGGGGGGCGGCGTGCAGGTAGGCGGCCGCGTGCTGGTGGCACATCGCGCGGGCGGTGTCCGGGGCGCCTACGTCGGAGGCGATCAGCGCAGCGTGGTTGTAGACCGTGGAGGCCATGCCCGGGTCGCCCAGGCTCGCCGCGGTGTCGGCGAGTCCGACCAGGGCGTGCACCCGCTGAGGCAGGGGGAGGCAGGCAGGGCGGGGTCGTGCGATGAGCGGAAAGCGCTGGGCTATGGCGTCAGGGGGTTTCCACACGGTCCGCAGCGGTCCTTTCGGCGGTGGGGTCGGGGCCGAAGATGACGGTCTTGGCGGCGGCCGCGAGGGTGGCCTGCGTGGCGTAGGGCAGGCCGATCCGGTTCCAGGCGAAGATCACGTGATGGGCAAGGACGTCACGCAGGCCGCGGTGTAGCTGCCCGGAAGATGTGAGGTGGGCCAGTTCCCGTCCGGCGTCGGTGTAGGCGTGTGCCCATCCCGCAGCGTGGGCCAGTGGTCCGCCCGTGCGCATCAGGTCCTCCGGGTTCACGGAGATCAGCCGGTGCACGGCGGCGTGCAGTCGATCGCGGCCGTTCCGTTCGGTACCGGGGGGAAGTGCGCGATGCGCGCCGACGCGTGCCCAGACGTCTCCCTGCTCGTACCAGTCCAGTCCGGCGGAGCGCATCAGGAGGCTGCACAGCATGAGGGACGTCTCGCGCCGGTGTTTACCGATGTCGCCTTGGAGGCGGTCCAGAAGGCTGCGGCTGTCGCGGTGGAAGAGGCGGTGAGCTGATTCCATGGATGCGGCGCCGCCGAAGGCGTGCACCTCGGGTTCGTAGATGGTCTTCGACCACTCGCTGATGTACCCGTCGGCGATCAGCCGCTCCATGCCTTGGCCGATGCGGTCCTCCGCGTCGGCGACAGGCCGGTAGCGCACGCGCCAGCATGGGCGCTTGCGAACGAGGAACCACGCGGCGAGCGCGCCTTCGTCCTCTGCGGTGCGCAGGAGTGGTGCGAGTTGGGCCAGGGCGACTATCTCGGCGCGTTCCCAGTCCGGGAACGCGATGTTGGCCTGGCACCAGGTGGGTGACTTCATGAGGCGGTCTCCGGGGTGTTCACGCCAGGGCGAGAAAGGTGTCCCAGTGCGGTACGGGCGGGCTGCCCGTGGCGAGGGTGTGCAGGGCGAGGGCCGCTCCGGCGGCTCCGTCGAGGAGTTCCGGGTCGTGGCGGTCCTGGTCGAGCGCCATGATCAGGCGTTTGGCCAGGTTCGGCAGCTCCGCAGTGATCTCGGTGTTCCCCGTCTCGGTGGCCATCCGCCACGCGGCGTGCAGCAGTCCGGCCGTGCCGTGGCACAGCCCGATCTCGGGGAGCTTGTCCAGTTGGAGCGGGTCCCGCAGGGTCGCGAGGATCGCGTTCTCGGCGGCCTGTACCCGTGCCGGGTCGCGGAGGGCGAGTCCAGCCAACTGCTGGGCGCGGGCGGTTCCGCTGACGCCGTAGCACCAGGAGGGCCGGGGGCGAAGGTCGGGATGCACATGCCCGTCGGTGGCCTGCTCCATCGAGATCAGGCCCGGCCACCAAGGGCCGGTCTCGTCACCTTGGCGCCACCGGTCGGTCCAGGCACAGATCCGTTCGACCGCGTCGGCTATACCGGGTACGGCCAGGTCGCGCAGCAGAGCCAGGGACAGCACGGACAAGGCGGAGCTGATGCCGTGGGCGAGCCCGAAGTTCCCGTGTCCCTGGGAGTAGTCGGCGCTGGGTGCACCTGTAGGCGCGACGTTCGTCCACCACGGCGGCAGACCGGCCGGATCGGGCAGAGACTCGGTCAGGCGCACCAGATAGGACAGGACGCCACCGGTGATCTCGTGGTGCGGGTGTCGGCTCAGGTGGTAGGCGCCCAGCCCGGACAGGCCCTGGATCAGGTCGAACTCTTCCATGAGGGGCCGCTCGGCGTGGTCGATGCGCAGGTGGGCCTGGGCCAGGCGGGTCCGGGTGACGGTGAGGGTCGCCTCGTCCAGGCGCTCCAGGACACGCAGGTACCGGCCCGATGCGCTGGCCGCGCGGTGCGTGATGAATGCGAGGGCCGGAGCGCCGAAGTACAAGTTTGCGTTGGCCGCTGCGCTCACTTCGCCGTGCACGGCCGTGGCCAGCCAGGTGTGCGCGGTGTCCCAGTCGCCGCGGCCGGTCCGGGCGCGCTCGATGTGCAGCAGGGCGATGCCCGAGGCTCCTCCGGCGAGAGACTGGGGCCACGAGCGGCCGCCGTCCGGTCGGCCGCCCGGCCACACGGTGCGGGGGTCGGCCAGGGTGTGGGCCAGTTGGTCGGCGGTCGACAGCGCGGCGGGGGCGGGTGCTGTCGTGGTCACGGTGTCCTCCTTGCTCGTGCCGTCCAGCTCAGGGCGGCGGCTCTGGCCAGGTGCAGGTGGGCGCGCTCCTCTGGCAGGCCCGGCCCGCGCATCCGGACGTGGTGGAGATGCAGGAGGTCCGGGATCACATCCTGCGGGTGCAGCGTCCCTGCGTCCTCCAACGCACGGCGGTAGGCGGCCAGCGCTGCACGGCGTGCGGACCAGGCCGCGGTGACGTTCGTGTCCAGGCTCGGAGGGTCGGTGTTCACCAGGTCGACGGCCTGGCGGTAGACGGCGCGGGGCGGCGCCGTCGCGTCCGTGCGGGTGTGCTGGATCAGCCAGTGCATGGCCTCGGCGTCATCCCCGAGCAGGCCGGTAGCGATGTCCACCATGCTCGCGGCGGTCATCGCGCGGGCGTCGGGTGCGTTGTTCCCAGCCTGCCCGGCGAGTTGAGCCAGAACGGCGGCGGTGTCGGCAGCGAAGAACTCCTCCGCCGCGTCCAATGCTGCGGGGCCGCCGAAGCGCGCGATCTCCGGGCAGTAGGTTTCCACACCGGCGTGGGTGATCAGACCTCTGTGCCGAAGCTGCCGGGTCCACTCGCCAACCTTCTCGATAGCAGAGCCGAGTGTGCCGGGTGTGCAGGTCAGGCGGACGCGGAGGTGGTCCCCAGGGTCTTGGTAGCGGACGAACCACCACCGTGGTCCTCCCAGTTCGTCCAGCAGAGTCGGCAGGTGCCGGGTCAGGAGAGGGTTCTGCCGGTCGCGGTGCCCGTGGAGCTGGAGGTAGATGTGGTTGTCGCAGCCGGGCAGATGGCCGTGTGCGCGGCCGACGACGTGGTCTGAGCTTCGTACGGGGGCGATGGCCTGGTCTGCGGCGGCCAGGGGGATGACGACCTCGTGAGCGCGGCCGCCGGTCCATCCCAGGTCTCCGGGCTCCGGCGCGGGGCGCAGGGTCACAGTGCCGTCGCGGTCCAGGTGCGTGCGCAACAGGGCTCGGTGCGAGGGCTCCGCCAGCTCCAGGGCCATGCATTGGTCGGCCTCGCTCAGGTACACCCGTTCGGGCAGATGAACGTCACGGCGCCATTGGGCCAGGGCGTCGTCCCACTGCGGCCACAGTGCCGAAGCGCCGGGCAGGTCGTCGCTGGTGAGGAGCCAGCGGGCCGGAGACAGGATCGTGCGCCCATAGCGCAGTGCGGGGAGGAATGACAGGTTGGAGGCGGCGCTGCCCCACATGAACCCGGTGCACGGGACGGCCAGCGCGACAGGTGCCTCGGTCAGGAACCGGGCCAGCGGATGCGTGTGATGGCCCAGATCCACCGCGTTCAGCAGCAGCGTGTGCACCGGGCGGCGGTGGGAGATCGAGACCAGGTGCAGCCGTTCGGCGTCGGCTGTCACCGCCAGATCCGTCATGGGAATGAGGCTCGTGCTCGAGCCTTGGTAGTCGCCGAGTGAGATCACCAGCTCTGTCGCCTGGGGGGCTCGTGCGACGTTCTCGGCGCGTGCGTACAGCGGGGTAGAGCTGATCTGCGCGACGAGCGCGTCCCGGTGCACGCCTGGCAGTGCGGCGTACACCTCGGTCATGCGACTGCGGTCCTCGGCGTTCAGCATGCTCAGGAAGCGGCCGGTGGTCGCTCCGGCCGAGCGCGCCACCCCAGCGACGTGCAGCATGAACTCGCCCTGCTGGAGCGCGGATACGCTCGCGGCGTGGATACGGACGGTCATCTCGGTGGTCGGCTGCACCGGGTGGCCAGGATCCGTGGTGGCCAGTTCCTCGAGCGCTGGATCGTCGAGCTCGACTTCGAGGTGGCGCCGCATCCCGGCGGTGTGGGCGAGTTTGATGAGTCGGCTGTCGCGGTCGGGCAGCGGGGACGGCGTCGACGTGGTGGTGGAGCCGAGGTAGCCGGGCGGGTATCCGAGCGCGTCGATGGCGTCCATGACGGGTACGACCGCCCTCGACCCGTACCGCTCAAGGAACCGGCTGTGCCATGTGGCCCATCCGGTCAACGCCGCACGGGGCGCGAGGCGGGTGAGTGCCTTGGCTGCCGCTGCCGCCTCCCGGGCCACCGTCTCCGTGACGACAAGATCCCAGTCCACCCGCAGGTCGAAGTCGGGTTTGGGGGGCTTGCGCAGCTCTGCTGCCTCAGCGGGGGCGAGATGCTGCATGTGGGTGAGGAGGGCGGCGAGCGGGGCGGTGGCCGTCATCGCCGGGCGGAGACTGGTGATCAGGAATCGTTGTCCGACCAGGCCCGCGAGTAGCTTCTGGATCGCGGCGGGCGGCGCAGTCGGGAAACTGGTGGAGAGCTTTGCGGCGAGGTCGCTCCATAGGATCGGGGTCCGCGCACCATCGAGGGCTTCGCGGACCGGTCCGGTCACGCGTATCTGCACATGTTCGGGAGCGCTGTCGCGCGCGCCGCGTGGGCGGTGCTCGATCACCACATATCCGTCGCGCTCGATGGCGAGGCTGGAGGCGAGCAGCATCAGATGGGGCCGCAGCTCGCTGTGTTCCTCGAAGCGGTCGATGAGGGCTGTGATCCATGCCGCGTTCGGCCTGGCGGCAACCTGGTGCCCGGTGCCCACCCGCAGCGCGGGGGCGGCGCCTACGCGCGCGGCCGCGACCCCGGCGAACAGACCGAACGGGGTGGCGCGCGTCCGGGCGCGCAGCAGGTAGCGCAGCACGGCGAGCACCGTGCGGCGCACGGCGGGGTCCGGCAGTGACTGGCCGGCACAGACCTGGTTCACCCGACTCGCGAGGTCCGGGCTGGCGGCTGTGATGGCGGCCGCGAAGTCCTCCGTCTGCCAGGTCTGGTGAAGCCACGCCCGCCACGACACCGTGTTCGCGGACGGGCCGGTCAGCTCCGGCCAGACCACCTGACGGTCGGGACTCCACGCGGACGCCCGGATCACCGCTGCATCAACGTAGCGATACACACACTCTCCTGTGGCCGCGCGGTGCTCGGCCGCGCCCGTGGGCCAGGCGCGGCCGGGCATCGCGATCAACGTGGCCTGGTGCTGCTACGGGCAGCTCACGCACGCGGTCGCGCACGTGGAGTTGCAGCCGTCGCTCGTCAGGCGGATGAGCTGGTCTGCGGCGGGGCCGCCTTCGACGATGGTGATGTCCAGGTCGAAGTCAGCTGCCTCAGCGGCCGGCTGCGCGGGCGCAACCGGGCGCTCCAGTTGAACGGTCATACATGCCTCCTTGAGCATTGGGCAGATGGTGCAAGGTCCCGGGGCCCGGGTACGGGCTCCGGAGTCTTAGCCCCAGGTCACCGTGACGATGCCGTGCCGTCGCAGGACGGCGCCCTGGGGAAGAGGAGCGGGAGCGGGACCCGGCAGGTACCGGAAGGTCGCGGCGCCCCGGCGGCGGTGGTTCTGGGCCCAGCGGCGGAGCAGGGCCGCGTACTGGTCCGCGAGAACGTCGGCCTGCGGGCCGTGGGCGATCACGCCGCTCTCGAAGCCGCCGGTGTCCTGGTTCTCCCGGCGGGTGCGGTAGGCGATGCTGTCCCTGCTCACCAGGGCGGGTACGCCTTTGAGGGCGGACGCTTCCACGAGCCCGCTGTCGACGATGCCCTGTGCCGCGTGCAGGCGAGCGGGGCTCGGCAGGTTGAGCGTGAGGTACAGCTCCAGTTCGTCAGGCAGGTCGTACGCCGCCCCGGACCAGCGCGCCAGCCTGGGGGTGTCCAGGGCGTGGTTCAGCGATCGGGCGTCCAGGGGCACCCGTACGTCGTCGGTCCGCAGCGCGACGCCGTCCCTCAGCATCGCCTTGCGCTCCTCGGCGGCGCCTTCGCCCTGCATGGGCACGAAGTGCGCCAGGCAGTAGGAGCGGCTGAGCAGGCCCTCGCCGCCGCGGTCGAAGGCGATCGAGCGGGTCGTGCCGCGCACCGTCAGCGGGACAACGAGCCTGCCCTTCTCCGCGAGCCCGCTGATCCACGACCGGGGAATGTCCCACGCGGCCGCGGTGACGATGATCCGATCGTACGGGGCACCGTCGGGGACGCCAGTCTCGCCGTCGGCCAGGACCGTCTTCACCTGGGCGTATCCGGCATCGTCCAGGCACAGACGGGCGCGGTCGACGATGTCACGGTCGATGTCGACCGTGGTGACCGACCCGTCGCTGCCCACGAGTTCCTGGATGAGCGCGGCGTTGTAGCCGCCGGAGCCGATCTCCAGGACCCTCATGCCGGGCTCGACGTCGGTCTGCTCCAGCATCACGGCCTGGAGGTGGGCGGCGGACATAACGCTGATGTCCAAACCGTGCTCGTCCTTCTTGACCGGCACGGTGCGGTGGAGGTCGTAGGCGAGTTCCAGGGGTGCGTCCGGTGCGAACCGGTGCCGAGGCACTGCGGCGAAGGCAGCGGCGACAGACTCGGACGTGATCGCGTCCTGGTCACGGAGTGCGCGGACCATGTCCGCACGCAGCGTGTCGGGATCGCGAACAGTCGAGTCATCAAGAGCAGTCATCCGATTACCTACTTCTGTTGGGAGATTGGTGCTTGCGGGAGCCCAACCCGGGTTCGTGGTCAGCGAGGACGCTAGCCAGGGCGCCATCTCGCGACACGCCCCGCCACGGCGATCACCAAGCGTATTCGATTGATTACCAGAGAACGCCCTGCGGCAGCGGCTTGGGGATGACTTCTCAGTGACGTTGACCCGTCAGTAACGACGGCTGGGGTGCCGCCGAAGCGGGCTGTCCTGACATGCTGGGCCGCATGGTGACGCTCGACGGAACGCCCGTGTCCGCAGACGACTTGCTCCCTCTGGCCCTGACCAACGTCGGCCACTTCACGTCGATGCGCGTGGGCGAGGACGGCACGATCCGGGGTCTCTCGCTGCACATGGAACGCCTCGTGCGGGACTGCAAGATCGTGTGGGGCGCGGACCTGGATACCGGACGCGTCCGCGAATACGTCCGCCAGGGTCTGGAGGGACAGAACCGCCCGTGCGTCGTTCGCGTCACGATCTACGACCCGAAGGTCGAGATGGGACACCCGGCGTCCGCCGACGAGCCGCATGTCATGGTGTCTGTGCGCGGCGCCGGTGCGCTGCCCCCCGGACCGCTGCGCGTCATGAGCGTGCCGTACGAGCGCGACCTGCCCGAGGTGAAGCACATCGGCCTCTTCGGCGCCCTGCACGCCCGCCGCACGGCACAGCTCGCAGGCTTCGGTGACGCGCTGTTCGTGGGCCGCGATGGGCTCGTCAGTGAGGGCGGCACCTGGAACGTGGGGTTCGTCGACGGCGGCGGCACCGTGGTGTGGCCGCAGGCTCCCGTGTTGCCTGGCGTCACCATGGCGATGCTCCAGCAGCACGCTGAGTACAGGGTCGCCACCGTCACCCTGGAGCAGGCCAAGGGCATGGCGGCCGCCTTCGCCACGAACACCAGCATCGGCGTCAGGTATCTGTCCGCGATCGACGAAACCGAACTCCCCACCGAGCACCCGGTCCTGAGCGAGCTCCAAGAGACGTACCTGTCGATCGCCGGCGAGAGCCTGTAGCTCATGACGAGGGTGCTCAGGTGGACAGGTCGGGAGTCCTTACTCCTGCGCAATGCCTTGCGCAAGTCCGGTAATGCGTTCGCCGAACTGGTCGGCGTGAGCATGCGTCAAGTCCGCAGGTGGGAGGGGCGGGGCGAGACCATTGAACTCAATCCCGACAATCAGGCGGCCCTCGACACCGTTCTCGCGCAGGCCGACCGCGCCGCACAACAGCGGTTCGCGGCGCTCCTCACGGAGCGGGCCGCCGCTGAGCACGACGAGCGCGTCGAGGATCTGCTTCGGTCGGACTCGCGTACCCGCAAGCACCCCGTTGACGGGAAGGTGATGACCCTCGTCGAGGAGGGCATCTACCTCTCCGGCCCCGACAACCGTTCGGTGTGGCTGGACTCATTCCTTATCGACGTCTACCCGACGACGAACGAGGACTACGCGAAGTTCGTAGCGGCCACTGGCTACCGGGCACCACCGCACTGGCCCGGCGGCCGCTGCCCTTGCACCCTGGCTACCCACCCGGTGGTGTGGGTGACGTGGCACGATGCCACCGCCTACGTCCGATGGGCCGACAAGGCACTGCCCACCGGCCGGCAGTGGGAGAAAGCGGCCCGTGGCCCGAAGGGCCGGCCTTACCCGTGGGGCGTCGAACCCACGGCAGCGAAGTGCAACGTTGCCGAGGCGGGCATAGACGCGACCACACCTGTCTCCCGGTACCAGTCCGGCGTCAGCCCGTACGGTGTCTTCGACCTGTGCGGCAACGTGTGGGAGTGGTGCTCCACCGAGGAAGAGCCCGGCAACGGCCGGTACGAGCTGAAGGGCAGTGCCTTCACCTCGCCGTTCGATCGGGCCGCGCCGTCACTGCAGAACGCGGCCGCCGCCGTCATGAAGGACAACGACACCGGGTTTCGCTGCGTCAGTCTGCCGTGAGGGAAGCCCTCAGTCAGAGACACCTGCGGCACCCGGTTCACCGACCGGAGGCCGGGGTGGGCCGCACGGCCGCGCCCGCCCCTGCCCCGGGGCTGCCCGGTCAGCCCGTCGTGCCCTCAGCAACAGCAGGCCTTGTCCCCACGATCATGCGCTCATGCGGCACAGCGTCACGGCGAGAAGATCGACGCACGCCCCGAGGCCAGCGGCCCGGCGCCCCCGGCTATCGCTTCTGGGCCCGGTAGCGCTTGAGCAGCGCGGTGATCTTCGTCTGGTCCGCGTCGCCGTTCAGCTCGCCGAGCAGCTCGTCCGGGCAGAGTTCGTGTGATCGCCCCACCACCGGCGCGCCCGGTTGTCCCAGATGCGGTAGCCGCCCGGCACGCCTCGGGCGACGTACCGCCGTCTACTCCGTCTACTCGCGCGGGGAGCTGGTCGTCGGGGACGTCGGGTCGTTCGGGCTGTCCGCAGAGCTGTCGTCGGTCGAGAACCAGGCGATGCCGATCAGGACCGCGGCGATGAAGGCCACGACCCCGGCGATCGCGCTCGCCACCCTCGGACGGCGCCGGACGAGGGCGCGGGCGCCGAGCCGCTGCGCGGGGGCCTGCCGGCGGCCACGGTCCGGGCGCGGGGCGGGGGTGGGAGCGGGAGCGGGGGCGGCCTGCGGCAGGCGGTACGTGGCGACGGAGGGCGGCTCGGGCGCCCCGGCACCCGCTCCGGGCCGGGCGGCCGCCTGGGCGCGCGGCGGCGGGCCCTGCATGGGCGTGGGCGCGGGCGCGGGGGTCGGCTCCGGCATGGGCTCCGGGTGGCCCTGCCAGGCGCCCGAGCCGAACCAGTCGGCCACCTGCTGCGCGGCGGGGCGGTCCTCGGGCTGCTTCGCGAGCATCCCGAGCAGAAAGTTCTCGAACGCGGGCGGCAGCTGGAAGCCCCGGCTGCGCGGCGGCACCGGCGGGGCGTCGATGTGCTGGGCGAGCGTGGCGGCGGAGGTGTCGGCCTGGAACGGCGGGGCGCCGGTGAGCAGTTGGTAGAGCAGACAGCCGAGCGAGTACACGTCGGAGGCCGGGCTCGCGGGCCGCCCCAGGGCCCGCTCGGGGGCCAGGTAGAGGCTGGTGCCGATGATCTGCCCCGCCGTGGTGAGCGCGGTGGCCGGGTCGTCGACGAACCGGGCGATCCCGAAGTCGCCGATCTTGACCGTGCCGTCGGCGTCGGACATCAGGTTGCCCGGCTTGATGTCCCGGTGGACGATCCCCGTACGGTGCGCGGACGCCAGCCCGGCGGCCGCCTGGGCGGCGATGACGGCCACCCGCTCGGCGCGGAGCGCGCCCTGGGAGGTCAGCTCCTGGGCCAGGCTCTGGCCTTCGACCAGCTCCATCACCAGATAGAAGCGGCCGTCGCGGGCCCCGAAGTCGAACACCCCCACGATGTTGGGGTGGCTCAGCCGGGCCGCCGTCTGTGCCTCCAGCCGGAAGCGGGCCGCCGCCTGCGAGCCGGGGTCGTCCCCGAGCAGCAGCTTGACGGCCACCGTCCGTCTCAGCACCTCGTCGGTGGCTCGCCAGACCTCGCCCATACCGCCGCGGCCAATGGGTGTCTCCAACCGGTACCGATCCGCCACCAGCACGTGTGCACAACCTCGATCCTGATCGACCCTGAGCAATCCAAGACGCCGACGGACAGCAGCACCGTACGAGGAGGTAGGTGGTGGGGGGACCGCGACAGATTCAGGGTACCGACGCGGATAGCCTCCTGGTATGCGAGCGGTGGACAGAACGGACCTGACGGGGCGGGCGCGGCTGCGGGAGGCGGCGCTGGAACTCTTCGCGGAGCGTGGGTTCGAGGCGACGTCCACGCGGGCCGTGGCGGCCGCCGCCGGGCTCTCCCCGGCGCTGGTGACCCGCCACTTCGGCTCGAAGCAGGGGCTGCGGGCGGCGGTGGACGAGTACGTGCTCGGCCGGATCGGCGAGGCGCTGGGCGGCCTCGACGCGGAGGGTGCCGACGGCGGTGCGCTGATGGCCTCGCTGGGCGAGGTCTCGGCGCGGCTGTTCGGGGCCGATCCGGTGCTGCGCGGCTATCTGCGGCAGGCGCTGCTGGAGGACAGCGAGGCGAGCGCGGCGCTGTTCGGGCGGCTGCTGCGGGGGGCGCGGCGGGAGCTGGAGCGGCTGCGGGAGGCCTCCGGCCAGGCTGCCACGGGCCCGCGGGCGGACGAGGAGTGGGCGCCGTTCCAGCTGCTGTGCCTGATCCTCGGGCCGCTGCTGCTGGAGCGGGTCATGCAACCGAACGTCGGCGACCCGATGTTCGCCCCCGAGGTGCTGGCCCGCCGCAGCGCGGCCAACCAACGCCTGCTGCTCCACGGCCTGTTCGGCCTCGACGGCGCATAGGCCCTGGCCGCCGGGGGCTGGCCCGAGGGCCGATACGGGGGACAGCCCTACCGCGCGAGTGTGCACGTGTACACCATTCTCAACACATGGACACCAAGCCTTCCGCTCCACCCTCCCGGCTCGCCTGGCTGGACAACCTCCGCATCGCCGTGACCGTCCTCGTCGTGGTCCACCACGCCGCCCAGGCGTACGGCCCCGACGACTGGTGGTACGTCGAGGGGCGGCCGCGCTCGGGGGCGCCGGCCGCGCTCTCGGCGCTGGACGGGACGTTCGCGATGAGCCTGTTCTTCTTCGTCTCGGCCTACTTCGTGCCCACCTCGTACGAACGCCACGGCGCCCGCGCGTTCCTGACGTCCCGGCTGCGGCGGCTCGGCATCCCGCTGGTCGCCGGGGCGCTGACGATCGTCCCGGGGCTGATGTACACGTACTACGTCCACTACCGCGGCTACGCGCCGATCTCCTTCCCCCGCTACTTCACCGACGTGTATCTGGGGCTGGGCGAGAAGCCGGCCGACTGGAGCGGCCCGTCCTGGCCGGATCTCCAGTTCGCGCACCTGTGGTTCATCCAGAACCTGCTGGCCTACAGCGCCCTGTATCTGCTGTGCCGGCAGGCCGCCCGGCTGCTGCGCCGACGGCGGCGTGAGGACCACGGCGCCGCGCGGGTGCCGGGGCACGGCGCGCTGGCGCTGCTGACCGTCGGGCTCGCGGCGGCCACCTACGCCGTGCGGCTGCGCTACCCGCTCGACTCCTGGGTGCCCTTTCTGGACTTCCTCCAGGTGGAGCCCGCACGGCTGCCGCTCCAGGCGAGTTTCTTCGTGCTCGGCGCGGTGGCCCACCGCTACGGCTGGCTGGAGCGCTTCCCCGCCCGGACCGGCCTGATCTGGCTGGCGGGCGGGCTCGGCGGGGCGGCCCTGCTGTTCGCCGTCGGCCCGGACGCCGACTGGTTCGCGCCGGGCGGCGTCGGCTGGCGGTCCGCGCTGTGGTCGCTGTACGAGAGCGGCCTGTGCGTGGCGCTGTGCGTCGGGCTGCTCACGCTGTTCCGCGAGCGGTGCGCGGGCTCGGGGCGGCTGCGCAGCGAGCTGGCGGCCGGTTCGTACGCCGTCTACGTCATCCATCTGCCGATCGTCGTGGCCGTGCAGTTCGCGCTGGGGGGCGATGTCCTGCCGGCGCTCGTCGCCTGGCTCCTGACGGCCGTTCTCGCGCTGGGCGCGGCGTTCCCGGCCGCCGCCGGGCTGCGCCGGCTGCCGGGGTTCCGCTCGGTGCTGTGACGCCGCTCCCAGGCGGCCCGTCGGCCCGCCGTACGCCCTCTCCACCCCGTAAGATCAACTCAGTTGAAGGGTGAACGGCGGGCAGCGCAGAGTTGGAACGTGACATGGCGGACCAGACCGTCGCACTCAAGGTGCGCACCTTCGCGGAGCGCTCCCGCCGGGTCGTCGACTCGCGCTGGTTCGGGGTGCTGGTCTTCGGCATCATCATGGCCAACGCCGCCGTCCTCGGCGTCGAGACGTACGGCGGGGCCGTCGAGCGCTGGCACACCGAGCTGAAGGCCCTGGAACACGTCTTCCTGGCCTTCTTCACCGCCGAGATCCTGTTACGCGCGGCCGCCCACGCCGACCGGCCCCGGGACTTCCTCCGCGACCCGTGGAACCTGTTCGACGTGGTGGTCGTGGTGCTCGCGTTCCTGCCCATCGCGCGCGAGAACGCGACGGTGCTGCGGCTGCTGCGGCTGGCCCGGGTGCTGCGGGCCGCGCGGTTCCTGCCGCAGGTGCGGATCGTGATCACGGCCGTCGGCAAGAGCCTCCCGGGCACGCTGAGCTTTCTGCTGGTCGGCACCCTGCTGCTGTATGTGTACGCCATGGTCGGCTGGGTGTTCTTCGCCGACGACGACCCGGAGCACTACGGCTCGATCGGGCGGTCCGGGCTGACCCTGTTCCTGCTCATCACCCTGGACGGGCTGGGCGACGCGGTGCGCGCGGGGCTCGAGATCTCCCGCTGGACCATCGTCTACTTCGCGTCGTTCGTGCTGCTGGGGTCCTTTGTGCTGGTGAACCTGCTCATCGGCGTGGTGATCAGCTCCCTTGAGGAGGCCCGCGCGATGGAGGAGGAGCAGACGAACGGGCGGCACGCGGCCGCGCGGCCCGCCGCGCCGCCGGAGGGGGAGGCGCTGCGGGAGCGGATCGCGGCCGCCCGCCGGGCGCTCGACGATCTGGAGGCCGGTCTGGAGGCCGGTCTGGAGGCCGGCTCGGGGGCCGGCCTGGAGAACCGGGACGGGGTCAGCGCGGAGCGGTGCCGCTGCCGGGATCGTTCTCCGTCCGGGACTTGATGACGTCGCCGGGCTCGGCGCGGATGACACGGTTGCCGGATCCGTCCTGGGTGACGGACGGCGTCTCGTCGGACTTCATCGCCTTGGACTCGCTCTTGAGGATGCGGGCCGACTTGCCCATGGAGCGGACCAGGTCCGGGAGTTTCTTGGCCCCGAGGACGACGATGACGACGATCAGGAGCAGTGACAGTTCGCTTATGCCGAGCATCGGTGCCTGCTTTCTCTGTGGGGTGGTGGGCTTGCGCTGGGGTGCGGGTGGCCGCCGCCGTCAGTCTTCCCCCGACGAGCGTCGCACGGAGAAGTCCGGGCTCGCATAGTCGGGGCTGGAGAAGTCAGGGCTCGCGTAGTCGGGTTTGGCGCGATCGGGCTTCGCGCGGTCGGGTGTCGCGTAGTCCGGGCTCGCGTAGTCGGGGCTGGCGTAATCGGGGCTGGCGAAGTCGGGGGCCGCGAAGTCCGGGCTGGAGTAGCCGAGGCGCGGGCGGCGGGCGGGTTCCGCGGTCCGCGCGGGGCCGTTCCGGGGCAGCCGCTCGCGCAGATACGGCAGCACGCCGCGTTCGAGGAGGGCCCGCCGCCAGGTGCCGCGCGCCGCGGCCACCCGTTCGTACTGCCGCTCGGGTGGCGTGGTGCGGTGCCGTGCGGCGGTGGTGAACAGCCAGACGGCGCCGGAGACGGTGGTGACGGCCGCGATGACGGCGGTGGTCCAGGCGGCGGTCAGCAGGGTGTCGGCGAGCCGCTCCTGGGAGTCGCTGAGCCCCATGAGGTAGCCGAGCAGCAGGAAGACCGCGGTCGCGGTGGTGGCCAGCACCGGCGTCAGAACGGCCAGCGCGGGCAGCAGCCCACGCCCGCCCGGCCCGTTCCCGCGCGCGGGTCGGGGCGCGGCCCCGGTGTCCTCCTCGGTGGTTTCTCCGGAGAGTGCCGAGGGGCGGGCCGCCGCGCGCAGCTGGACGTAGTCGCGGTACTCGGCCGCGGCCGCCGCCGCGATGGAGGCGGCGTCCGCCAGGGCCTGGGAATGCAGCGCTTCGAGGCCCGGGCCCCCGGCGGAGCCGTTCCGCAGGGCCGCGCGGATCTCCGCGGTGTTCAGCGCCTGGCGCAGCACCTCCTCGAAGTCGGATCTGTCCTCCCGCTGCAAGGCCTGCGTCGCGTTCGGGCCGGTCATGTCCGTCCCCTCGATGAGTTGGAGCCGGCCGGTGGCGCCGCTGCCGGGCCGGGGCACCCGAGGGCCCGGCCCGGCAGCGGCGGCGGTGCCGGTGGCAAGGCCGGCGGCAGGGGCCGTGTCAGATGCTCACGCCGAAGTCGGAGGCGATGCCCGCCAGGCCCGAGGCGTAGCCCTGTCCGACGGCGCGGAACTTCCACTCCGCGCCGTGGCGGTAGAGCTCGCCGAAGACCATGGCGGTCTCGGTCGCCGCGTCCTCGCTCAGGTCGTAGCGGGCGAGTTCGGCGCCGTCGGCCTGGTTCACCACGCGGATGAACGCGTTGCGGACCTGGCCGAAGCTCTGGCCGCGGGACTCGGCGTCGTGGATCGAGACCGGGAAGACGATCTTGGCGACATCGGCGGGCACGCCGGCCAGGTTGACCTTGATGCTCTCGTCGTCGCCGTCGCCCTCGCCGGTGAGGTTGTCACCGGTGTGCTCGACCGAACCGTCGGGGCTGGTGAGGTTGTTGTAGAAGATGAAGTGCTGGTTGGAGGGGACCTTTCCGGACTCGTCGACGAGCAGGGCGCTGGCGTCCAGGTCGTAGTCGGTGCCCGTCGTCGTCCGAACGTCCCAGCCGAGGCCGACCAGGACCGCGGTCAGACCCGGCGCCTCCTTGCTGAGCGAGACGTTGCCGCCTTTGGACAGGGAAACTCCCACGATCTCCTCCTGTGTTTCGGTTGGCCCGGAGCCGGGCCCGGACTCAAAATCTACAACACTGTAGAAGAATCGTGGGGGGCTGTTCGAAGCCGCCGAGGATGTACGGTCCTGTGGCGGCGCAGCGGAGAGAGGAGACGGTGTGAGGGACGACCCCTTGAACCCGGACGAGCACGGCCCCCGCCAGCGTTCTCGGCGGCGCGGGCAGGGCGAGCTGGAGGCACAGGTCCTGGACGTGCTGTGCCGGGCGGGCGGCCCGGTCACGGCGGCCTGGGTGCAGGAGCGGCTCGAGGGCGACCTGGCGTACACGACGGTGATGACGATCCTGTCCCGGCTGCACACCAAACAGGCCGTGGCGCGGGAGCGGGTGGGCCGGGCGTTCGTCTGGCGGGCCGAGGCGGACGAGGCGGGCCTGGCCGCGCTGCGGATGCGCCGGGTGCTGGACGGCCAGGACGACCGGGAGGCCGTGCTGGCGAGTTTTGTGACGGGGTTGTCGGCGGACGACGAGCGGCTGCTGCGGGACCTGCTGAGCGAGGCCGCGGAGGAGCCGGAGGACTGACCCATGGGCTTGTTCGTCTTCCTCCCCCTGATGCTGCCGCTGACGGCGCTGCCGATCGCGCGCCTGGCCGAGCAGCATCTGCATCCGCGGGCCGCCACCCGACTGCTGTCGCTGGTCGGGGGCGTGCTCGCGCTGTGCTCCACGCTGTGCCTGGTGCTGCTGGTCGTCGTCGGCACGGCCCAGCTGCCGGGCAATCCGCTCCCGGACGGCTGGTCCGACCCCGAGGTGCGGGCCGCGGTGCCGTACGACGAGGTGGCCGGGAAGGCCGCGATCGGCGCGCTGGCCGTGGTGGCCGCCGGCTGTACGGGCACCCTGGTGCGGCATGTGACGGTGCGGCGGCGGGCCCAGGCCGCGCTGGCCGGTATGCCGGAGTCGCCGGTCGCGGTGCTGCCCGACGGCAAGGCGTACGCGTATGCCCTGCCGGGCGGGCCCGGCGCGTGCCGCGACCGGGGGCGGGTCGTGGTGTCCACCGCGATGCTGGACTGTCTGAACGCGCGCGAGCGGCAGGCGCTGATCGCCCATGAGCGGGCCCATCTGACCGGACGGCATCATCGCTACCTTCTGGTGGCCCAGCTGGCGGCGCGGGCGAACCCCCTGCTGTACGCGCTCCAGGGCGCGGTGGCCTACTGCGCGGAGCGGTGGGCCGACGAGGACGCGGCCGGGGCGGTGGGGGACCGCAGGGTGATGGCGCGGGCGGTCGGCAAGGCGGCGCTGGTCTCGCAGGGCACGCCCGCCCCCACGCTGGCCGGATTCGCCGCCCCCGGGCCGGTGCCCCGGCGGGTGGCGGCGCTGCTGGGCCCGGTGCCGCCGGCCCGGTGGTGGCCGCCGGTGGCCACGGCGGCGGGGCTGGCCGCCTGGATCGCGGCGGCCGGGACCGCCGCGTCCGCGCTGTCCTCGGCGAACGCGGCGGTGGCGCTGTTCCTCGTCCTCCATGCGGCCACCCCGCTGTGAGCGGCGGGCCGCCTGTGGCGCCTACCGGTCGAATTACAGGTCGAACTCGGCCGGCGGCAGCTCCAGGGCGAAGCAGGCCTCACGCACGACGGCCTGCTCGGTCTTGTCGAAGTCGCCGTCCGCGCCGCCGATGACGATGCCGATCTGGATGACGGCCCGTGCCTCGGCGGGCTTCTTCTTCGCCTTGGCGACCTCCTGGAGGAGGCTCACCTTGCCGAATTCGAAGTCGGCCATGAGCTTGTTGAGGTAGTCGTTGAAGCGGCGCTGGAGGTCGTCCGCGGGGAAGTTCTGCAACACCTCGTTGGTGCCGATGAGCTGGGCGACGCGCTGCCGCTCGGACGGGTCGACGCTGCCGTCGGCCGCCGCGACCAGGGCGCACATCGCCATGCTCGCGTCGCGGAACGCCCCGCTCTTGAGGTCGTTCTTCTTCGCGACGAGCTGGGTCTGCATCGTCTGGGCGGAATCCTTGATGCGATCCCACAGGGCCATGAGAACTCCGTACGTGTGTTGTCTCTACAGTGTTGTAAAAGCTAGCAGGGGTGTTTGGCGTGGGTTGTGGCGGCCGGTCCGGCCGTGGACTCAGTCTTCCTCTTCGTCCTCGAAAGCGTCACCGATCTCGTCGACGACCTCGGCCGCGACCATGCCGCCGACGATGCCGACCGCGACCCCCGCCGCGACGCCCGCGACCACGGCGCCGGTGCTGGGGCCGGAGCGGCGGTGGCCGTCGTGCCCGTGGCTGTCGTGCCCGTGCTCGCCGTGTCCGTAACCCCCGTGACCCCCGTGACCGTGGCCATACCCGTCCTGGTGGCCGTAACCCTGCCCGTAGGGCGCGCCGTGCGAGCCGCGGCTGTCGACCATCTGCCGCACCCAGGCGTCGACCTCGGCCGTCCAGTCGCGGTGCTCGGCCCCCTCGTGGCCGACGGTGAAGCGGTTGAGGGCGTCATGGCCGCCGGAGAACAGCCCGCCGCGCTTGTCGGCCTCCAGGACGACCTCCATGCCGCCGGGGTGGGCGAGGAAGGTGACCTCGATCTCGTTGACCGCGTGGGCGTACTGCGGGGCGGGGCTGAGCTCGATCTCCTGGTAGAACGGCAGCGTCTGCCCGGTGCCGCCGATGTGCCCCAGCTCCAGATCCGCCGACTTGAAGCCGAAGCCGAGCCGGCCGAACGCCTCCAGGATGGCCTCCTGCGCGGGCAGCGGGCCCACGGTCAGCTGGTCCAGGTCGCCCTTGTCCTTGGCGCCCGCCACCGCGAGCTCGGTGCGCACGCCCATGATGATGCCCAGCGGCTGTCCGTACAGCTCGGTGACGGGCGTCTCCCACGGGACGTGGACGGAGAACGGCACGCTCATGTGCTCCCCCTCGGCGAGCCGGAACCCGCCGCCGACCGTGAAGCGGTCGAAGGCGACGACGCCCTCGCTCTCCCCGTCCTCGTGCTCGGCCTCGACCCGGGCCACCAGCTCCAGGGTGATCTGCTCGATCTGGAAGTCCGAGGACCCACCCTTGAGGTGGACCTGCCCGCTCAGCACGCCACCCGGACGGACCGGCCCACCCTCGAGGACCGTGTCCACGGTGGGGCCGCCGACACCGAGCGAGCCGAGCAGTCGTTTGAACACCATCGCGGCGTTCACTCCTTCACAAGTATTCTGGTCCCCGTTGTTTCTCTACACGCATGTAGAAGCATAGAGCGGGCGCCGTCCCCCGGGAATGCTTTACCATCTCTTTACGCTGAATGAGGGACGATCCCTCCCCAAGTCATGAGGCCGCACGCGGCCCACCGAGCGAAGAACGCACCCGAGCGAAGAAAAGGAGCGGCGGACCCGCCATGGGTGAACCTCCCAGTACCGGCCGTGCCATACCCCTGCTGCGGCATTCGAGCGACGCGCGGGGGGTGGCACGGTGACCGAGGTCCTGCTGCTCCTCCTGGCCCTGCTCCTCACCCTGGCCTGCGCGGTCTTCGTGGCCGCCGAGTTCTCGCTGACCACCGTCGAGCGCGGTGAGCTGGAGCGCGCCGTCGAGGCGGGCGAGCGCGGCGCCGAGGGCGCGCTGGCGGCGGTGCGCCGGCTGACCTTCCAGCTGTCCGGCGCCCAGCTGGGCATCACCGTCACCTCCCTGGTGATCGGCATGCTCGCCGAGCCGTCCCTGGCCGCGCTGCTGCGCGGCCCGCTGAGCGCCGCCGGCCTGGGCGGGGCCGCCTCCTCGGTGGCCACCGTGCTGGGCGTGGCCCTGTCCACCGTGGTGCTGATGGTGGTCGGCGAGCTGGTCCCCAAGAACTGGGCCATCTCCCGCCCGCTGGCCGTGGCCAAGGTCGTGGCCGGCCCCCAGCGCGGCTTCACCGCCGCCTTCTCGCCGTTCATCCGCCACCTCAACAACGCCGCCAACCGGTTCGTACGCCGTCTCGGCCTGGAGCCCGCGGAGGAGCTGGCCGGCGCCCGCACCCCGCAGGAGCTGGTGGCCCTGGCCCGCCACTCCGCCGCGCAGGGGGCCATCGAGCCGGACTCGGCCGAGCTGTTCGTCCGCACGCTCCACCTGGGCGAGCTGACCGCCGAGAACGTGATGACCCCGCGCGTGGACGTCCGGGCCCTGGAGGCCCACGCCACGGCCACCGACGCCGCGAACCTCACCTTCGCCACCGGCCTGTCCCGCTTCCCCGTCTACCGCGACAGCCTCGACGAGGTCATCGGCACCGTCCACATCCGCGACGTCCTCGCCCTGGACGCCGCCAAGCGCGCCGCCACCCCCGTCACCGACCTGATCACCCCGCCGCTGCTGGTGCCCGACACCCTGCCCGTCGGCACCCTGCTCCAGCGCCTGCGCGCCGAGCGCGTCATGGCGGTGGTCATCGACGAGTACGGCGGGACCGCCGGGGTGGCCACCGTCGAGGACATCGTCGAGGAGGTCATCGGCGAGGTCCGCGACGAGCACGACCCCCTCAACCCGCCCGACCTGCTGCCCGCGCCGCCCAGCGACGACGGCCGCGCCGTCTGGGAGGCCGACGGCGGCGTCCGCCTCGACGAGCTGGCCGCCCTCGGCCTCGCCGCGCCCGACGGCCCGTACGAGACCCTGGCCGGGCTGCTCGCCACCCGCCTGGCGCGCATCCCCGCCGAAGGCGACACCGTCCACCTGGACGGCTGGGAGCTGACCGTCCTCGACGTCGACCACCACCGCGCCGACCGCGTCACCATCACCGCCCCGGCGACCGCCGCCGGCGAGCTCGCCACGGACGAGGTCGCCGACGAGGTCACCGACAAGATCACCGACAAGGTCACAGACAAGATCACCGTCAAGGAGGAGGCCCGATGACCGTCCTACAGCTGGCCATCGGCGCCTTCACCCTGCTCACCAACGCCTTCTTCGTCGGCGCCGAGTTCGCCCTGATCTCCGTGCGCCGCAGCCAGATCGAACCCGCCGCGCAGGCGGGCGGGCGGCGCGCCCGCACCGTGCTGTGGGCGCTGGAGCACCTGTCCGCCCTGCTGGCCACCGCCCAGCTGGGCATCACCATCTCCTCGCTGGTCCTGGGCGCGGTCGCCGAACCGGCCATCGCGCATCTGCTGGAGCCCGGCTTCGACGCGGTGCACGTCCCCGAGGGCCTGGTGCACCCGATCGCCTTCGTGGTCGCCCTGACCGCGGCCACCTATGCGCACATGCTCATCGGCGAGATGGTCCCCAAGAACATCGCCCTCGCCGCGCCCGAGCGCACCGCGCTGCTGCTCGGCCCGCCCCTGGTGGCCGTCACCCGCGCGCTGCGCCCCGTCGTCTTCGGCATCAACGCCTTCGCCAACACGCTGCTGCGGCTGCTGAAGGTCGAGCCCAAGGACGAGGTCGAGTCCGTCTTCACCGACGCCGAGCTGATCCGGCTGGTCCGCGACTCCAGCGACGCGGGCCTGCTGGACCCCACCGGCAGCGAGCGGCTGCGCGACGCCCTGGAGCTGGGCACCCGCCGGGTCGGCGACATCCTGGTGCCGCTGGACGAGATGGTCACCGTCGGCCCCGAGGTCACCCCCGACCAGCTGGAGCGCGCCGCGGCCGCCTCCGGCTACTCCCGGCTGCCGGTCCTCGCCCCGGCCGGGGCGGTGCTCGGCTATCTGCACATCAAGGACACCCTCGGGGCGACCGACCGCGACAAGCCCTTCCCGGGCACCGCGCTGCACGCCGTCACCCGGGTGCGCGCCGACACCCCGCTGGACGACACCCTCACCGCGATGCGCGCCGCGGGCACCCACCTGGCGGCGGTCACCGGTGACGGCGGGGCCGTGCTCGGCTTCGTCACGATGACGGATGTCCTGGACGAGCTGGTGGGCCCGGAGCCGTCGGCCGTCTGAGCGTGTGGGTCGTCTAAGTATGTGGACACTGTCTTGCATACGAGACAGTGAGTCTGGAGGATGAGCCGACGGCACACGCGGGCACGGTCGGCAGGAGCGGGGAACTGGAGATGGGAATCGGCTCCTCGGCACTGCTGGTGTCGGCCGGCGTGGCCTCTGGGCTCGCCGGCTCGATCGCCGGTCTGGCCTCGCTGTTCAGCTACCCGGCGCTGCTCGCGGCGGGGCTGCCGCCGGTGGCGGCCAATGTGACCAACACGGTCGCGCTGTTCTCCAACACGGTGGGCACCGCGGCCGGGTCCCGGACCGAACTGCGCGGTCAGCGCGACCGCCTGCTGCGGCTCGCGGTCCTCTCCGCGCTCGGCGGCGCGGTGGGGGCCGCGCTGCTGCTCTCCACCCCGTCCTCGGCCTTCGAGGCCGTCGTGCCGTGGCTCATCGCGCTCGGCTCGGTGCTGATCCTGGTCCGCGACCCGCTGCGCCGCCTGGTGACCTCGCGGGCGCAGGCCCTCGGATCGGCCGCCCGCCCCACGCTCCCCATCGCCGCCGCGGTCCTGCTGGTCGGCCTGTACGGCGGCTACTTCGGCGCGGCCTCCGGCGTGCTGATGCTGGCGGTGCTCTCGCTCACCGCCGCCGCGGGCGAGCCGCTCCCGGTCACCAACGCGGTCAAGAACATCGCCACCGGCGCGGCCAACATCACCGCCGCGGTGGCCTACGCCTTCGTCGCGCCCGTGCACTGGGGCGCCGCCGTGGCGCTCGGCGTCGGCGCGCTCCTGGGCAGCTGGGTGGGCCCCGTGATCGTACGGCGGCTGCCCGAGACCCCCCTGCGCATCGCCATAGCCCTGGCCGGCCTGGGCCTCGCGGTCAGCCTTTGGTACCAGGGGACGTGACCTGCCCGGACGCGGACGGCTGGCCCGACGGCCGGTCCGCGCGTACGGCGAACGCCGTGTACCCGGCCGTGGCCACGATCTCGTCCTTGACGAGCATCACGCTCGGCGGGACGGCAACCCCCCCGACCCCGACGTCGTTCAGCGCGGTGATGCGCCACGCCTCCGCCCCGGTCCTGGTGTTCAGCGCCAGCAACCGGCCGAAGCGGTTGGAGAAGTACAGCTGTCCGTACTTCTCGGACCTCACCGGCGCGGACAGGCTCTCGACGTCCGTCGACCTCCGCCACAGCCTCCGGCCGGTGTCCGCGGACACGGCGCTGACCGTCCCGTTGTCCTGGACGAAGTAGACGACGCCGTTCAGCACGGTGGCCGAGCCGTACATGGTGTGGGACAGCGCGGTCCGCTCGGTCTCGCCGGTGCTCGGGTCCACGCGGATCAGGGCGTTGTACGGCCGCACGTACCCCTCGTCGTACACGTCTTTCGCGGTCTGCGGCACGAGGAACACGGGCTGGTCGCGGAAGGCGCCGAGGAGCAGCGACTTCTTGGGGAGGGTGGCGAGTTCGTGCGGGGTGCCGTCGTCAGGGTCGAGGCGCAGCAGGGTGTAGGGGCCCTCGACGGCCAGGCCGGAATCGTCGAGGGGTGAGCAGAGGGCGTACGGGACGCCGCCCAGCACCGTCGGATCGCAGAACTTCCCCGCGAGCGCCGGCGACCGCCACAGCTGCCGACCCGACGTCCCGTACGCGATGAACTCCTGTTCCCCGTCCGCCAGCGTCAGCACCCCGCCGGGGAACAGGACCGCCGATCCGGACCCGCTCATCCGCTGCGCCCACCGCTGTTCCTTGGTGTCGGCGTCCAGCGCCACCACCTGCCGACTCCGCCCCCCCGACTCCCGGTAGGCGTAGACGACCCCGTCGCGCACCCCGATCGGCCGCGCCTGCTGCGGGATGTTGCCCCACCGCCACCGGACGTGACCGGTGGCGGCGTCCATCGCGGCGACGGTGAAGCCCGTTCCGCCGCAGTACAGGGTGGTGGCGTCGGACACACACCCGGACTTCTGGTAGCCCAGCTGGGGGCCGGACGCGGCGACGCTCAGCGACGTGCGCCAGGGGCGCCAGCCCTTGGGCAGCGCCGCGGATGCCGTGGACGCCGTGGGCTGCGTCGTGTCCGGCGAGGGCGAGTCCGTCGCGAACATCACCGCCGCGACGGTCAGCCCGGCGAGGGCCAGGGTCGCGCCGACGACCGTGAGGATCAGCCGCCCGCGGCGCCGCCGCCCGGTGGCGGCCTTGCCGGGGGGCGGGGGCGGGGGCGGGGGCGGCGGGGCCTGGAGGGCGCCTTCGGCGTCCGGGCCCTCGGCGTTCGGCCTTCTGACGGTCGAGCGGTCCGCGGCGGGGAAGTCGGGCAGCGCGTCGAGCATGCGGTGCAGCTCGGTCAGATCGGGCCGCTTCGCCGGGTCCTTGTCCAGGCAGCGCTCGGCGATCGCCGCGAGCGGCCCGGGGACCCCGGCCAGCGTCGGGTGCTCGTACATCACCTGATAGCCCGACACATACGGGCTGTCGGAGTCGAACGGCGCGGTGCCCGTGACCGCGTACACCAGCAGCGACCCCAGCGAGAACACGTCCGAGGCCGCGGTGACCCCCCGGGGCGTGCGCAGTTGCTCGGGCGACATGAAGGGCGGCGTGCCCAGCACCCTCCCGACGGTGACGGTGAGCGTCTGGTTGTCGGCGGCGCGCGAGATGCCGAAGTCGATGACGCGCGGACCGTCCCCGGCCATCAGGATGTTGGAGGGCTTCAGGTCCCGGTGCACCACCCCGACCTTGTGGATGTCGCGCAGCGCCTCGACGAGACCGAGCCCCAGCCGCCGCAGGTCCCGCCCGCCCAGCGGGCCCTTCTCGCGTACGACCTCGCTCAGGGTGGGGCCGGGCACGTACAGCGTGGCCATCCAGGGCCGCGCGGCGTCCGGATCGGCGTCCACCACCGGGGCGGTGAACGCCCCGCTCACCTTGCGGGCCGCCGCGACCTCCTGCCGGAAGCGGGTCCGGAACTCCTCGTCCTGCGCGTACTGTTCGTGCACGAGCTTGACCGCGACCTGCCGCCCCGAGTCCGAGCGCCCGAGATAGACGACGCCCATGCCGCCCGCGCCGAGCCGGTCGGTGAGGGTGTAGCCGCTTATGGATTCAGGGTCCCCGGCGCTCAGCGGCATCGCTCGCCCATCCTCTTTCTCCCGTTTCGTCCCGCCCGAACGGCTTTGCCAGGCAACCAGGTTAGGGCCGGCGGGCCCGCGTGGCCGGTCGGCCACGCCCGAACCGCCGACGTGCCGCGTCAGTGAGGCGTTAGTGAGACGTTAGCCCACTGCGCTTGGCCGGGGGTCACCCCCTGTTCGGACAGGCTCCCCACTGAGACCTCTGGTGCCGTGCCGACCCCACCCACCCCGCGAAACGGCTGGTGGTGCACGTTAAGGTAAGCCTTACCTAATACGAGGAGGGGTTTGTTGTGCGTGTGCGCAGAGCCGGGGCCAGGGCCCTGCCGGCCGCGGCCGTGACCATGGCCGTGGCCGTCGTGGGCGGACTGCTCGCCGGGTGCTCCACGGGCGGTGGCGGCGCGGACGGCACCGACAAGGGATCCCGCAACCTGGTGGCCGGCGCGTCGACCGGCCCGACGGCCGCCCCCAGCAGACTGGCCCCCGGCATGGGCGCCGAGGAGCCGGACGGCACCTTCCCGCGCACCGTCAAGCACGTCGGCGGCACCACCGAGGTCAAGAAGGCCCCCGCCCGGATCGCCGTCCTGAGCACCGGGCAGCTGGACGACCTGCTGACCCTCGGCGTCACCCCGACCGCCGCCACCCGCGCCGAGAACGGCGGGCTGGTCCCCGGTTATCTGCGGACCGCGTTCCCGGACCGGCGCGAGCGGCTGGCCGGGATGACCGACATCGGCACGCGCAACGCGCCGAACCTGGAGGCCCTCTCCGCGGCCCGCCCGGATCTGATCCTGGCCAACGCCAGCCTCAAGGCGCTCTATCCGAAGCTGTCGAAGATCGCCCCCACCGTGCTGACCCAGGGCCAGGGCATCAACTGGAAGCGCGACCTGCTGCTGGTCGGCGCCGCCGTCGGCAAGGGCGAGCGGGCGCGGAAAGTCCTGGACGCCTACGAGAAGAAGGCCGCCGGGGACGGTGTGTCCGGCGCGACCGGCGCGGCCGGCGTATCCATGGTTCGCTTCACCGCCGACCGGACCCGGATGTTCGGCGTCTCCTCCTTCACCGGATCCATCGCCGTGGACATGGGCCTGTCCCGGCCCGCGTCCCAGCGGTTCCGGGCGATCTCACAGGACATCAGCGCCGAGCGGATCGACATCGCCGACGGCGGCTGGATCTTCTACTCGGTGCAGGGCGACCCGGTGAAGACGGACGCCGGCAGCGTGCTGGCCGGGCCGCTGTGGAAGTCGCTCAAGGCGGTCAAGGCCGGACACGCGGTCCGGGTCGACGACGACGCCTGGTACCTCAACGCCGGTCCCACCGCCGCCCGTCTGGTCGCCGACGAACTGGCCGACTCGCTCGGCGGCACGTCCAAGTAGCGCCCAGTGGCCCCTCCTCTCCGTACCCGGCCCGTGCGTACCAGGCCCGTCCGTACCCGGCCCGTCCGTACCCGGCCCGTGCGTACCCGCCTCGGGTGGCTGCTCGCCGCGGGCGCGCTCACCCTCGCCGCGGTCACCGCCAGCCTCGCCGTCGGCACCCGCCCGATCCCCCCGGCCACCGTCTGGGACGCCCTGCTGCACGGCGGCGCCACCCGCGACGCGCTGGTCGTACGGACCCTGCGGGTGCCGCGCGCCGCGGTCGGGGTCACCGCCGGGGCCGCGCTCGGCCTGGCGGGCGCCGCGCTCCAGGCCATCACCCGCAACCCGCTCGCCGACCCGGGCATCCTCGGGCTCAGCCAGGGCGCCTCGGCCGGGGTCGTGCTGGCCATCGTGTCCGGGCTGGCCAGTGGCTTCAACGGCTATGTCTGGTACGCCTTCGGCGGGGCGATCGCCGCCGCCTGCCTGGTGTACCTGGTGGCGCTGCGCAGCCGGGGCGGGGCCACGCCCGTCAAGCTGGCGCTCGCCGGGACGGCGCTGTCCGCGATGGTGGCCGGCGCCACCTCCGTCCTGCTGACCGCGGACTCCGCGACCCTGGACCAGTACCGCTTCTGGCAGGTGGGCTCCCTCAGCGGGCGCGACAGCGGCACCGTCACCCAGATGCTGCCGTTCCTGGCCGTCGGCGCCCTGATCGTCGTCGCCCGCGCCCGCGGCCTGGACGCGCTCCTCCTCGGCGACGAGACCGCCCGCGCGCAGGGCCACCGCGTGGGGCTGATCCGCGTCACGGCGGCGCTCGGCGCGGCCCTGCTGACCGCCGCCGCCGTGGCCGCCGCGGGCCCGGTCGCCTTCGTCGGCCTGGCCGCGCCCCATCTCGCCCGCCGCCTCGCCCGGGGCAGCGGCGGCGGCTACGGCTTCGTCCTCCCGCTGTCCGCGCTGCTCGGCGCGAGCCTGCTGCTGGCCGCCGATGTCGCGGGCCGCGTGGTGCTCGCCCCGGCGGAGGTCCCGGCCGGGGTGATGACGGCGCTGGTGGGGGCGCCGGTGCTGGTGGCGCTCGTACGACGCAGGGGCGTGGCGGGGTGAGCGGGGAGAGCGGGGTGAGCGCGGCACCGGGGACGCGCCGCGACCCGGGGCCCGGCCGGGCGAGCGGAACGCTCGTGCTGCGCCGCGGCCCGTACTCGATCACCCTGCACCGCCGCTCGCTGCTGGTCGCCGCCGTCCTGCTGGTGCTGCTGGCGGGCGCGCTGGCCGCGGCGGCCTGCGTCGGCCAGCCGTTCGTCCCGCCCGGCGAGGTCTGGCGGATCCTGCGCGGCGAACCCAGCCGGGACGCGCTCGTGGTCGGCGAACTCCGCGTCCCCCGGGCCGTGCTGGGCGCCCTGGCCGGCGCCGCGCTCGGGCTGTCCGGAGCGCTCATCCAGAGCGTCACCCGCAACCCGCTGGCCAGCCCCGACGTCATCGGCGTCAGCCACGGCGCGGCGGCCGCCAACGTGACCGCGCTCGCCACCGGCCTGGTCACCTCGCCCGGCGCCCTCCCGTTGGTCTCCGCCGTCGGCGGGCTCGCCGCGGCCGCCCTCGTCTACGTACTCGCCTGGCGCGGCGGAACGGCGCACTCGGGCCGGTTCGTGCTGACCGGGACGGGGATCGGGGTGGCGCTCTCCGCGCTCGTGCAGCTGTACGCGAGCGAGAGCGAGCCGTCCCAGGCCGAGCAGGTCAAGCTCTGGCTGACCGGCAGTCTCAACGGCCGCGGCTGGGCGGAGGCCGAGCCGCTCGCGCTGGCCCTGCTGCTGGCGCTGCCCGCGCTGGTGGTCGCCGCCCGCGCGCTGCGGGTGACCGGGCTCGACCCCGACACCGCCGCCGGGCTCGGCGTCCCGGTGGCCCGCGTCCGCCTCGGGCTCACCGCCCTCGGTGCCCTGCTCGCCGCGGCGGCCGTGGCGGCGGCGGGCCCGATCGGCTTCATCGCCCTCACCGCCCCCCAGCTCTCCCGCCGCCTCACCCGCACCCCCCACCTCCCCCTCGCCACCTCGGCCCTCACCGGCTCCGTCACCCTCGTCCTCGCCGACCTGGCCGCCCGCACCGCGCTGCCCCCGCTGGAGATCCCGGCGGGCGCCCTGACCGCGGCGGTCGGGGGCCCGTACTTCCTATGGCTCCTGACCCGCCGCTGAATGGCAGAAGCGGCAGCCGTCCCAGTACGGCAGGGCGCTCAGCACCCGGTGCGGTACGCACGAGGCGACCGCGGCTCCGTCCGGCCCGGGGAAGACACCGTCACCATGGCGTCGTACGGCCTCGGCCGGCTCGAACGCCTCGACGCCGAACGCCGAGACCATGGCCCTGAACCGCCGCAGATACCCCTCCGCGAACGGCGGCTCGTACCCCAGCTCGTCCCAGCGGTGCCGGCGCAGCGCGAGGTCGACGACGCGCACCACGAAGCCCTTGGCGCGGGCCCGCTCGGCGGGGGCCGTCCCCCAGTCGATCTCCTCCAGGTCGAACCCGACGGCGCCCCGCCCCATGACGCTCTGGTCCTGAAGGGCCAGGAGGGCGGCGAAGCGGAAGTCCCACGCGTCGCGCGCGAGATCGGAGACGGCGAGCGTCAGGACGTCGAGGAAGACATCCGTCCCCCCGTTGGACAGCGAGAGACCGCCACTGCCGCCCCCGAACCCCCCGAACACATTTCCCACCCGCGCCACGGTACGCGGCGCTCAGGGGTGCATACGGGCACCCTTGAGCACCTTGTCGACCGCGTTGCGCGGCCCGTAGAGGGCGAGCCCCACCAGATCCAGCTGGTCCTTCGGCACGGCCCGCACCGCCGCGCGGTTGTCCCGGTCGTTGCCGGTGGCGAAGAGGTCGGAGGTGAACACGGCCCGGGGGAGCGCGCGGGACAGGGCGCGGGTGTGCGCCGCGGTCAGCGTCTCCTTCGTCCCCTCGAAGACCAGCACGGGCTGGCGGAACATCGGCAGGTAGGCGGTGCCGTCGGCGTCGGCGTACGGCTCGCCGATCACTTCGGGCAGCTCCGAGCCGAGGCCGCTGACCAGGAACGCGGTCACGTTCAGCCGCCGCCAGGTCGGCAGGTCCTCCCGCAGCACCACGGCGATCTTGGTGTCGAAACGTACGGGCGCGGTCTCAGTCGTCGTGCTCGTCATGCTTGTCGTGCTCGTCATGCTCCGAGGCTGCAGGGCACCCCGCCGTACCGTCTTGTACGTTTCTTGCATGGTGTCCCGGCACGAGGTGTCCGCGTGGCGCCCGCGGGTGCCGGGCGTCGTGGAGGTCTTCCACGCCCACTTCACCGAGCACGCGTACCCGATGCACGTCCACGACGTGTGGACGCTGCTGATCGTCGACAACGGCGCGGTCCGCTACGACCTGAACCGCCGCGAGTGCGGCACCCCGCACGACACGGTGTCCCTGCTGCCCCCGCAGGTCCCGCACAACGGCTCGCCCGCCACCCCGCAGGGTTTCCGCAAACGCGTCCTCTACCTGGACCTGTCCCAGCTGGACGAGGGCCTCATCGGCCCGGCGGTGGACCACCCCGACATCGTCGACCCGCTCCTGCGCCGCCGCGTCGGGCAGCTGCACGCGGTGTTGACGCGGCCCGGCGACGAACTGGAGGCGGCCAGCCGCCTCGCCCTGATCGGCGAGCGGCTGCGCGGACACCTGCTGCCCCGGCTCGCCGCCGCCCCGCCCGACTCCGACCCGGGCGTGGCCCACAGCCTGCGGGAACTCCTCGACGAGCGGCTGTTCCACGGCATGACCCTGGACGAGGCGGCCAAGCTGGTGCCCGCCCACCCCACCCATCTGATCCGGGCGTTCAGCACGGCCTTCGGGATCGCCCCGCACCAGTACCTGATGTCCCGGCGCGTCGACCACGCCCGCCGGCTGCTCCTCGACGGCCGACCGCCCGCGGAGGTGGCCACCGCGGTTGGCTTCTACGACCAGTCGCATCTGACCAGGCACTTCAAGCGTTTTGTGGGCGTCACCCCGGGCCGCTACGCCCGGAAAGCCCTCCACCCGGCTGGTGTTTCCGAACACGCGCCACCGCCACGGTTAGGCCGCCGCCGCCCCGGCTAGGACGCCGCCGCCACGACGGTTATCCGCTGACCGTCAGGCTCGAGTTCCCACTGCTCTGATAGCCCTCCGTCGCGAGGATCATGTAGTACTTGAACGTGCCGAGGCCCATTCCGGAACGGGCCCATGCGTCGAAATGGTTGCCCGTGGTGATGGTGCCGCCCGTGCGCTTCGACTGCCGGACGCTCCAGTACTGGTTGAAGGTCCGAGTGCCCTCGACGGACGGCGCGTTGTAGCGCGTCGTCTGATAGATGTCGTACGTACCGCCGTCACTGGTGACCGCGCCCTTGTACGTGCCCGTGGGCCGATAAGTGCCCCAGCTGTCGACGACGTAATACTCCACGAGCGGATTCGACGTCCACCCGTAGAGCGCTAAATATCCATTGCCGGACGGATTGAAGCTGCCCGAGTAGCTCACGTTCCTGCGTCCGCCGGTGCTCCAGCCCTTACCGCAGACGAAATTGCCGCAGTTGGTCCACGAGGTCCGGTAACTTCCGCCGGAGGCCAGGGTCATGGAGACCGAGCCACCGCCGTCGGTCCAGAACGAATAGTAGAAGCCGTTGTTGGTGCCGGTCTGGTTGGTGGTGATCGTCGTGTCGGCGCGCGCGGTGCCCGGGACCATCAACCCGGAGGTGACCAGTGCCAGGGCGCCGGCACGGCCGATGAAGCCTCTGCGGCTGGTCGGGCGGGCGGGGGCGTCGTCCTCGTGCATGATGCTCCTCCTCATGAAGCTGACGGGCCGTTGATGCCGACAGTGTTGGACCGGCTCCATGGGGTGTCAACAGTTTCCGCAAGGATTCCGGAAGGCCCGCCTTGATCATGGATCTCATGAAAATACATCTCACCTGGTAGCGGGTGCCGAGACGTTGATCGATTCAAGACGAACAACAAAGGCTCCGGTTCCGTGAGCCAAGATTCGAGCCGATATACCGAAAACTTTTCGGAGATATTCCGGATCACGCTGTCCGATCACAACGGGGCGGAGTCCCTGCGCCAGACGAAGACCTCGGTGCTCGGCTGACGTTCGGAGAACCGGTCCGCCGGGGAGGCCGCCCCCAGCAGTCCGCGCAGCTCCGCCTCGAACGCGTCACGGCGCGTGCCGAACAGGTGCGGAGCCGAGAAGGACATCGAGAACACGCCCGCGACGACATCGTCCGGCGTGCGCTCCAGCGCCTGCCCACCGGGAACGACCACGCGCCGGGGACCGCGGAACCCCGCCCGTGCGAGCACCGCCGCCTCGCCACCCGGAGTCCCTTGCGGCAGCACCCCCCGGCCGGCCCGTCGGACCGGCCCCAGATAGCGCCTGACCAGTTCGTCGATCGCCGCATAGGGCACCGCGGGATACGGGAGACCGTCCACGCTGGGGGTCTCCGTCTTCACGTCCGAGACATGCACCAGCGCCCCGCCCGGCCGGAGCATGCCCCTGACGGTCGCCGCCACCAGGTCGCGATCCATCCAGTGGAAGGACTGGGCGAAGGTGGCCACGGTGAAGGAGCCGAGATCCGCGGGCAGATCCTCGGCCCGGATCCGCACCCACCGCGCCTTCCCGGCCACCCCCGCCTCGGCGGCCCCGCGCCCGGCTTCGTCGATCATCCCGCGGTCCGGGTCCACCCCGACGACCTCATGGAACACCTGCGCCAGACTCAGGGCGAGCGTGCCCGGCCCGCATCCCACGTCGAGGAGGCGCCCCCGCCCGTCGAGCCGCAACACCTCGGCGAGCACGTCCGCCAGCCCGGGGGCGTACGGGAGCCTCCCGCGCCGGTAGTAGGCCGCCGTGCCCGAGAACAAGGTGTCGTCCCACTCCCAGCCGTCCATCACGTCCATCACATCGAAGGGGCGTGCCGAGCCTGGTAGGCCGGAAATCGCACGGGGTCGGTGAAGTCCTGGTCGGCGTCGGGCCAACGGCCGCGCAGCAGGACGGCGATGCGCTGGAGCCAGGCGGTGAGGCGGGGCAGGCCGCGGTGGCTCCGGGCGGTGTGCGCGGCGGCTTCGAGGGTGGCGACGAGCTGGGGGCGGCTGCGGTCGCCCGGTGGGCGGGTGTCCAGCAGCGCGAACCGCTCCAGGCGGATCAGCGCCCAGGAGACGCAGGCGGCGGCGAGGCCGAATCCGTACCGCCGGTCGTCCTCGGCCTCCGGAACGCCGCGGGCCAGGGCGCGGCGGTAGTGACCGGCCAGGTCCGGGCCCTCGGCCGGGTCGCCCACCGTCATCCAGGCGGGGCCGGGAACATGCAGGCACACGGCGTCGGTGAGCGCGTGCGCGTAGCCGGCGAACTCGAAGTCGATAAGGCGGGCGTCGGCCGGGCCTGCGGCATGCAGAAGGACGTTGTTGGCCTCCGCGTCCCCATTGCTGAGGGCGAGGAACGGCCCCGGGGCGGCCAGCTCATCCACCACCGCGCCGATCTCGGTGGCGGCCCCGGCCTCCAGCGGCACCCCGAGCCCCACGGCGTGCTCGATCCCCCTGTCGCGGTACGGGGCGAGCCGCCCCGCTCGGTCGGCCGCGGGGTCGACCGGCCCCAGCCCGGCCCGGCGCGCGTAGTAGCCCTCGGCCCGCCCGGCGGTGGCCGCGCCCAGCTCACCGAGGGCACGGGCGAAGGCGGCCAGCCGGTCGCCGTGGGCCGCCGCTCCGTCGCGCCGCAGCAGCCGGTCCAGGGCGGTGCGCGGCGCGAGGTCTTCCAGGACCACGAACCCGGCCGCTGTGTCGGCGGCGATGACGCGAGGGGCGAGGCCGATCCCGACGTCGTCCCGGAGAAACCGGAGCGCGGCCACCTCGGTACGCAGCCGCCACCCGGCGCCACGCCCTTGGACGGGTCCGCCCTCGGCCCACTTGACGACAACGGACGGCGCCACATCCGCACCTCGAACCCGCACCCGGGCCACGGCCCAGGGCTCCAGCCGCTCCCAGCGCTCGACGTCCAGCAGCTCCCTCAGGGCTGCGGCGCGGGCGCTGTCGCTGGGCTCGGGCATCCGCTCAACCTATGCACCGGCATCACCGAACGCGACCGAATTAGCGGCGCGTTAGCCGGGCGGCAGTAGATCGCCAGCGCTGCCGAACAGGCTTGTTGTCACGGCCCCTGAAGGACGGGGATGAAGCCCGCGACAACAGGGGGACACATGTCATACCACGCCGAACTCCGCCACCTCCGTAAGGTCGCCGCCGCCGCGGTGGTCGCCACCGTGGCGGCGTTCGCGCTGGCGGCCTGCCAGGACGACGCGACCGCCAACGACGCGGCGCCGTCCGCCATCACGGTCGACGCCGTCGGCGGGGGCAAGTAGCGGGCGCGGTGGCCACCGATGAGAATCTGGCCCGCGACCTGGACACGGCGCCCCCGGCAGACTGCTTCCAGTGCTGCCGTTCTTTGAGGAGTTGCCATGCAGGTCGCCGTGGTCACCTTTGACGGGTTCAACGAGCTCGACAGCTTCATCGCCTCCGCGTTGATCAACCGCTGCCGGAAGGACGGCCTGGAGGCCTTCATCACGACGCCGACGCCCGTGGTCGCGTCCATGAACGGCGTCGAGGTCACCGGGCAGCGTCCCCTGGAGTTCGTGACCGAAGCGGACGTCGTGCTCATCGGCAGCGGGGTGAAGGCGCGAGAGGTGGTCGCGGACGACCGGTTGCTCTCCAGGCTGCCGCTCGACCCTTCGCGACAGCTGATCGGCGCGCAGTGCTCGGGCGCGCTGGTGCTCGCCCGGCTCGGGTTGCTGGACACCATGCCCGCCTGCACGGACATCAAGAGCCGGCCCTATGTCGAGGCCTGCGACGTCACCGTGCTGGACGCGCCGTTTCACGCCGAGGGGAACATCGCCACGGCGGGCGGCTGCCTGTCGTCCCAGTATCTCGCCGCGTGGGTGATCACCCGCACGCTCGGGGAGGCCGCAGCGCGCGAGGTCATCGACTACGTCGCTCCGGTCGGCGAAAACCGGGAGACCGTCGAGCGCGCCATGCGGGCCCTGTCCGGCGGGCTCGTCACCGCCGGACAGGGCCGCATCCGCTCAACGCTCTGATCGCGGGTTACTGGTCGGTTCCGCCGTCGAAGGGGACGGCGTCTGCCGCGTCGGTGTGCCAGTTGGTGACGATGGGCTTGTCGACGGTGATGGTGTCGACGGGCAGGGAGACGGGGTTGGGGTCCTTGGCGCCGATGGCGACGATGATGCTGTTGAGTTCCTTGCCGCCGTTTTCGTTGGTGGTCTTGGGGTTGACCCCGGCGTAGGCGGTGGTTCCCTTGCCCAGGGTGACCGCCGGGCCTACGGCCTGTTCGGCGGGGCCGGCTTCGGTGCCGTCCGATCCGAAGGCGACGGTGGGGAGCGCGGCGGGCAGGACACAGGTGATCCCGGGCTTGGCCTTCGCGATGATCAGGATGTATCCGCCGGCCTGCGTCTCGGACCTGGTGCTCCAGGAGATGTCATTGGCCCCGCACTCCTGCCCGACTGCGGCCTTCTCGCCGTTGCCGACGTCGGCGCCGGAGCCGTCGCCCTTCGTACCGGAGGACTTGCCGTTGCTGCCGCTGTCGCTGTTGCCCGCGGTCGATGAGCCGGAGGCGGTGTCCTTGCCGGCCCCGGCCCCGGCCCCGGCCTCGGCCTTGGCGGAGGAAGACGAGTCACCCGACTGACCACTCGCGTCGTCCGAGTTCTGACAAGCGGTGGCGAGCATCGCGGCAGCCACCAGCAGACTGGCACCGGCGAACGTACGGACTCGGGTGCGCGTGGTACGCATGGGAAGACTTCCTTGTCATGAGTGGAACGGTGCGCCCGGCGACGTTTCGCTCGGTCTGGTAGTCAGCTTGCCAACGGCCGCTATCGTTTCGTTGGCGTGCCGCTAACGCAGCGCTGCCGCGGCGGCAACGGGCGTACCTTCATGATCATAAGGCGGAGCGATGGTGCTCTGAGCGGGGCTGCCGCGCTGGTCAGGTGAGGCGGCGGAGCGCGTCGGGGGTGAGGTCGGCGAGGCTGGGGTAGCCGTCGACGGCCATGAGCAGGTCGGCCTCGGCGAGCAGGGAACGCAGGACGTGGACGACGCCGTCGGTGCCGGCGAGAGCCAGGCCGTAGAGATAGGGGCGGCCGACGCCGACCGCGGTGGCACCCAGGGCGAGGGCCTTGATGACGTCCGCCCCGGTGCGGACGCCGGAGTCGAACAGGACCGGCAGACCGTCGGCGGCCTCGACCACCTCCGGCAGCGCGTTGAGCGCGGGCAGGCCGCCGTTGGCCTGGCGTCCGCCGTGGTTGGAGCAGTAGACGCCGTCCACGCCGCCGTCCTTGGCGCGACGGACGTCGTCGGGGTGGCAGATGCCCTTGAGGATCAGCGGCAGGTTGGTGATCGACCGCAGCCAGGGCAGGTCGTCCCAGGTGAGGGGGTTGCCGAAGATCGTCGCCCAGTGCATCACGGTCGCGGTCGGGTCGTCCTCGGGAGCCTTGGCGAGCCGGGAGCGGAAGACCGGGTCGCTGGTGTAGTTGGCCAGGCAGTGGCCGCGGAGCTGGGGGAAGTTGCTGGCCGCCAGGTCACGGGGGCGCCAGCCGGGGATCCAGGTGTCGAGGGTGACCACGATGGCCTTGAAGCCCGCGGCCTCGGCCCGGTGGACCAGGCTCTCGGCCACCTCCCGGTCGGAGGGGGTGTAGAGCTGGAAGAAGCCGGGCGTGTCGCCGAACTCGGCGGCGACCTGCTCCATCGGATCGACGGTCAGGGTGGAGGCGATCATCGGCACGCCGGTACGGGCGGCGGCGCGGGCGGTGGCGAGGTCACCGTGGCCGTCCTGTGCGCACAGACCGACCACGCCGACCGGGGCCATGAGCAGCGGTGTGGGCAGGTGCATCCCGAACAGGTCGACGGACAGGTCGCGCTGGGTGGGGCTGACCATCATGCGGGGGATGAGGCCCCACTGCTCGAACGCGGTGACGTTGGCCCGCTGGGTGTATTCGTTGCCCGCGCCGCCGGCCACGTAGGAGCGCACCGCGGGCGGCATGGCCGCCTCGGCCAGCGGCTCGAGGTCGTCGGAGGTCATGGGCAGGTCCGGCAGCACCCCGCGCAGCCCGTCGAGGTAGATCTCGTTCTGGTAGTCGGCGAAAGCCATGATCCCGTCCTCCTGCACGCCCGCCGGGTGCGGGCTCTCGAAGTCCACAAGGGGAGAGTGACGCACGAGAGCGGCGAAACGCGGGTTTCTGGCTCAGATCCGAGAGGAAGACCCTGGTGGACCACTCGAGATGTCGCCCTGTTTGTTCGCATTTAGGGTGAGTCTCGTGATGCGAATACACAAGATCATCCCGTTACTGACGGTTGTCGTCTTTGTGTTGTTGCATGTCTTCGCCTATCCGGGCACACGCTTCTCCAATGACTCATACCGCTACGCCCGCTCAGCGTACGAGTTCCTGGGCGACCCCTACCGGAAAGCCCAGGACAAAGCGCTGCGGGCCTACTGCGCGGACACGGCGGCCATGCTTCAGCGAAACCGCATGCTGCATCAGATCGAGTTCCGGGCCCCGGTGCGCAGCTATGAGTTCCAGGATTGCCTCACCGAGCACGCGGATGGCCTCAACCCCAGCAACCCGCGGTACGAGGCGCTCTTCCACGCTCGCCTCGCCTATCCACTGGTGGCAGCGCCGTTCGTCTGGCTCCTGGGAGCCAAGGCGGGGCTGACGGCCGTTGCCCTGGGTTTCACGGCGCTCGGAGGACTGCTGGTCCTGGTGCTCCTGCGCGCGCTGCGTGCACCGCCTCCGGTGGCATGGCTCGGTCAGTGCCTGTACTACGTCACGCCGATAGGGCTGTGGGGCAGCCGGCCCATGACGGAGGGACCGATGATCGCCCTCATGGTGGCCATGCTGCTCGGCGCGGTGTGGCTGTGCCAGGGGCGGCGGCGGGTGGCGGGGGCTCTGCTGTCCGTGGGGGCCTTCGCGCTGGGTTTCGCGGTCAAGTACTCAAGCTTCGCCCTGGTGGGGCCATGCCTGGTGGCGGCGAGCGCATTGGCGCTGATGTTCGTTCCACAGGCCCGGCACAAGGGCACGCGCTGCCTGCTCATCGTCTCGCTCTTCGAGTCCCTGGTCGCCTTTGCGATGAGCCGGGCGCTCCGGCTGCCCGGACTGGAGGATTCGCTCCAGGACACCTTCTCCCTCCACTGGACGTATGCCGAAGTCGCCGACCCGTGGCGCCGACTGGCCCGGCTCGATGTCAACTACTGGTGGCAGTGGCTACAGGGCGAGGCGTTGGCTCCCTCCCTGCTCTTCCTCCTGGCGTTGGGCATCTGGGGCGCGATGAGCCGCTCGGTGCCCATCGCGCTCTGCCTGATCGCCGTGGGCGGTACGGGCCTGCTGACGTCCGTAGCCCACCCGGTGGCGATGGAGGGCGACAGGCTCTACGTGCAGGTGTGGCTGATCGTCGTCGTCGGGCTGCCCCTCCTGGTCGAGCGGCTGCGCAGGAGCGGCGGGACCCCCGGCGCGCCGCCTGTGCGAAGTGATCGTCTGCTGATGAAGACCAACGGGCGTCGGCGAAGAACGGCTCGTCTCGAGCCACTGCCCCCGACCTCCCGGCTGGAGGGGGTCGACATGCGCCCCGATACGCATCCCGGCTGAGGTGCGCACGCCTCGGCGCCGCCCACCCGATGAGGGCCGGGCGGCGCCGGTTGTGGTCAGGAGCAGGGCTTGTAGAACTTGGCCCAGCCGTTGCTGGGCATGGACGGCGGCTCGCCGGTGGACCCGAACGCGCCGTACTTCATCTTCAACTCGTAGTCGAAGTCCCCTGGGCCGTTGTCCCGCTGCGACAGGCGCACGTCCCGATCCAGTTGCCCGTCACCGTTGTTGTTGAGGATCGCGAGGTCCGGGTAGGCGTCGCCGCCGTAGTTGGCGATCCGAAGCTGCTGGACCTCGCCGTGGTCGCCGATGTCGGAGTGCCGGGAGTGGGCGGAGCTCAGGTTCGCCCGCTTGAGCGGGCCGGGGCGGTATTCCGCGACGCGCGCCGTCGAGGGGTCGTCGATGCCGGACGGCTTGACGATGTTGACGACCATGTCCAGGGTGCCGTCCTTCTGGAAGTCGGCGACCGCGGCGGACGCGACCTCCCCCGTCTTCGCGCCCAGGAGTTTCCTGACGGTGTGCTTCGTTCCGAACGAACCGTCCGCCGTCCCCCACTGGATCGTCATCTTGGTTCCGGTGTGCCCCGGATTCGTGATCTTGTCCGGGCGACCGTCACCATCGAGATCGCCGACCAGCGTCGTGGCGCCGGCCAGGCACGGGCCCGTCGCCTTGGCGGCCATGCTGGCGGCCCGGTCTGCGCCGCCCGAAGGCGACGACCCGGCCGCAGCGGCCTGGTAACCGGCGACGGTCAGGGACAAGGCGACAGCCGCGATCGGGGCGGCGATCAGAAGTGAGCGTTTGCGAGGCATGTACGAACTCCTAACGTCGTTGCTGCGAGGGAGATGTTGGTAACGCCCGGCTGAACGAAGCCTGAAGCGCTCATGGGCGGCTACGGCAGCTGTCGTTGGGCTACTGGTCGGTTCCGCCCTCGAAGGGGACGGCGTCTGCCGCGTCGGTGTGCCAGTTGGTGACGATGGGCTTGTCGACGGTGATGGTGTCGACGGGCAGGGAGACGGGGTTGGGGTCCTCGGCGCCGATGGCGACGATGATGCTGTTCAGTTCCTTGCCGCCGTTTTCGTTGGTGGTCTTGGGGTTGACTCCGGCGTAGGCGGTGGTTCCCTTGCCGAGCGTGACCGCCTCGCCAACGGCCTGTTCGGCGGGGCCGGCTTCGGTGCCGTCCGATCCGAAGGCGACGGTGGGGAGCGCGGCGGGCAGGACGCAGGTGATCCCGGGCTTGGCCTTCGCCATGATCAGGATGTATCCGCCGGCCTGCGTCTCGGACCTGGTGCTCCAGGAGATGTCGTTGGCCCCGCACTCCTGCCCGACCTCGCCACGCTCGCCGTAGCCGACGTGGGCGGCGACACCAGCCTGGGTTCCTGTGTCCTGCGCGACGAAGGTCTTGATCGATGCGCCAGAGCCGGTGCCCTGGTCAGCCGCAACCGCGACCGCAGCCACCGCGGAGGTCGACGAGTCACCGAACTGACCGCTCGCGTCGCCCGAGGACTGGAAGGCGGTGGTGAGCATCGCGGCAGTTATGAGCAGCCCGGCACCGGCGAACATACGGACTCGGGGGCGGGCGATCAGCATGGCAAGACCTTCTTCGTCATCAGCGGAGTAGTACACACAGCGACGTATCGCCCGGTGTGGCACTCACCTTGCCGGTGGCGGCTACCGTCCGATTAACGAGCCACTAACGCAGCGCTGGCGCTCCCGCGTGGGCCGACTCGGTGGGGGTCTGGTTCGCATCCATCGGTCGTTTATCGGCGCCACTTACGGTGACGGCCTCACTCGCGTAACCATGGTCGGGGGACGGCATGGCGCTGCGTATTCATTTCACGGCAGAGGACTTGGCGACCTCGCCGACGGCGGGCACGGTCCCGCCATGGGCGAGGGCCGGCGCTGTCTCGCTCCGGCGGCACGCGCCGCGGCGATATCCGTGAGACCTCAGGCACCACGTGCCCGGCGGCTTCGCGCCTGCTAGTCGCAGGGGCAGGCTAGTTGGAGAGAGCCTGTCCATACTCGGTCGCATGGACGAGACAGCGCACGGCAAATCCCTCCTCGGTGAGTTCCTGTCCCGGCGCCGGGCTCAGTTGAAGCCGGCGGACGTGGGGTTGCCGGACTACGGCGACCGGCGGCGGGTGCCGGGGCTGCGGCGTGAGGAACTGGCCCAGTTGGCCGGCGTCAGCGTGGCCTACTACATCCGGCTGGAACAGGGGCTGTCGCTCAACGCCTCGCCGCAGGTCCTCGACGCGCTGGCCACGGCTCTGCGGCTGGATGACGCGGAGCGGCGCCACCTGCACACCCTGTCCGGTGACGTCCGGCAGAGCCGTCGCCGGCTCCCCGCCGAGCGTGTCACCGCGGCAATGCGCCAACTCGTGGATGCCTTCGGGGACTCACCCGTGGTGGTCCTCGGCCAGCGCTCGGACGTCCTGACGTGGAACCGCACCGGGCATGCGTTGTTCGCCGGGCATCTGGCCCCGGACAGCCCGGATCAAGCGGCCACGCGACCCAACACCGCCCGCATGGTATTCCTGGACGCCCACACGCGGGACCTGTACGTGGACTGGCCCAGGAAAGCACGGGATGTGGTGGGCAAGCTGCGACAGGCGGTCGGCAAGTATCCGGACGATCCGCGTCTGGCCTCCCTCGTCGGCGAGCTGACGATGCGCAGCCCGCATTTCGCCACGCTGTGGGCTCAGCACCGGGTGCGCGCCTGGGGCTTGAACGAGTACCGGATGCGCCATCCGATGGTCGGGGAGCTGGACGTGTGTCAGCACTCGCTCCCGGTTCCCCGGGGGCAAGGGATCCGGCTGGTGGTGGTGACGGCGGCGCCCGACTCCGCCTCCCAGGCGGCACTGCGATTGCTCAACCAGACCCTCCAGCCCGCCGCGGACATGCCGGCGACCGCCCGCCCCGCCGCCGGCACCCCGGCACACGCCGCTCCTTCCGTACACCCCTGATCCGGCCGTCGCAAAGCCACAGTCTGCTCACAGCGTCACACCTGAACATCACCCGCCAGCCTCCGGCCCGAGGCTGGCAGGGAGCGCCGCCGGGGCCTCGTCACGCACGCCTTCCGGCCGCCGATGACGCTGCCGCCCCTCTTTCACGCATTCGGCGCTCGCTCTTGGGGCGGGGCGGGTAGCCGGCTCCCCCTTCCACCGCGGAAGAACATCCGCAGAGGCCCGCACAGCCACCCTTCCACCCCTCCTGGAGGTTCCCCATGTCCACCACACCCGTCACGGCTTTCGCCGGGGTCATCGACACCATCGCCCACCTGGTCGAGGCCGTGGAGGAGGAGCAGTGGAGCGCGGCCACGCCCTGCACCGACTGGAACGTCCAGCAGCTGGTCGACCATCTGCTGTTGGGTCAGCACACGTTCGCCGTCGTGATGGGGACGCAGCCGCCCCTGTCGGCGCTCGACCCCGCTCCGGAAGCGCTCAAGAAGGCGTTCCGGACATCGGCCGCCGCCCTGGTGGCCGCCTTCGAGGGTCCGGGAGCGCTGGAGCGCACGGTGCGGGCCCCGATCGGTGAGGTGCCCGGCGCTGTGGCACTGCATCTCCAGACCATCGAGCACCTGGTACACGGCTGGGATCTGGCCCGGGCCATCGGCCAGAAGGCCCTGTTCGACGAGGCCACGGTCGAGCGGGAGACCGAGTTCGCCCGCGGCCTCGCGGCACAACTGCCGTCCGGACCGGGCGCTCCGTTCGCGTCGTCCCGGACCGCTCCGGAAGACGCCCCCGCGCTCGACCGGCTGGCCGCGCTGCTCGGACGCGACATCACCGAGTGACCCTCACGCAGGTCACCGCAGGTCACCGCAGTACACACCGGCCCCAACCCTTCCGAGGAACAAGGACAACAATGAAGAAGACGAACCTGAAGATCGCCATCGCGAGCGCGGCACTTGTCGTCGCCGTGGCCACTGGAACGGCGTTGGCCGCGAACGGCTCCTCTACCAAATCCAACTCCACATCCGGAGCCGAGCAGACCCGGACCGAGCAGGCCGAGCAGAAGAAGCCCAGCGTCATCAAGGCCGACGGCTCGAACGTGTTCCCGCACTCGCTGGACTTCGACGCGCGGTCGAACACGTTCCTCGCCGGGTCGCTGAAGCGCGGCACGGTCTCCGCCGTCAGTCCTGACGGGAAGGTGCGCACCCTCATCGACGACCCGGAAATGGTGTCGGCGCAGGCCGTCCTCGTCGACCGCGAACGGGACCGCATCCTGGTCAGCAATGTGGACTACGGCACTGCCGACCGTTCCAGGAAGAACGCCCCCTTCCGCGTCGCCGGTGTGGGCAGCTACGACCTGGAGAGCGGGAAGCAGGACTGGTGCGTCGATCTGACCGCGGTCACCCTGGACGGCAAGCAGCACCTGATCTCCGACGTGACGGTGGCGCCCGACGGCACCGCGTACGCCGTCGACGAGCTGACCCCGACGGTGTTCCGCATCGACCGCAAGGGCCGCGCCTCGGTATTTCTGCAGAACGACCTGCTCAAGGGCACGCTTGACATTCCCGACTTCCTGAACGATGTGGGCATGACAGCGGTGGAGTGGGTGGAGGGAAACCAGCTGATCATCGCCATGGCCGACGGCTCCCTGGTACGGGTGCCCGTCAAACATCCCGAAAAGGCGCAGGAGGTGAAGCTCTCAGCGCCGCTGGGGTCCCCCGCGGCCGGCATGCGGCTCCTGAAGGACGGCTCGATCGCGGCGGTCAGCAGCGGTCTGCTGACCGGCAAGCCCGCCCAGATCCAGCGTGTGAAGCCCCGTGACGGCTGGAAGAAGGCCACGGTGAAGGTCACCGACACCGTCGAGGATCCCGTCACCAGCGACGTGACCGCGGGACCGGACGGGACGACGTACGCGCTCAGCGGCGGGCTGGCCGACCTCCTTGCGGGCAAGCCCAACGACGGGTTCAGCCTGACCCCCGTCAAGACCGATTGAGCCGACAGCCGTTCCCCCACGACCTGCGATTTCAGGACTTTCGCGTCGGATGCGAGACGGTGCCATGCGGCGTCGTTGCGGGGCGAGAAGATCGCCCATCACACGGTCGTTACCGCGTGATGGGCGCGCGGCGTACTCCGCATCAGGAAGACGCAGTCGGGGAAGCGCTCGGCTGGAGTCGCAACTCGGCAACGACGCGCAACCGCGCGTCCGTGACGGCACGGGCTGTGCCGGGGATGTGTTCAGCCAAGCGCTCCAACCTCGGCCACGACTTCGTGCGGCAGGCCGCCCACGACATGCTCGGCATCGGGGTCGTAGTCCCAGGTCCAGTCATCGCTCAGGTGGAGATCTCGTGGTGCGCCAGGTCTGTGATCTGTCGTATTCCAGCGAGTGCCGAACGCAGGGCCTCGCGGTCCGTCGCTTCTTTTGCTGCGGCTTGGAGTCGCTGGATGGCAACGAATTCTCCCCACCACAGCAGAAAGGTACGCAACGGAGCGATAGTGCTCTGAGCGGCGGCTTGTTCAACAACGCGGTTGAGGCGCTCGACGAAGGAAGGCAACTGGGCGGGGGCGATGTGAGCAACCGCTGCCCGGAGCGCTGCCGGAGTGAGCGCCGGCATGGGGCTCAGGGCCCCGTCGGGGGCAGAGGGCTGCTCGGCCATCGGAACGTCTCCTGGGTGGTGGTCTACGTGGTCATCGTGAGCCTGGCCGTTGGTACGGACGCTGGGCCGAACCTACGCCCGCGCCTCGTTCGCCACACAACGCCCGACGCGTCTCGATCGCTCTGGCCCAAGCGTGATCGCGTTGTGGTGGGTTTTGGTGCGTTGTCGCGAGTCGCCAGAGGGGCCAGCGGCCCCGAACAACAGCAGAGCCCCGGGCCGATGGCCTGGGGCTCTGCTGTGCGTGGAGCGGGTGACGGGAATCGAACCTGAGCTCTGAGGAATCACCGGGCAGCCGACACGGATCACGTCGCTGAACAGCGCAAACGAGCACTGACGGCAAGCTGTCGTGCTTGCCGCAGCACCCGTCATTGACCGCTGTTCACCGCTCTATCTGGTGTGCTTCTGGTGCGGAACCTGGCGCACTGCCGACCAATCCGCCCCGGGGTCCAGTTCCTCGAAGCGAGATCTGCTCACCCGCTAAAGATTGGAGAATGGGGGGATCACTCGCGTGATCGCGATGAGGCGCAGCCGGGGGAGGGGCAGCGCGTAGAACCAGCCGTCGACGAGCAGGGGGATGCGCCGCACTCTGCCCGGCACGCCCCGTCGCGGTCCTTGACCGAGATCCGTGACGTCAACGCCGACCTCGGCCAGTGCAACCATCTCTCCCGCAAGGCGTTCAACCTCGGCGACCACCTGCGGGGGCAGACCCGACACGACGTGCTCGGCGTCCGGGTCGTAACCCCAACGTCATGGGTCCCGATCGCTCACGCTGCTCCCTGCTCCTGGTCGATGCCGGCTTCAGCGCATGCTTTGTCAAGGATGCGGCCGATCTCCGCAGCAAGTTCGCGAGCCTCGTGGAGATCGTCAGTCTCGGCTGCACGGGCTTCCAGCGCCCGCAGGCGAGCGGCTCGGTCCGGGTGGCGCTCGACGGCGACGTAGACGGCCCACTGCCCGACGAAACGGCGCATCGGTGCCGCGCTCACCTGCTCTCGGGACTGCCGGAGTGCCGCGGCGCGCTCGGCATCAAATGTCGGCACTGCGTCCGGGGCGATCAGCGCAAGAGCAGCGCGCAGTTCCTCAGGAGTACTCGCCGGCTGGGCGATGCGGTGGGCTTCCGGATCACTGTCGGCGATGTCGTGCATCGGATGTTCGGGCTGCGTGGTCATCGCGGTCTCCAGTGAGGATCGGCAGGTCCGCTGTGTGCTCCACGGTACGTGTTCGTCCTGTTCGTGCGTATGGAGATGCGCTCGTCCGCTTCAGTTCACTCGGCGGGCTGCTGTCCGCCGAGACGTTGCCAGCGGATGTCCTCCGCCGACGTCTGGATCTTGCCAGGGACTGTTTTCAGCGCGTCCAGATCGTGGACGATCAGCCGACGCCGACGGGTGCAGTTCGGCCACCAGCCGCGGCTGCCGTCGTGCCGTGTTCACGAAGCTCAGGGAATCGGGATTCCCAAGCGGTCTTGACTACGACAGGGAGGAACAGGTCACACCACACCTGTCGCAGCGATCTCGCGTTCAGATACGTGTTGAGGTCGTCACGAGTCTGGGCCTCGCGGATGACACGCTCGTACATCAGTCGGAAGCCTGCCTCGTCGGCCAGGTCGTAGATGTAGTGCGGTCCCCAGTCGATGTGGCGCGGCAGCGTGACGCCACCAGTCGTCGGCCCGTCCAACTCGGCGCGTGACTCCGGAAGTACGTACGGCTTCGCCGCTGCGTACCTGTTCATGATTTCAGCATGGCTGATGTGGTCGCTCGGCGGCGCTGATCACACAGTCGAGCGCACCAGGGAGTGAACGCCGACGCGAGGCGACCGGTCGGCATGCCCGACGCCTGATCTGGCACGCAACGGGCACGGGATGCCTAGAGAGGTCTAGACAACAAACAAGGTCCGGGTCTCTGACCTGCGCCTTCGTCGTGGAGCGGGTGACGGGAATCGAACCCGGGCTCTGAGTTTGGGAATCACCGGGCTGTCAGTGCCCAGGAGTGTGCTGACCCGGCCATACGCCTCCGGCCTTGTCAGCGCGGTGGGCTTGAGATGACCGCTGGTGGCCGTGGTATCCCGCCTGTTCTGGCACGCATCTGGCACGGCTCCATCGTGTGCGAAGCGGGTCCGGCATGGTGGGTTAACACTTGCATTAACATCGACGCCGTGGCTCAATGGGAAGTGATCCTCGTCGCGGAGGTTGCGGCGTGGTTCGAGACGCTGGCCGAGGGAGACTGGGACAGTGCCGAGCAGGTGGAAGACGCCATCGACATGCTGGCGGCGACGGGGCCAACGCTCGGTCGCCCACTGGTCGACCGAATCAAGGGTGCTGAGAACCATCACCTGAAGGAGCTGAGACCGGGGTCGTCTGGGAACAGCGAGATCCGGATTCTCTTCGCGTTCGATCCCGTGCGGCGAGCGGTACTGCTGGTGGCTGGCGACAAGGCTGGAAACTGGCAGGGCTGGTACAACACCAACATCCCGATCGCCGAGAAGCGCTACCAGGCGCATCTGGCCGATCTTGAAACCAGGGAGTACGAATGAGCGCGGTCAGCTGGGAGGAGACCAAGCGCAAGGCGCGCGAGCGGCGCGAGGCCGCTGGGCTGCCGGTGCGATCTGCGCAGGAAAAGCAGGCGGCGATGGACCGGCTGACCGCGGAGGTACGCGCTCACAAGCTCGCAGAGGTCCGGCACGAGCAGGCGCTGACCCAGCGCCAAGTTGCCGCTTCCATGGGGGTCTCCACGCCTCGGGTTTCGGCGATCGAGCACGGCGAACTGGACCGCGCCGAGCTGGCCACGATCCGCTCCTACGTCGAAGCGCTGGGTGGTCGGCTGCGTGTGGTCGCGGACTTCGGGGACGCCGAGTACACCGTCGCTTGAGAACACCTCCGCGCTGGGCGTCCGTGCGTGCAGACGAGCGTCGGGTTCGACGCCACGGGCGCGGGAGGCGAACGGAGGTCTACAACAAACAAGGCCCGGGTCGCTGACCTGGGCCTTCGTCGTGGAGCGGGTGACGGGAATCGAACCCGCGCTCTGAGCTTGGGAATCACGGGGTGATCAGCCCCAAGCACGTCGCTTGACCTGCGTAATCGGATTCCGTCGACAGTTTGGTGGGCTCACCCAGGCACCCGTCATTGACCGCTGCTGACCGCCGTATCTGGTGCGCATCTGGTGCGGCGGACGCTACCCCTGCCGCGCTGCGTCCAGGTGTGCCTGGCCGCCAGGCTCGCCTCGCGGCAGCCAAGGGCCGATCGCATGCGGGCTTGCGCCGTAGTGACTGATCAGCCGAGCCATGTCACGCGGGTGATCACAACCAGCTCAAGGCGTTCCAGCGCCATGAACATGAAGAAGCCCCGTCCCCCGAAGATGTCCTGTGTCCGCAGACCTCCGCCGTGCGGATTTCCGCGGCCGACGTCGACCGCGTCCCGACCCAGGACCGTCAGCTGCTCAGCCAAGCGCTCTACCTCGGCCACGACTTCGGGCGGCAGGCCGCATACGACATGCTCGGCGTCGGAGTCGTAGTCCCAGGTCCAGGTATCGCTCACGCGGAGATCTCGTGGTGGGCCAGGTCCGTGATCTGCCGGATCTCGAAGAGTGCGGAGCGAAGGGTCTCGCGGTCGGTGGCCTCCTGCGCTACGGCCTCCAGTTCGTGCAGGCGTGCGGCGCGGGATGGGTAGCGCTGGATGGCGACGAACTCGCCCCACCACTGCAAGAAGGTACGCAGTGGAGCGATGGTGCTCTGGGCAGCGGCTTGTTCGACGGCGCGGTCGAGGTGCTCGACGAAAGACGGCAGCTGGGCGGGGGCAATCTGGGCGACCGCCGCGCGGAGTGCTGCCGGGGTGAGTGCCGGCATGGGGATCAGGGGCCCGTCGGGGGCAGAAGGCTGTTCGGTCATCGAAGCGTCTCCTGGGCGGCGGTCTACGCGATCATCATGAGCCTGGCCGTGTTGCGGTCGCTGGGCTGAGCCTACGCCCGCGCCTCGTCCGCCACATAACACCCGACGCGTCTCGATCGCTTTGGCCCAAGTGTGACCGTTGCGCCTAGATCTTGGTGCGGCGTCGCGGGTTGACGGAGGCCAGCGGCCCCGGGCAGCAGAGAAGCCCCGGGCCGCTGGCCTGGGGCTTTGTGTTGGAGTGGGTGACGGGAATCGTACCCGCGCTCTGGGCTTGGGAATCACGGGTGGTTTGGTCGTCACAACGGTGTTGAGCTGCGGAAACGGACGCTGCGAGAGCGCCGGCCTCGACTCCTGAGCGGACCCCTATTGACAGTGGTGCGCCACTCGGTCTGGTGCGCATCTGTTGCAGTACTCGCGACGGCGGGCGTGCGGCTGGCTGCACCGCAAACGGTCGGCCCCAACTCAATCGCGAGCCCAGTCGAAAGGCATCGGCGAACCCTGCGGGATAACCCAGGGGTGGGGATAGCGCGCCTGACAACCGATGCAGCGCGCGACGAACGGTCCGGACTCCGGGTTCGTGAGAACGCTGTAGTGGGTGGAGGGCTGAGCTGGGAGCATGTGGCCGTTCGCCGTCGTCTCCAAGCCGGGCCACTCCGGCGAACATTGGCATGGGCGTTCTCCCGCGAACAAGTCGCCATCAGGGGTCTTGGCCGTGCTCTTGAAGAGCTTGGCGAAGTTTTCTCGGATCGACACGGCTGTGGCCCCCTTCGTTGCGTCCGACTCCCGGACCTCCAGACAGTAACCGAGGTCGGCGGACGGCTCTGGGCTGGCGCTGCCACGGCCTCGTAGGCTGGCCCGCGGATCGGGCGGGCTTCGGACCTGCCCGCAATAGCCCGATCCAGGGCCGTGATCTTCGAAGCTCGCGCCCAAGCGTGAGCGGCCTCGACGCTCGCGTACGGGCACACCGTGAGGCGGCCCAGAGCCCATCGGGCACGCAACGGGCGCGGGAGGCATAAAGAGGTCTGGACAACAAACAAGGCCCGGGTCGCTGACCTGGGCCTTCGTCGTGGAGCGGGTGACGGGAATCGAACCCGCGCTCTGAGCTTGGGAATCACCGGGTTGATTGCGGCCGATCATTGCGCTGACCTGGGTAAACGAGTCATGGTGTGATCTTGGGCGGGGGCTCTTGGTAGCCCCTGTTGACCGTGGTTTACCGCTCGTTCTGGCACGCATCTGGCACGGTGGTAGCTCCGGTCACTCGTATACGACTGCGGCGCTCAGGGCGCGGGCGAAGAACGTCCAGGTGTCGTCCGTCGGCATCTCCTGGCCGAAGTATCGATACCAGCCGGGTGATCCCTCGATCCATGCCGCCAGTGCCTCTAGGTAGCGCTCAAGCGTGGGGTTCTCCCATTCATCTCCTCGTTCGAGGAGATCGTCCCGCAGGCTGAGTATGTGGCTCACCAGGGCTTCGCGGCTGTCGACTCCATGGGCGGGGTGGTCCGGAAGCTGCTCCATGTCGGCACCTTAGTGCGGTCTGCCGCCTCTCTTCGATCCGCAGTTCAGCCAAGGTCGCCCGCCCGGTTGGGCTGGGTTCGGTGGCGATCATGTGGCCTCTGGGGCAAGGAGAAGCCTGACCTCTTCGTCTCGAACTACGGGCGGGGCAGTCGCTGAGGTCTCCTGGTCAGCTGGTCGATGGGGGCCGGTGTCGGTCGACTGTGGTTGAGGTGGCTGCTGTACTTCCCTGCTGTACAGCAGCCACTGGCCACCGACTTGGGAGTTCGATCTCCGTCCTGCCTGGCTGGCCTGCCGCGGGTGTCGATGCCACGTAGCTGATGGCTGTCGCTGCCGTCCGTGGTCGTTGATGTCAGCTTTGGCTGTCAGCGGAACCGCTCCGGTACTGGGCAAGCCTCCAATCGCTCATCTGGCCGATCGGCTCAGCCCCACCAGACATGCCGACCCGTACAGCTCCATAGCGTCCGGCAGGTCCGTCGGCCATCGTCCTCGCCCTGGAAATGGAGGGGGCGAAGCGGCACTTGGCGCGATTCTGAGCTGCGGAGCGGATGCGGGCGGTGGACAGGTACCCTCTGCCCACACTACGAAGACCCGTACCATAGCCGACTGGCTGTTGCCCTCACCTCTGGCGATTCCGTTTCGTCGGCACCGAACTTCGTGCCACAGTGCACCCATGCGTGCATTCATGAAGGGCATCGGTAGTCTCGCAATCCTTGCCGCTTTACTGTTCGGTGCGGTGGAGGTCGTAGCATTTCTGGCGAGGTACGTAGGTCATCAAGTTTTTCACGGCGTAAACCCTACAGTTGCCGCCGCAGCGGTAACCGCAATGGCGACGGTTCTCGTAACCGTTTTTACGCTGGTTGTCGGGCGCTACGTAGAACGCAAGAAGGCTATCGAAGCAGAGATTCGGGCCAGTAAAATACCTGTTTACACTAGGCTGGTAAGCGGCCTCATGAGGACGGTACTGAACCCCGAGTCATCGAATGAAGACGAGGTAGCGCAGTTCCTGCGTGAAATTACGCCAGATCTAATTACGTGGGCTTCTGACGATGTGCTGATTGCCTGGTCTAAATTCAAACGAGAAGCGCAAGTTCTCGTATCTGAGGATACGGTATTTAGCTTTGAGGAGCTCTTGTCCGCAATTCGCCGAGACTTTGGGCACAGTGGCAGAAAAGTGCAAGAGGGAGATCTCCTGGCTCTCTTCATCAACGACATCGAAGAACAGTTGGCCAGGCGGCGCGCTCAAAGGGGGCGCCGTGTAAGAACCCCCGAATCATAAGTGGCTAGATTCGGGGACTATACCGACTGCGGGCATGGTGTTAAGAAACGATTTCCCCCAAACGCTTGCCAAGTCTGTTGGTGCCTTGCCGGGCCCTGTACGGGGCCGGTCACCTGCGTTCATGGGCGATCCGCCCGTGGTGCCCACCCGGGATGCAGCCTCCTCTGAACGGCTGCGTACGGCGATGAATGAGACGGAAACTGATACGGCCACGCGGGTCATTGCGGCGTATCAGCACGTCGGCCAGTGGGGGCAACCACACGGCTGCGGTTTTCGGCGAGAGGGTAGTAGACGGTGCTCTCAGCTGTGTCGGGGTGTTCGGCGAAGAGAGCTTTGTCGAGGGCCATCCGTGCTGCGTTTACGGCGTCTCGCGCGGCCGTGAGCTTGCGTGTGGGCTCAGATGCCGGTCCGCTCTTGGGGTAGGCGCTGCCGAGCTCGCCGATTCGACGTGTGAGTTCGTCGGCGATGCCAGCGAGTGTGCGTCCGATGTCGTTGTGCTGTTCGTGGGTCAGGCGGGGCTTGGCCATGTACGGCCTCTCCTGCTCGGCGTTTGTCGGTCAGGCTCTGTCTCGCGCGGCCGCCGCGTCTTCCGAAGCGGTCCATGCGGCTGATGGTGGGCGTACGTGTACACCGTGTCGGCTGTAGGGGTCACGGCCGACGATGCGTCGATGCATGGGGTCGATCTCCACGCTGCCTGCTCCTGGCTGCCACACAGGGGCTGGCGCAGATGACCAGTCGGGTGCCCCAGGAAGCGGGGCCTTCAGTGCTTTCTCGCCCATCCCATGATGGAAGCCTCCGCACACGCAGTCACACGGCGTATCCGGTGCCGCCAGTGCGCAACTGGCTGAGCCGCAGAACGGTGTTCTGGTGTCGTCTGGGTGGTGCATGCACAGTCGGGGCGTGCAGGGGGTCTGTAGATACCAGTCCAGGCATGCCACGGCCCCGGTGAGTTCCCGGTCCAGGACAGCGAGCGTGATCGGTATGACATCCTCACGTACGGCCGTGGTGCACCAGAGGCTCACGGGCGGCCCATTACCGAAGACTGGGTCTCGGTAGCCGGACGCAAAGATCCGCGCAGCCGCGTGGTTGCTGATCGCGCACAGATCAGTGCTGAGACCCATGGGGCGGAAGTCGCCCATGGCCATGGAGTCATCAGACAGATGAACCCACTTGCTTCCGGCGGCTCGAATCTCGAAAGCACCGCCGTTGATCTCGCCCCACTCGCGAACCATGCCGACCAGCGTGGTCTTCGTGTCGCGTCCGTCAGCGAGGCGCCGCTGTTCGGCCGGCGCCTTGGCAAGGATGCGCGCAATCGCCTCCTCGACCTGCTTGGCCGACTGAGAGCTTAAAACCGACTTGCCATGTGATGAGCTCAACCAGTCTCCCTCATGCGTGCCTGTGGCACTTGCTGTTCTCCCAGCCTCGTCCTTTGCTCGACGCGCGACTTGTGTACTTACCCCTGCCTGACCGTGCCTACGCGCAGCGGGCCTGCGGTGTGCACGAGCACTCTGTAGGGGACTTGGCGGCCCTCCACCAGGGCGATCGCTACAGGCCATGAGCTTGGGAATCACGGGCACTTGAGCGATCATTCGACCGCTGACCTGCGAGGACGATGCTTGGTGGTTGCTGCAGCCGGGCACCGTGTCACCGCCGATGACCGTGGTTTACCGCCACTTCTGGTGCGTGCGCCTGTCGGAAATATGGCTCAGGCTGCGTTCCACCGACATCGGTAGAAGTCGGATCCGTTCTGGGTCAGGAATGACGCCGTAGTCGTCGAGGAGGGCATCCGCCTAGCCTGGCCCGTTCCGCTCCGTGCTCCGGGTGGCAACGGCCAGGTCTGCCTGCCGGTCGGCGAGGCCGAGGCCGCCCACGTCCACGTGACCGGACCAGGACGATGAGGCGGTTGATCGGGGGCGCGGATGGGCCAGCGGGCGCCTCGATGCCCGCGCGCCGAGCGATGTCCAGGCGGTGGTCCACCGACCAGCTGAGGGGGCAGTCGGCCACGGGCAGCCGCTCGTGCACAGGTAAGGCGGGATAGCACACCGATATCATTCATGTGATATACGATCTCTGGTATGGGCGAGTTGTATGTGGTGGAGATCGAGCCGGAGGTGCGGCAGTGGCTCGCCAATCTTTCGCCGCAGCACTACCGGCAGGTCGAGGAGAAAGCCGAGCTTCTGGCTGAGCGGCCTACGACGCTTGGTGAGCCGCACTCCCGGTATCTGGGCGACGGCGTGCGAGAACTCCGCCTGAGTTTGAGCGGCGGTGCCGTGCGGATCTCTTACTGGCTCGCTCCTGGACAGCGGATCGTGTTGCTGACGGTCTTCCGTAAGACGAAGATGCGCGAGGATGCCGAGGTGAAGCGGGCGAGGCAGGCCAAGCAACTGTGCGAGACGGAGCATCCGGTTGCCCACGAGACGTACAGTCGTGACGCATACGAGGAGGAGCGGTGAACCACGCACGTTGGAAGCTGGCCCGTGAGCGGCGGTTGGCCGAGGGCTACACCGAGCCGCCTGAGGTGACAGTGGAGCGCGAGCAGATCCGGCTGGCCATGGAGCTCGGTCAACTCGTCTACGACCGTCGCAACGAACTGGAGCTTACTCAGGATGACTTGGCGCGTCGGCTTGGTATCTCAGCCGACGAGGTCGAGAGTATCGAGGTCGGTGGGGCACTGCCGGTCACCTCTGATCTGTTGGCCCGGCTGGCTGCGGCTTTGGGGGTGGGCGTGGATGTGCACCTCGCTCCCTCGGGGAGCACCGCTGTGTCCTTCGATACACATGCCGCGTAGGGGTACACGGTGGACTACGGGCAGCGGCTGGCCGATGGGGTGCGCGCGAGACGTCGGGCACTGGGTATCTCGCAAAGTGAGCTCGCCCGTCGGGCAGGCATGACCCAACCCGGGATATCGCGCATAGAACTGGGCGGCACCACGCCGACACTGCCGCTGCTCTCCCGGCTGGCTCAGGCGATGGAATCCGATCTGGACATCCACCTCGCCCCCGAATACGGCGAGGTCACTGTCCGCTTCACACCGCGCACCAGGGAAGTCGCCTGATGGGGACTCCTGCCTTCTGGCACGAGGACCTTCGTGAGGTCTGGAGAATAACAAAGCTCCAGATCGCTGACCTGGAGCTTTGTGCTGGAGCGGGTGACGGGAATCGAACCCGCGCTCTGAGCTTGGGAATCAACGGCGCCTAGAAGGGGCATGTGCCTCTGACCTGCGCAGATGTGTGCCCAGAGGTGCCGTCGGCTTGGCTTCATGACACCGCTGTTGACCCCCATTAGCTGTCCTCAAGGGCACGGATGGGGCACGCGTCCCCCGGCTGCCCCGCGTGGGGCGCTTGTGAGGCAAAGCGAAATGTGACATGACTGCGTCCAGATACCGCATTGCAGGCGCGACCGGTCTGCATGGGGCCGGGCGCAGCCGCTGAGGGTCTCCAGTGCGCGGGGCCAGCGCGACGGGGGCTTGGATGGGCTCGTCAAGGCCCGAGGGGGAATGGCAGTCCGGCGATTCCGCCCTGCCCGCACCGGGGCTCTCGACCGAGCGCGCGGCACGGGGCGGCCCGGTTAAACAGGGGCCAGTAGGCTGATGCGCGGTGGTGGCCGTATCCGGCCGCCGCACGGCGGTGGGCCCGGCCAGGACTCGTGCAGGTCAGGGGGTTGGCTTCAGCGGGTTTCGGGTGGTGTCGGGAGGGCTCTGAGGGCGGAGCGGTCCCCAATGGCTCTCGAGGGATCCCCGGTCGGCCTCTCTGCCGGTGTCCCGAGGGCGGCGGCGAGGGCATTCAGGTGCCGGTGGGCCACGGAGTGGCTGCTGAGGAGAAGTCCGTTCGGGGTGAAGTGAGGTGCTCCCAGGCATCGTTCGAGAGCGGGGAGGTAGTTCCAGCGGACGGCGGGGTGTGCGGAGTGGGCGTAGTGGTGCAGGTCGCCGTACGGCAGCCAGGTGGCGGCGGCGATGGCGGCCAGGGTGCGGTTGCGGGGGTACAGGCGCAGGCAACGGCCGGCCTCGACCCAGGCCGGGGAGCCGGTGCGGGGGTCGGGGTCGAACCATGTATGTTCGACCAGCAGGCTGAGCCAGGCGAGCTGTGGGTAGAGCAGGATTCGCGGGACGAGGACACCGCAGACCACCGCGGTCCATCCGCCGGCCAGGTACGCGATGCCGAGGATGGCACCGCCCGCAGCCACTCGCCCCCATGAGGTACGCAGATTGGCGGCGAGGCCGGCTGCGGTTGCCCGGATGCCGCGTGGGGTGAGCGGATAGAGGAGTGCGATGGCCGACTGCGCGCGGGTGGCCCCTGGGCGCAGCCCGGCCTGGTAGAGCTCGGTGAGGTTGGGGTCGGCTCCGGGAAGTGTGGCGTTGGGGTGATGATCGCGCACGTGCCGTTTGCGTCGCGCCGTCGCCGACCCGAGTGCGAGGGGGTAATGCGCGCCGAGTTCGGCGAGTATCAGGTTGGCGCGACCGGTGCGGGCGAGGACGCCGTGGATGGCGAAGTGGCTGATTTCCTGAAGGTGACGGAATTGGGCCGCCACTCCGATCGCGGCTGCTGTCGCGCCCAGGGGGCCGAGGCCGGCCAGCATCCACCAGCCGAATATCTGCAGCCATTGGCCTGCCAGGAGAAGGCTGGGCGTCCAGTTGTTGGCGTGAATGCGTTGCAGGGCTATCAACTGGGGGGCGTCGGCCATGCGGGGGCGTCTTCGGTTGAACCAGATGCGGTCGATCTGGCGAAGTGCGAGTCCGGCGGCAATGACGGCTAAGGCGAGCAGCATGGGCGGTCCCCGAGCAGGCGGAAGGCAGACGACTGCTCCGCATGATCGTGACCTACAGTACATCTAGTCAACTAGTTCGGGTGGTTGCGGCTGTCGGCTCATGTGAAAGCGGCTGCCACCCGAAGGTGGCAGCCGCTGTGTGCCGCGGTGCTCACGGCGTGGATGCCGACAGCGCCCGCTCCGTCCCTTACAGCCCTTCGACGGTCTGCTTGACGCGATCGGCGTTCCAGGTGTCGGCGGCCGTCATCGGGCGGACGATGGCTTCGTAGGTCTGCAGAGCCATGGGCGCGGAGTCGGCGCCGTGACCCCATACGGATTCGAACCGGCCGATCCAGCGTCCGACGCCTTTGAAGTAGACGCTGCTGCGCCCCTTGGTGTAGTCGGCGTCTCCCTGTTCTTCCTCGACCAGTACGGCGGCGGACGCGATGATGATGACGTCAACGGCCTGGTCGGCGCGCAGGCGGTCGCGGACGGCGAGGCCGCAGGTGACGCCCAGCTGGCGATGGTGGTCGATGAGCTGGAGAAGAGGGCGTGCGTAATCTTCCCGGATCAAGTCGTCCTGGTAGGAGATGAACAGCCGGTCGATACTTCCGCCGGCCTCGATCAGACGGCGGTTGGCGGTCTGGTATTCGCGTCGGCGGGTGAGCAGCGACGGGTTGGTGGTCAGGTCGGCTGCCAGGATCTTCTTGGGCAGCGACTGGGCATCGATGAGCGTCTTGACCAGCAGCACTGACAGGCGGGGGACTTCGCTCGCGTAGACCCGCAGGTGCCCGTCGGCGATCTCGCCGTAGTCGGAGATCAGCTCGCTCTCCAGTTGGGTGCGGACCAGGTCGTAATAGTGCGCGTCATCCATGGTTTTGAGGTTGGTGACCCGGCGTAGAGTGATGAACGCCTTGCGCAGCCACACATGGTTGGCTGTCATCACGATGACGATCACGGTCTCCGCCGCCAAGAGGCCGTTTTTGACGCTGGCACGCGCGCTGGCCCAGGCGATGACCGGGATGGCGATCCCTGCTAAACCGATGAGGGCGTTCATCACGGGCGATGCCAGTATGTCGACAACCCGGGTTGCCGGGTCGCGGCGTGGTGCTGACATGGCGGGTCCCCTCCCAATCGAGTGTTCGTCGGTGCCGAGTGGTCCGGAGCTCCGGGACTCGGTCACACGGTGCCTGGTGGCCCCCCGGTGCCCGGGTGTGCCTTGTGGCCGGCGCTGGACTGCGGCCGACGTCGGCCATGCTCCGGCGTCGTGTGCACCTCCGGCGTGGGGGTCAGCGGGATGTCGTAAGTGATGTCCCATCGTTCGGCCGGAACCAAGATGTCCGCGGTCTCCACCGGTCGCCCGGCGATGTCGTAATGGGTGCGCTCGATCAGGGTCGCCTGTGATCCGGCGGCGATCCCCAACAGGTGTGCCTGGCCGCGGTTGACCTGAACCGGGCGGGGCACTTCCATGACACGTCCGACGGTGATCCCGATGTGCGCCATCCGGGCGACGACACCGTGCCCCGCGAGGGGGCCGCCCTCGGGCAGAACCACCACGGTGCCTCCGGTCAGGGCCATCGGCTCCCAACTGGTACACAGCATCACGGGCTGTCGGTCGGCCAGAAACTCGTAAGTGGTACGAACGCACAGGGCGTCGGCTTGGGTGGACAGTCGGGCGGCGACGGCGGGCGGCGCAGGAATCTTGGCGGTGCTTTCCGCTTCCCAGGTGCCGTGAAACCCGGCCGGTGCGAGTCCGGGGCGACAAGGGATGTCGCTGTGCCGGGGCGAGGGGGTGCGCAGCATAGTGCGGCGTGGGTATGGCGCACGGACGAAGGTACCCGAACCTGGTCGGCCTTCGAGTAAGCCCTGGTTGATCAGCAACTCCTGCGCGCGGCGGATGACATTTTCCCCCACGCCGAACTCGCGCCCCAGCTCACCACGGGAGGGCAGCCGGTCGCCGGGTGCCCACGTGCCAGCGGTGATACGAGTGCGGAGGGCGGCGGCCACGCGGAGATAGGGGGCCGGGGACGCGGAGGTGTCGCCAGCCATTCCCTCTCCTCACCCGCAGTGCTGACCTGTACGGATTGACAATCTAGTGCACTAACTAGAAGCTAGTTAACTAGAAGTCACCATGGGTGACTGAAGGTCGATCGAACGGTGAATGCAGTGGGCTATGACGGCCAGATCGCCGCGATTCACTTCGCGGTCGTACAGCTCACCGCCTTGACGGGGACCCGGCCCCGCGTGACCGAGGAACCCGGCGCTGTCCTCGTCGAGACCGACGTGACTGAGCAGGTCACCCGCCACTGGTCGAGCTTTGTCGCCATCCTTGACCTGGGCACCACGTTCGGCCTGACCGACACCGACAGCGGACAGATCGCCTGGTTGCGTTTCGAGTTACGAGAAGGCGCCCGGCCATGACCACACAGCGTCCGTATGCCACCGCCTGCCACTTCGCCAAGGGCCACGGCGCCGAGAACGACTTCATTGTCCTGCCCGACCCCGACGGGCAACTCGCCCTGTCCGCCAGTTATGTGGCGCGCCTGTGCGACCGGCGCTCGGGCATCGGCGCCGACGGCATTCTGCGAGCAGTGCGCTGCACAGCCGCCCCGGAAGCCGCCACGATGGCCGCGGACGCCGAGTGGTTCATGGACTACCGCAACGCCGACGGCAGCAACGGCTCCATGTGCGGGAACGGTATCCGGGTGCTGGCCCGCTACCTCGTGGACGCCGGCCTGTGCTTGCCCGGCACGTTCGCCGTCGCGACCCGGGCCGGGGTCCGCCAGGTCGACGTCCCCGATCGCAGCCCCACCTTTCAGGGGCCGGTGACCGTCGCGATGGGACGCCCCGAGCTGCCGGGCACCACCGGCATCGAAGTCGTTGTCGCCGAGCGGCGCTGGGCCGCTCTCCACGTCGACATGGGCAACCCACACGCCGTTGCCTTCGTCGACGATCTGGACCACGCGGGAGATCTCCGTACGTCCCCCATCGTCGCGCCGGTCGGCATCTACCCACTCGGTGTCACCGTTGAGTTCGTGGTCGACCAAGGTCCGGGGCATCTCGCCCTGCGGGTCCACGAACGCGGAGTCGGAGAAACACGTGCCTGTGGGACCGGCGCGTGCGCCGCGGTCGCTGCCGCGATGAGACAGGCCGCGCAGCCAGGACCTGCTCGCTACATCGTCGATGCCCCCGGCGGCCGACTCCATGTAGAGGTGCGCTCCGACGGTGCCATGTTTCTCACCGGCCCCGCGACGATCATCGCCCAGGGCACAGCTCGGCTGACGTTCTGAGCCATCTCGGTCGTCGAGGAGTGCGATTCGGGGGCGACGGGCGGATAGCGGACGGTGCCGGCCGAGGTCGAACAGCAGAAGTGCCTGGCACCACGTGGGGCCTCCACCAGCAGCCCGTCGACTCGACGGCGAGCGGCGAGATCGTGCTGTGCCAGTAGTCCGACGACCGACGGCATCCGCGACCTCCCGGCAAGCGACGATACGACGGGCCACCACTCCCACGGAACTACCGCGCTACCCCCGACCAGCGGATACGCATCGATCACACCCGGAAAGACAACAGCTCCTGAGGCGTCTCGATCGCTTTGGCCCAAGTGTGATCGGGGTGTGGCTGGAGCGTCGATATGGAGTTTTGGGTTGGCAGAGAGAAGCTCCGAGCAATAAAGCAGCACCAGGCGGCTGGCCCGGGGCTTTGTGCTGGAGCGGGTGACGGGAATCGAACCGTGCTCTGAGCTTGGGAATCGATGGGATTTGGAGGGCGCATATATGGCCTTACCTGCGGCGATGCTCTCATTCGGGGCTGAGTGGGTGGGTGTTTGGATGTCCTTGTAGACCGTTGTTGACCGAAGACACGGATGGGGGCATGGGGTATGCCGGATGCCTTACTGCTGGACGGTGTGGTTGCTGTGCTTCTCGGCCAGCCGGCCGGCGCACACGGCGGACTTGGCCCGTCGCTCGGCATCCTGCTTGGCCCGAAGGGCGGCGACGCGTTCGCCGGGTGGGTGCATGCAGTAAGGGCAGCCGCCAACTGCCTCGAAGGTTTCCCGAAAGCCCAAGTGACCAAGATGACACCGAACAACCTCGGCTGTTCGTCCCTCCTCAGTCCAGAAGAGGGGTATGCGGTCAATGTCGTTTGTCATGTGATCAAGTTCTCTCGGAACTGGCCTGTCAGGATGTCTTGAGCAGCAGTATGTCCGAAGCATTGCCCTCCGGTGACTCAAGCCGACGGCTCGCCTACCTGCCTCTGTGAATCCATGACCGCTCGGGCCTCTGTGCAGGTCCACTGCTTTTCCCGAGGAGGCGGTGGGTGCTTGATTAGGTCGAAACGGCGGGGGTGGGAGGCAAGGATGGCGTGCACGGTCCAGGAAACGTCCTTGTTGCGCTTTGCTTGGGGCCATGCTGCCGACACCCGGCAATATCTATTCAAGGTGTCGCGCGATATATTTAGGGCATCGGCAAAATGCCCCAAAGCTGCTTGGTGGGCTGGCGGGGTGTCCAACCGTGCCGTTAGATCAAGGAGGAGATCCCCGAGCATGAACTGCGCGTCTGTCTGTCGCTTTGCTAGCTTTCTCCCCTCACGCCGCAGCTCTGGCCAAGAACGCATCAAACATTCCTTTCATGTCGATCCCGGGTTGAGTAAGTGCGCAAATCTTTTTTGGAACGTGGACTGGGCGGAGCGTTTCTGTGTGAAATGCTCCACCCCCTTGTCGGCGCATATCAATGCGACGGCGCCTTGCGTCCGCGCCGAGCAGTCCCGGTGGTCTTCGGGCTTGCTTCGATGGCCTTCGCGGCGGACTGTGCAGAGAAGCCCGCTGCTTCCAAAAGGGCCATTGAGGTGAAAATGTTCTCGCACACACCGCGCAGTAGCCGCACCGTTGGTAGCTCCTGTTCCTCTGGGGGGAGAATCACGATCGAGCAGTTATAGATCCGCTGTGCCTGCTGATGCAGGGACTGCAGTCGTTCGGTCGCGTAGAGAGTGCACTTGTGGTGGTCTACGGTGACTGTGTAGGTGCCGTGATGGTAGGTCCAACCCTTCTTCTCGCTCTTGCACTTATAGTCCTTGATCCAAGCCTTGCCGCGCTCGAACTGGCCACGAGTGTTGCGGCCCATGGCCTGTTCCGTCAGTAGACCGGCTTCGCCGGCCTTTTCGACTCGGTTCCATATGTCCTCTCCGCTGTCGTGCGCCGCTTGGCGGCGCCGCGTCGCCATGATTACTCGCCTTCTTCATCCTTCAGCAAGCGCGCCAGGGCCTTGTCCATGTCGGTCTTGCCTGTCTTGATCGCCGACTCACACCAGTCGAGGAACGAGCGGGCTTTGGTGATGTTGTCCAGCACCGCTTCCTTTGTGTCTGCGGTGTAGTCCTGCGCGTGGACCTGTGGGATAAGCCGTTGCAGAGAGACGAAGAACGACGTGAAGCTGCCCAGCAGTTGCAGGATCTCCAAGGGAGCGTCCTGGTATGAGACTTTGGACGGCACCTCCTCCTCTTGGATCTCTTCTTCCTCGGCAGTGAGTTCCGCCTCGGCTGCGGCTTCCTCGTCGACCTGCCGCCAGTGCTCGTACTGGGCTTGGCGCAGCATGTGGCGTGCATGCGGATCGGCAACGAGTCGTTGTCTCATCTCCGGACGGTGCTTGAGCATCTCACCCACTGCTACAGCAGCGTCCTCATCACTCCCCAGAAGGGTTTCAGCGCGTTCCCAGCGTTCCTCGCGATTCGTTGGCGTTTGGGGCTTCGTGTTATCTCCGGCTCGGAGTGCCTCGTTGTACGTCCAGTGTTGTTCCCCAGTGAACGGGTCCAGCGGATCTTTCCGGATCTTGACGTACCGACTTCGCGTCGACGCTAGGGCTGCGTGCACGGAGAATGAGACATCGGGGCGTCGCTTTTCCTCTGGCCATTGCGTTGCGACATAGTAATAGCTGCGCAGCGTGTTCGGATTGATGCCGATCTGGTTCGCATACAGTTCGATTACCTCGGCGACTTCCCCATGGCCACGCCTGTGGCTATGGAGCATGTCGATCACCGTATCGCCCAGCTCGAACTGAATCCCCGACTGCCGCTTGACTAGCGCGCGCCCCTTGCGGACATATTTGTTCCACTCCGACTTGCTGTAGCCGGCGGGGATCGTCATGACAGTCACTGACGGACACCTTCTCCCCAGCGTCTGGACATGCGTCTCGATCGTGGCGGGATGGCGCCCGGCGGCGAGATGCCTGCTCAGCGCGTATGTGGTGCACGGGTGACCCACGGGCGTCACCCTGCGTGTTCTTTGTGATTACTTTACGCCCTGACGTGGCACATTGCCTACATATGGGACTAAAGTTTCGCGCGGATATGGCGGCCTGGGATCTGCTAAGGCCGTTTGGACACACACTGTGTTTATGTGATTCTTCTGAGTGTCGGGAATCTCTTAGCGTGCTGTTCTGCTGCGGTGGGAGGTCCGGTCACGACGAGTGGTGGAGCCGGAGGCTTCCTGCCACCCGGATGGGGCTTGCAGACGTCATCAGTGGCCAAGCATCGTTTCCCGAGCTGCTCTGGCCCACATCGCCTGCTGTCGCGTCGTGAATCCCATGCGGTTCCAGTGGAAGAGGATGTGTCTGGCCAGGATGGTGCGTGTGCCGAGCGTGAGTTGCCCTTCCTGTCCAGCGTCTGTGAGGGCCCGCCCGGAGGTCCGCACTGCGTTGATCCACTTGGCGAGGGGCGCGAGCGAGCCGCCTGCCGCCAGCGCAGGGCTGGGATCGATGGCCAGGAGCTTCTGAAGCTTGTGCGTCATGGTGGTGAGCCGCTCCACGGGAACTCCGTCGGGCAGTGGCCTCTTCGCTTCGACGCGTGCCCATACGTCGCCTTGTTCGCTCCACTCCTGTCTGGCGGCGCGCAGGAATGCGCTGATGACGAGGAACGAGGTGGCCTTGGCGTCGAGGAGTCCGCCGGAGTCCGTCTTCACGTCATGTAGGTAGTCAAGAACTCCGACGCTGTCTGTGTGGAACAGGTCGTGGGCAATCGTCATGCCGTCCGGGCCACCGAATGCGGCCGTCTCCGGCTCGTACAGGCTCGGCCACCAGCGCTTGGTCAGGCCCATCGTGACTGTGCGGTCGAGTGGTTCGGCCAAGTAATGCCCCACGCCCTCGACGGTTGCATTCGGGCCGGGAGTGACTCGCAGGCGCCAGCAGGGCTGCTTGCGGAGGAACCACCATGCCGCGACTGTTCCGGTGTCTGTTGCTGTCCGCAGGGGCGGCAGGACGTGGGTGGCAAAGGCGTGCTCGGCGGTCGGGTAATCGGCGAACTCGATGTACACCTGGTGCCAGCCGGTGGGGTCGGGCTGAGCGTCGAGTGCGGCGCGGCCGGCGGCGCGGTATAGCTCGACGGCTTCGGCGAGACGCCCCGGTGACCAGCGGACCTGGGCGGCGGCGTCCGCGATGGGGGCTCCGGCAAGGACAGCCAGGATGGCTGTCTCGGCCGCGCTGGTGTTGTACGGATCCACCGTTATGCCTCTCCACGGGGCGGGGGAGTGGTCAGATGGGGAGTGGTCAGATGAGGAGGAGGCAGGCGTCCCAGTCGCTGACGGGCGCCGTGCCTGCTTCGGCGCTTTGGAAGGCGAGGACCGCTCCGGCCGTGCCTTCGAGGAACCCGGTTTCCGCCGGGGGGCCGAGGCTGAGGAAACGTTCGCTGAGCTGCGGCAGGCGGTCGGTGAACAGGTTTGGATTCTCCGCTTCCTGGGCGACGCGTTGGACGACGCGCATCAGGCCGCCGATGCCGTGGCATAGCCCGCGGTTGGTGAGCTGGTCAAGTTGGAGCCGGTCAGTCAGGCAGTAGAGAAGGGCACGCTCGGCCATGCGTTTGCGGTGGACATCGCCCAGAGCGGTGGCGGCGAGCTGCTGGGCGCGGACCAGGCCGGGGGTGCCGTAGCACCAGGATGGCGCCGTCGGTTTGGTGGGCACTGCGGTGGTTCTGGTGACCCATCGCGGCCAGCGGGTTCCTCGGTGGTCGCTCTGGCGTATCCGGTCGAGCCAGCGGCAGATGCGGGCCATCGCATCATCGTGGCCGTTGACGGTGATGCCGTGTCGTTTGGCGAGTGCGAGGAGCGCCAGTGGGCCGGTGATGCCGTGGGCGAGACCGGCGTTGGCGTGGCCGCCGGGGGTAGGTGCGCCGAGGTGAACGGGGGCGTGCCATACCCACCAGCCGGGCAGCGTGTCCCCGTCCGGGCCGGGGATCGGCTCGGTGAGGCGCACCAGGTACTCCAGGACTCCCTTCATCTCGTCGCTGGCGGGGGCGCGGCGCAGGAGGAGGGCACCCAGTCCGGTCAGGCCGCGTAGCAGGTCGTACTCGGCGAAGCTGGTCTGCCTGCCCTGGTCGATGCGGGCGTGAGCGACGTCCAGACGGCGGCGGGTGTGCGCGGCCACGAGCCCGTCGACGGTGTGCAGGGCCCTCGCGTATCTGTTGCTGTCAGCGGCGGCCAGGTGCAGGGCGTACGCCATCGCAGGAGCACCGAGGAACAGGCTCGCCTCGTCCCCGTCGATCAGAGGCCGGGCGGAAGCGAGTTGCTGGTGTACGGCCTGCCAGGGGGCGAGGTTGCGCCGGGCTCGTTCGATGTGGAGCAGGGCGATGCCGAGGGGGCCGTGGGCGAGGGACTGCTTGGTGGCGAGGTCGGTGTCGGGTGGGGTTGTGGTCACCGTGGAGCTCCTTGGGCTCGTGCGGTCCAGGAGAGGGCGGCGGCGCGTGCCAGGCGGCGGCAGGTGGCTTCGGCGTCGGGGGCGATGCCGGCAGTGCGGTTGTGGTGCATGTGCAGCAGGGACGGCAGTACGGCGGCTGGGTCGGTGCCGTTCGCTTTGAGAGCTTGGCGGTAGGCGGACAGGGCGTTGCGGCGCAGGGTCCACGTCGTGGCGACGTGGTCGCCGTCGGGCAGGGCTCGCAAGGCGGCGTAGTCGGGGTCTGGGGTGGTGAGACGGACGGCTGCGGAGAGTGCGTCGCGCGGTGCGGCGTCGCCGTCGTTCTTCAGAAGGTTCGACGTGAGCCACGCCCGGGCTTCTGCCGGGGAGCCGAGGAAGGCGTCGGCGATGTCCACGAAGCTGGCGGCGGTGACGGCAGGCCGGAGGCCATCGGGGATGGGAAGGGCCATCTGCGTGAGGGCGGCGGCGGAGTCGGCGGCGAAGACGTGCTCGGCGGCCTCCAGGGCGGGGCCGGTGCCGTAGCGTCCGGTCTCCGGCTCGTCGGTGTCCCACTGCACGCGTTGGAGCAGGCCCTCGGCTCGCAGCTCGACTGCCCACGCGGCGACGCGCTGTGCGGCGTCGTCGAAGGCGTGCGGGCTTCGGAGACGGAGCCGCAGCCGCAGGTGGCTGTCGGGGTCGTTGTAGCGCGTGAACCACCACGTCGGTGCGTCGGCGCCCCAGTCGCGGAGAAGACGTGGGAGGTGCGTGGTGATCAGTTCGGGTGCTCGTTCGGCGTTTCCGTAGAGCTTCACGTACGCCCACGGTGTGGCGCCGGGCAGTCGGCCGGAGTCCCGGCAGACGACGGCCGCTGTGCGGCAGACGGTGGCGGGGCAGGGTTGTTGGTCGGAGGCGAAGGACGCAGTGACTTGGTGGGCGCGACCCAGCCAGCCGAGCGCCGCCTCGTCAGGCGCTTCGTGCAGCACCACGGTTTCGTGGCGATCCAGTTCGGCGCGCAAGAGCTGCTGGTGGGCGAGGATGTCGAGGTCCAGGCGGAGACGTTGGTCGTTGCTGCCGACGTACACGGTGCGGGGCACGCCGTAGCGGATGCGCCAGTCCGTGAAGTGGAACATCCAGTCTTTTCCCTCGTCACTGAGGTCGCGTGCGCTCAGCCGCCAGCAGGCGGCGGACAGGATGGTGCGGCCGACGCGGATTTCGGGCAGGAACGGCAGTCTGGCTGCCGCGCCCCAGGCGAAGGGGGTGAGGATGGCGGTGTGGGAGCGGTGCAGTTCGCTGACGAAGCGGACGAGGGGGTGGGTGGCGCTGCTGAGTTCCACGGCGTTCATGACCGAGGGCTCGATGAGCCGGCCGGTGGAGAGGGACACCAGGTACAGGCTCCGGGAGTCGGCGACGACGCCGAGGTCCTCCAGGTCGAGCGTGGTGTCGGGATTGTGCTCGCCGACGGACAGCACATGCGGCACGACGGCCGGGGCGCGGCCTACGTTGCGGGTCGGCAGCCTCAGCGGTGGGCTGGACACCTGCCCGTGCACGGCACCGGCGGCCAGCGTGGGCAGGGCGGCGTACGCGGCGGCCATCCGGTCGCGGTCGGGCTGGTCCAGCATCGTCAGGAAGCGGCCCGTGGTGGTGCCGGCCGCGAGGGACAGGCCGGCGGTGACCAGTGCGAACCGGCCGTGCTCCACGTCGTCCAGTGAAGGGGACAGCACGGTGAAGCACAGTTCGACATGGGCGGGAACCTGTGTGGGCTCCCCGAGCGACATGGCTTCGATGTCCTCCTCGGTGAGGACGACTTCGCGCTGATCGTTGAGCGCTGCGGTCTGGGCGAGTTGGAGAAGATGTTCGTCGCGGCGGGTCGTGGCCAGGACCGGCCTCTTCAGGACCGTGCCTCGGTAGCCGACGGGGAAGCCGAGGCCGGTGTCCGGGTCGGTGAGGTCGCGCAGGGGAACGATCGCGCCCATGCTGTAGCGCTCCAGGAACCGCGCGCGGTAATCCTGCCACGCCGGAGAGCCGGTCGGGTACGGCGAGATCCGGGAGATGACCTCCAGGGCGCGCTCCGCCTCGCGCGTGACGGCTGGCGGCAGGACGATGTCGCAGTCGGGGCGCACGTTCACCACCAGGGTGCGGGAGGTGACACCGGTGAGGGAGGTCATCCGAGTGGTCGCCTGCGAGCGCAGAGCCCGCTGCTCGTCGTGAGAAGCCGTGTCGTGCGCAGTGAGCAACCGGTGGATCTCGCGCAGCTCCTCAGCCATCGCTGCACTGCTCGGTTTGGCCGCGGCGCCTGTGGTGTCGAGCTCGGCTACGAGGTGCCGCAGCGCGTCGTCGCACGTCATAGGGGCGTGCAAGCTGGTCAGCAAGACCCGGTGGGTGACAAGGCCGCACACCATGTCCTCGATCAACGCGGTCGGCGTATCCGGGTAGTCGCCGCGGAGCTTGGCCACGATGTCGCCGACCGTGATCGGGGAACGAGCGAGGGCAAGCACCGCTTCCACGGCCCGGGTGCGCCGTAGCGTGGTGTCGGTGGGGCTGTCCGTGCCCGGTTGGTTCGACACGGCCACCCGGGTGCCGCGCACGGTGCAGGTGGGGTCGACCACGACGGGCAGGCACCGCAGCACCTCCCGGTTGTCCTCCAGAGCGGTGATGACATCGTTCAGCCACTCCGCATCGGCCCGCGCGAAGGCACGGTGCTCACTGCCCCACTCCACCTGGGCCGTGTGGCCGAAGCGCACGGGGGTGGGCCCGGCGAACAGCCCGAACGGTGTGGCTCGGTGCTGGGTGCGCAGCAGATAGCGGGCGAGTGAGGCCGCGGTGCGCCGGACGGCGCGCGGTCGTTGCCGGTCCCCGGCGAGCACTTCGTGGACGGCGGTGGCGAGGAGCGGTGCGGCGAACTCGATGGCGGTCGCCCGGGTGTGGTCCGCCCAGACCTGCGCGATCCACTCGCGCTGGCGCTCGACGGAGGCGGGGGTGTCGACGTCCAGGTCGGGCCAGGGAGGCAGCGTGGCCGCCAGCGGGAAGACCGATGCTCGGATCACGCTCGCATCGATTGCGTGGTACATGGCTGTGCCTCCTTCTTCGTCGCGGCGATGTGCGGGGGCCGGACACGTCAGATCCCGCCCGGCCCCCGGCTCTGGTGGGTCAGCCGCCGATGCAGGTGCTGTTGGTGCAGGCGGACGCGCAGGTGGAGGTGCAGTTGTCGCTGGTGTCGTTCAGCAGCGAGCCGATGACCGGGGCGGAGGCGACAGTCTCGATGTTGAGGTCGAAGTCCGACCCGGCGGCGCTTCCGAAGTCGGTGGCGGCCTTCAGCGTCGTGGTCGTGTTCTGTGGTGCCATCACGGTCTCCTTATTGAGAGGCGGGTGGGATGGTGCTGTGCCGGCCTGGTCATGAGGCCGAAGGCGTCACGGCCAGGTGATCGTGATCCGCGTATGGGGCCGGTCGATGAGCCGGCCTGGGGGAAGCTGGTCGGTCGGCGTGCCCGCAGGGTGGATCTCGATGTGGGCGCGGTGCTGGCGGCGGTCACGGCCCCAGACCTGGATCTGCTTGATCAGGCGGTCCGCGACCTTACGCGCGTGCGGTCCGTGGCTGATCGCCCCCAACTCGAACCGGTCGGGGTCGTCAGTGGGGCGCGCGGTGCGGTAGGCGAAGCTGTCACCGTCTACGAGGGTCGGCACGCCCATCGGCGACGCACTGGCGACCAGGCCACGCTTCCGTGCGGCGATCTTGGCGGCCATCAGGGGGAGGTTGTCGAGCGCGGTCGTCAGCCACAGGTCCAGATGCTCGGTCGACTCGTCGCCAGCCACTGTGACGTCCGACCACGCCTCGACGCGGGGCATGCCCAGGGCGATGCGCAGGGCCTCGGCGTCGGGTTCGGGATGACCGTCCAGACGAAGGGCGATCTCCTCCCCCTCCACGTCGTGGAGGAGCACCAGGCGCACGCGGTTCTCGCCCACACCCTGCATCGGTACGAACCCGCACAGCTCGAACCCGTCGCTGACGAGGCGATCGCCATCGCGGACGAACGCCACCGTGCGGGTCATACCGCGCATCCGCAGCGGCACCACGAGCCGGCCGCCTTCGGCGAGTTGGTGAATCCAGGCGGACGGAACGTCGGCGGCCTGCACAGTGACGACGATGCGGTCGAACGGCGCGTGGTCGGCCATGCCGTGCTCGCCGTCGGCGGTGACCACGATCACGTTCCGGTAGCCGGTCGCCTTGAGGAAGTGTTTCGCCTGTTGGGTAACCTCGCGATCAATGTCCACAGTGACGACACGGCCCCGGTCGCTTACCACCTCGGCGAGGTAGGCCGCGTTCACCCCGCCCGAACCAATCTCCAGGACGCTCATCCCCGGCTGGATGTCGGCTTGCTCGATCTGCATCGCCTGGACGCGCGGGGCGGACACCGAGCTGACGTCCACACCCGTCGAGTCCGCCTTCGTCACCGCGGCGAACTCCGCCTCGTACATCTTGGCCATGTCCACTTCGGGGGTGGCCAGATGCCGGGGAACCGAGCGGAACGCGGCCACAACACGGGGGTTGCGCGCGGCGCCCAACTCGATCAGCCGCTGCACCATTGCGTCGCGCAACTCCTGCTCGGACGCCTGGGCGCTATCGCTGATCTTGGTTGTCATGCCGTGGACGTTGTTCACGAACGTTCTCCTTCTCGGCGGCCTGCGCCGAGGGCGTTGAGGGCGGGCGTTGCAGAGGGCCGGCGGCGAGGGAGGCGCCCCGCGCCACCCGCCCCGGCGGCGAGATGCGTGGTTGGTGTGTCGAGTGGCTTGCCGGTGGTCCGCTTGCTGATGGGTGAGGCTGTGCGGGTACGTAAGCGGGTGCAGGGCCGGCGGACGGTACGTGTGAGCGCGGACGATTCCTGGAGCAGCGTGGGGTGATCAGGGCGCATGGTCGTTTTCCTCCGCGTACGCCCACAGCAGACGGCGCGTAAGGCTGGCCATGTCGCGCAGGAAGAAGAAGGCGCTGAAGGCCGGTGTCTCCTTTGTGGGCCGCTCCGACAACTCGAGCAGTCTGTATGCCTGTCTGCACAGGTGCCTGACGGCAGGGTCCTTGACGGCGCCCAGCTCTTCGCCGAGAAGCAGAGTCAGCTGCTCGATGACGGCCGTGGTCCTGGCGTTGATGTCCTCGCGGGTTGAGGTGTTCAGCTGCATCTTCAGGGCGGCGTCGGTGCTGTCCGCGATCAGCTTCGTGTCGAGGGGAAGGCTGTCGACGGCTGGAGCTTCGTGTCTGTCGGTCACGGTGGCCACCACGCATCTCCCCTTGGCGTCGTGTGCGGCGCCCTTGGTTGCTCGGGTTTGGAACGACCGTAGGGCTGCTGTCTTCCAACTCACAAAGACATTGCGCGAGTTTGCGGCAAGCCGATTGACGGGGGTGAACGCCTCATCGACCATCGTCATGTCGTGCAAATCGGCGCAAGGAAGCGGACGGGAGAGCAGCCATGAAGCTACGGTTCCTTGGTAAGAACTCCACCCCCGGAGACAGCCCCACCCTGTACGCCAGTGACCAGGACAGCTACGTCATCCAAGGCTGGAGGGTGTACGCCAACGACTTGCTCATGCAGCTCGACGTGCCAGAAGGTCAGACAGTGATCGAGGTGCCGTCGGAGCTGTTCGAACACCTGACGAAGGACGGACACGCGACCGGCGAGATCAAGAGCTTCACCGCCCCGATCATGCTCATCACCGAGCAGGGCACATGCATCTTGCAGGGGCCGGAGATGAACGATCCCGAGGCTCTGAGCCAGATGCGGATGCCTGACTATGAGACCTGCATCGAGGTTCCCAAGTCCTCGATCACGGCCCTACTGGAGGAGAACGGTGGACCTGATCACCCCAGCCCAGCGTGACGAGCTCTTCGACAGCTTCGAGCGCGACGCATTCCACCTGGAGCTGAGGGACGACTACGGGTCTCCCATCGAGGACACGCCCTATGCGCGGTGGCAGAGGGGCGAGCCCGACAACTACGCATGGCTCGATCCCTGGATGACGCTGATGAAGCGCGTCACGGGTGAGGGAAAGACCGTCAGGCGCGTGCGTGTCGTCACGGAGCCTCACTCCCAGTACGTCGGCTGGGAGCACTCACTGACCCATCTCAACCTGGAAGCCGGTGAGGACATTCGATGGCTTCCTCGGCACCAGCTGCCGGAGGAGGTGACCTTCCCGGTCGACGGAAACGACTGGTGGCTGTACGACGATCGTCTTCTCGCCGTCGGCCACTTCGACCCGGAGGGCCGAGTGCTGGGCTCGGAAATCATCGAGGATTTTGACACCGTGGCCGACTGCATCCGCGTGCGTGACCTTCTCTGGTCCGCCGCCATCCCACACGTCGAGTACAAGCCCTGACCCATCAGTGAGCAACCAAGCACAAGAAGCACGACAAGCGCTGGGCGCCCGGCTCCGCGGTTTCCGCAAGGATGCGGGATTCGCGAGCGGCCGGGCGCTCGCCGGCGCGCTCGGCTGGCAGGAATCGAAGGTCTCACGACTCGAAAACGGAAAGCAGAACGCCAGCGAGGACGACATCAGGCTCTGGTGCACGGCGACAGGGCGGCAAGACCACATTGATGACCTAATCGCGACCGTGCGCCACATCGATGAACTCTGGCAGGAATGGCGCCGACTACTCCAGACAGGCGCGGAGAAGCGACAGAGCCAGGGCCTTCAGGTCTACGCCAAGACCAAGGTCTTCCGTATCTGGCATCCCACAGTCGTGTGGGGGACTCTCCAAACAGCCGACTACGCCGCAGAGACCTTCAGACAGGTTGTCGACTACTACGAGATCCCCGACGACGCGGAAGCCGCCACGGCCAAGCGGCTTGAACGACAGCAGTACCTGTATCAGGGGAATCGGATCTTCAACGTGTTGCTCGGCGAACAGGCTCTCTACAGCAACCTTGGCGACCCGGAGGTGATGAAGGGGCAGCTCGACCGCCTGCTGGCTGTGATGCGGCTACCTCGGCTGAGCCTTGGCATCGTTCCACGGTCCGCACCGTTGAGCATTTGGCTCGGCAACTCCTTTTCGATGTTTGATAACAAGCTCGTCCTCGTTGAGACCTACTCGGCGGAGTTCTCGGTCACACAGCCACGAGAAATCGAGCTATACACCAAAGCGTTCGAACTCTTGAAGCAGTCGGCGGTCTACGGAGCCGCTGTTCGAAACCTCATCCTCGCTGCGATCCACCACTTCGACCAGATGCCAACTGATTAGGAGGCACCCACCGTGCGCGAGAGTGCGAACTGGCGTACCAGCTCCTACACAAGGTCCGACAGCTGTGTGGAAGTGGCTGACAACGACCCGGAGAAGGTAATGGTTCGAGACACGAAGGCGCGTAATCGGGGAATCATAGCCGTCCAGCGAGTCACCTGGGTGGAATTCTTGGAGTACGTCAAGAGAGATAGCGCTGGGGATTTTCTGTGGGCGTAGTGGCCCGAGAACAGGGCCACGGGGGCGGCGGCGTGGCGCATCGCCGTACTCTTTGATCGGGGTCGGTGTGGACAGGGTGGGCAGTCGCGTCGTGCTGGGTAAAGCGACTGATTGTCGACCCGGACAAATCGCCCAGTGCGGATGCGGGTCGAGCGGGGCGTGCTACGTTCCGAGAGCCCGGTCGCACACCGCAGGACGAGGATCGTCATGACGTACACGCCGCCGCTCTGGCCCGTCTCGGTGAAAGGCGTCGCACTGGACGCCCAGGGCCGCGTGGTCCTGCTGAAGAACGAGCGCGACGAGTGGGAGTTGCCCGGCGGTCGTCTGGAGATCGGCAGCCCGGACGGAGCCGTGCTGCCGGATGCCAGTCCCGAAGCCGCGCTGGAACGGGAGATCCAGGAGGAGACCGGCTGGGAGGTCAAGGCCGGCTCCCTCATCAACGGCGGTGTATGGATCTACCAGCCCATCCCCGGGCGGAGGGTGCTGATCGTCACCTACGGCTGCACCGTACTGACCCCCGACCGGCCTCCGGTCGTCAGCCATGAGCACAAGCAGCTCGGCGTGTTCACCGCCGACGAGGTGCCCGGGCTGAACATGCCCGACGGCTACAAGCAGGCCATCGCTGCTTGGTACGGCCGCAGGGACGTGGAGCTGGACGACTACGAGCGGATGTAGCCGACCGTGAGCGGGGGCGAGATCGCGCGACTGGGCGATGTGGGCGACCGACGATCTGCTCTCCCGTGTCGACCACACCAGTTTCTTCAGCCCCTTCTCGCTCCACGAGATCCGGCTCCGCGGTCTTGTCTCGACCGGACGAGCCGCTGTGGCCATGCGGCTGGTGGAGCACAACCCGCTGCCCACGACAGTCGTGGCCCCACAGTGGCGCGTCATCGAGCTGATCACCGTCGCGCACATCCAGCTGCTCGCCGATGACCGCAGCGGCGCTGCCCAGTCACTGGACATCGCGATCCAAGAGGCGGCCATGCAACGCCTGCCCCACCAACTCCAGCGCATCGTGCGCACGGCGGGGACCCGGCTGCCCGCCCAGTGTGCCGCCGCCTCCCATTCTCTTGATCAGATACGCAACGAGATGGCTGCTTAGCCGACTTCCGCCATACCGTCGCCAATTCTGCGGGGCATCTTCCTGCCGTCTTACCGCCGTGGCCTACGGGGAGCAGGTGCCACAGGCACGGCACCGGCAGGAGATGCATGCGTTGGTTGGACAGAACGGTCCACGGCAGACCGGGCCTGAGCGGCCACGGACCGGGCGCTGGGGGCACGGAGTTCGCCGAGACGACGGATGCGCCAGGTCAACACTTCGGCGGGGTGGCGTGCGTCGTCCAGCGGCCGCTGATGGATGGCTTGCTGGAGCACGATGGCCGAGTTGTGTCCGACGTTCTCGGCTTCTGTGAGGGCGGTGGTCAGAGCATCCCAGGCAGGGTCGTCCAGGATCTGCTGGGCATGGGAGGGCACGGTCTCCCATATCTGGCGGGCGAGCCGGTCGACGGTCTCTGCTGGCGGTTTGCGCCGGGCGAGAGCGGCAAGGGGTGCTGCTGCGGCCTTCTCGTACGCGGTGCGCAGGTCGAGCAGGGTCCGGGTTGCGGCGGCTGCTTGCTGGTCGTGGTGGTGGAGCTGGTGCCAGCGGGCGGCGGCGATGATGACGAGGAGGGCCGCGTCGAGGAGCATCGCGAGGGCCGCTGCGTCCTTGGGTGCGGGTTCGCGGAGCATGCTCCGGATGGCGCCGCGCAGGGTACGGGCGTGGTGGTGTTCGGCGCGGATGCGGGAGCGGGTGGCGCGCTCGAATGCCGTGGCGGCCTGGCGCAGCTGGGGGCGGATGTTCTGGGGTGAGATGAGGGGGAGGGCGTCGAGGGCTTCGCCGAAGGCGGCGAGGTGGGCCTGGGCGGCTTCGTCGTCCGCCTGGTCGAGGTGGTGGGGGATGCGTTCCATGGCGGTGGTGGCTCGGTGCCACGGGTTGGGCTTGTGGTGTCGTGGCAGCTGGCTGGCGGGCTTCGGTTCGGTGCCGGCCAGGCGCTGTTGGATCTTGGGGAAGGACAGGTCGGGGGCGAGCTTGGAGCCGGAGAACCAGATGGGTTCACCGGCGGCGTTGGTGTCGCCTTCGAGGGCGACTTTGTAGCCGCGTATGTCGCCGGAGGGAAACCGCTGGATCTCGACGCGTACGTTGCCGGTGTCGGCGAGGATGCGGAGGAACTCCTCGGGAGTGGTGGCGGCGGTGACCGCGGTGCGGAGGGTGGAGCGCAGGCGCTCGCGGGCGGTCCGCTGGTGGCCGGTGCGGTGGGCTTTCTCCTGCTCGGCGCGGGTGGGGCGCTGTGCGGCGGTGCGGTCGCCCCGGATGACTTCGTGGAGCCCGTATTCCTTTTCGATGGTGGCGAGTTCTTTGTCGGCGGTGAGGTAGTCGTTCCAGTGGCGGGCGGGGCGGAGGTCGCCTCGGACCTTGGTGGCGGCGATGTGGATGTGGTCGTCGGCGTGCCGTACGGCGACCCAGCGGCATCCGTCCGGGTCACCGTTGGGGGCGATGCCGGTGGCGGCGACGACGCGTCGGGCGATGTCCGCCCACTGGTCGTCGCTGAGGGTGCGGTCCTCGGGTGCGGCGCGGATGGAGCAGTGCCACACGTGCTGTTCGGGCGCACGGTCGCCAGCCTGTTTCACCCGCAGGTCGAGGGCGTTGACAAGCTGGTTCTTGGTTTCGTTGAAGTCGTCGGTGCGGCCGGGGTCGGGGGCGAAGCCGTCCCAGGAGGCGACCAGGTGCGGGTCGGTGTGCTCGTTCGCCCGGCCAGGACCGTAGAGGTAGCTGATCAGCTTGCCGGTGTTCCTGCCGCTGGTGATCTTGGCGATCATCGAGCAGCCGCCTTCGCGGTCGCAGCCTGGTATGAGGCGGTGTCGATGTCGGCGATGGTGGCGCGGACGGTGTCCAGGGTCCGCTGGGCCTGGGTGAGGGTGGCGGTGTCCACAGGGTGTGGATGGCCGCCGGAGTTCAGGATGCGGGCGATCTGGTTGACGTTGTTGCCGATCTTTGCGAGCTGGGCGCGGAGAGCGTTCAGTTCGTCGATGTGGTCATCGACCGGGGTGCGCTGGCCGGGAAGGATGAGATCGCCTTCGAGGTAGGCCGTGATCACGGCACCGATGAGGTGGGCGCCGGCGATGTTCATCGAGCGGGCCCTGGCGGTGATCGCTTTCTTCTCGGCGAGGCTGTAGCGGACATCGACGCGCTCTTTGCGCTGGACGTCTTCGCGTCGTCGGCGGCGTGCGACGCGGTAAAGGGCGGCTTCGTCGGCGGCGCGCGGGAGCGATGGCTCGGTGGAGACGACGGGCTTCCTCTCCTCGGGCACCCCCTGGTGCCCGATGCCCTCGGCCACCCCCGGGGCGGAGGGCACCGCGTTGGGCCGGCCCTTGGACGGTCCAACGCCATACCTTGCTCCGCCGGTGGCTGGGGTGGTGGTCATCTCCGGTTGGTCAGTGGGTGCTTCGCGGTAAGGGTCGTGCATGGGGTGGTTCTCCGTGGGGGTGTCGTTTGCGGGCGAGCTGACTCGTCCCACTCGTCGCATGCCTGGTCAGGGCAGGTACGAGTGGGGCGGTGATGTCGGGTTGACTCGTTGCGGACCTCCCACCCGTCCCGATGCTGACCTGCGCGTGGGACGAGTGGGACGGGTCGGCCGCAGGTGGGACGGATGCGGCTGTGGGGTTCAGGCGTCCTCGGCGTCGGCTTTGGCAGCGTCGAGTTCGGCCTGCAGCATGCGGACGGCGTCGGCCAGGCGGTCCTTGGCGACGGAGTGGCCCTCGGCGCGCACCTCGGCTTCGACGTTGCGGCGCGAAATGCGGCCGTTGCGTCCGCGAGGTGCCGTGCGGCCGATGGCGAGGAGTTCGTCCATGGTGGCGCTGGGCTTCCGGCCCTTGGGCCTAGCGGGCAGCTCCAGGGAGTCCGCCACCTCGGCGGCGCCTTCCGCCACCTCATCGGCTGAGGGCATTGGTGGGGACTCCTGATGGCCGGATTTGAGCTCTTCACGGTTGGGCTGCTGCCGATGGGCGGTGCCGCTGTTGTGGCGGGTGGCGTCGATGTGGCGGTGTGTGGTGGCACTCTCCCGGGAGTGTTGGTCGGTTGTGGGGTGGCGGCGGATGACGAGGTAGAGGTGGACCGCTCCGGCAAGGGCGAGTGGGGCGATGGCGGAAAGCGCGCCGACGGTGAGGTCGTCAAGGTGCAGTCCGTCGTGACGGGTCTGCTGGTTGAGGCGGACGGCGTGGAGAGCGTTGGCCCAGATGCTGGTGGCGGTGGCCAGCCCGACGAGTGCCCACACGTACAGGCGGGAGCGAAGTGGCGCGGTGCGCAGGATGAGCAGGGCGCCGACACCGATGGCGATGAACCCGTCGATCACCAGTGGGAAGGCGTAGGTCAGCAGCCCGCGGATGTGGATGGCGACGGCCATCTGACGGAGCGCGTCATAGGAGAGGGCGAAGCCGATGGCGCCGAGCATGGAGATGCCGACACGGATCGCGGCGGTCCCGGATGTGGCGGTCGGGGCGATGGCGGTGCGGGAGGACAAACGGTGGCACTCCAGGCAAGAGATGGGCGGCGGCCACAGACGTAGGGATGATGGAGTGGCCGCTGGTAGGTGCAGTGACTCGTCCCACCCGTCGCATTTGTCAGGCCAAGGCGGGTACGGCTGGGGCGGCGATGTCGAGTCGACTCGTTGCGGGGTTTCCACTCGTCCCCGCGCTGACCTGCGCGGGGACGAGTGGGACGGGTCGAGGTGGGTCAGGCTCCGGTGCCGTCGGCGGATTCGGCGGCTGGTGTGGGGCAGTAGCGGGCCCAGGCATCGAGGAACTGGGCGCGGGCGAAGCCCTTGGCCTGGGTGCCGCCGGGGAAGCGGTGGTTGGCCGAGCTGATGCCGTAGTCCTTCAGCAGCAGTTGGAGGCCGCGTGGGGTCAGCCCCTGCGGGCTGTGCTCGGCCCAGGGCGCCTCCGTGTTCGCGTTGAGCTGATCGATGAGGCGGCTCGTACGCAGCGCCCCGGGATCGCCTTCGGCGGCGAAGGCCCGGCGGATGTCGGCCAGGATGCGGGTCCGCAGTCCTGCGTCCTCGTCCTGCCCGGCCTCGTGGGCGGTCATCGTCCGGCAGGCGGCGCGTGCGGTGGTCGGCCACTGGCCTCCGGCGAGGTCGGCGACGATGACCAGAGGTTCCCAGGTGTCGGCCGCGCGGTCCTCGACCGGCATGACCGGCTCCATTTCCATAGCCTGCGCGTAAAGCGGGTGCAGCCAAGCGGTGAGGCGGTCGCGGAGCGTGTGCAGGGCGGGGGTGTCCCGGCTGGTGCGGAAGGCCGCCACGCTCTCGCCCGGTGCCCTGCGGCGCATCCGGATGACCACGGAGCGATCCATGATCGTGTCGGGCAGGTCGCCGATGCCGGCGAGCGCGGCCATGGCGAAGGTGGGGAAGGCGACCGGCGTGTGATCGGGCCCGGTGACGCGCAGGGTGGGGCGGTTGCGCTGGTGCCCGGCGTTGAGCAGGCCGCGCAGGTCCTCGTTGCGCTCGGCAGCCTTGAGGGTGCCGAAGAGGGTGTCGGCCTCGTCCACCAGGAGGGTGGGCGGGTTCTTCTCGGTGATGGACCGGAAGATCGCGGCCGGGCTGGCGTTGACCGTGATCAGCGGGGCGTGCACGGTCTCGGTCACCACGTCAAGAAGCCGCGATTTGCCGCATCGCTTGGCCGGTCCGACCACGGCCAGGCGTGGGGCGTGCTGCCACGCGGTCTGCAAGTGCGTGGCAGCGATCCACAGCGTCACCGCCGTGAGCGCCTCCTCGCTGGGCAGCACGACGAATCGCTTGATCTGCCGCCGAAGGTCGGACAGCGCTTCTTCGCCCTTGGACGAGGGCGTCGGCGCAAGGTCCGGCAGGTCGCTCGGCTCCGCCAAGAGGTTCTCGGCTCCCTCGCCAACCCGGGGGCGATGGTCCGGTTGGAGGTGCGGGCGATCGTCGTTGCCTCCGGCGGGCCGGTTCCCGGCAGCGCTGCTTGCACCATCGCTGCCGGATACGTCGAGCTCGTGGGGGGAGTGGCTGCCTACGGGCGGCTGGTGGCCGCTCGTCTTCGCAAGAGATGGCGTGCTGGGGCGGGCGTCGTCCATACTGGACATCGAGCTCCTCTGCTTGCGGGCCATATGGGACGGCAATCCCGGCCTCGCAGGTTGATCGCTAGGGATGGCGGTTGAGAGGTTTGCGCTTGAGCCCCCCGGTCTCGCCGGGGGGTTTCTGCTTGCTGGGGCGTGATTCGTGGCGGTCTCTTCCGGTGCGGTGCCCACACTATGCCACCTGATTGCGGTTCGCAGAAGCATCTTGCCTATCGCAGAAACATGCTAGGGTTTACGTGCTCCTGCAAATGGCAGGGACCCGCTTCACATGGAAGGAGTCGCCATGGAGGATGAAGACTCCTCGCAGGGCGTTCTGCTCAGCGGCGAGGAGAACGTCGCGGTACGGATCAAGCTGGAACGCGAGGCGCGTGGCTGGAGCACCAACGCTGTGTCCGACCGCCTCAATGAGGCCGGCTTCGAGATGAACCCATCGGCGGTGTGGCGCATCGAGAACCGCAAGCGGCGGATCAACTTGGATGAGGCGATCGGATTCGCCGAGGTCTTCGGCCTCTCCCTGCGTAACCTCATCGGCCCGCCGCAGCTCGCGGCGAAGGCACGTGCCATGGAGCTGATTGACGGCGTTGTCGACGCGTTCCGCGAGAGCCAGCGGGCCAACGCCGCCTATGCGCAGGCAACGGACGCCCTAAGCGCTTATCTCGATGAGCACCCCGACATCCGCGAAGAAGCCGACGTGATGGTCTCCAACGCCATCGCCGAGGCCAGCACCAGCCACCTGGCGGAAGCCGACGGACCTCCGCCCGGCGAACACTCCGACGCCGGACACGACTCCGCTGACGAGGCATAACCCACTAATCCGCACTCCTCCTGGACCCGCAAACCCTCAGGGCGGGAAGCACGCACCGTCATCCCTCACGATCGACCGGCAGGCCGGTGTTGCCGCACCCATGCCTGCCAGAAGAGGACCCACCCCTTGCGCCAGCCCGTAATACCCCACGCCTCCACACGGATCACGTCCGCCGCGAAGGAGGTGATCACGCATGGCTGACCGTCTGCTCACTGTGGAAGAGGCCGCCGAGCGGCTCGGCACCGGCGTGCGCTTCGTCCGACGGCTCATTGCCGAGCGCCGTATCCGCTACGTCAAGCTCGGCAAGCCGGTCCGTATCCCCGAGAGCGCCGTGGCCGCGTACATCGAGGAGCGGACGGTGCTGACCCTCCGCGAGGCACGTGTTCGCTACGGGAAGACGGCCTGATGGCGGGCCGCAAGCCGCAGCGGCGGCGCGAATTCGGCACGGTGCGCCAGCTGCCCTCGGGCCGATGGCAGGCTCGCTACTGGGCACCGGACGGCAGCCGGCAGAAGGCCCCGGAGACCTTCGACACCAAGACGGACGCGCAGACCTGGCTCACGCTGACCCAAGCCGACATCGAGCGCAAGCACTGGGTCGATCCGGATGCGGGCGCCGTGAACTTCGAGGTGTACGCCCTGAAGTGGGTCGAGGAACGCGGCCTTTCGGCCACCACGGATGAGCTGTACCGCAGGCTGCTGCGGCTGCACATCCTGCCCGCCTTCGGCGCCATGGACCTGGACGAGATCACCCCGCCCGGGGTGCGGACCTGGCGTGCCGAGCGGCTCAAGGCCACGGGGGCGACGACGGTCGCCAAGTCCTACCGGCTGCTCAAGGCCATCATGGAGACCGCGACTGACGACGAGCTGATCCGCCGCAATCCCTGCCGGATCAAGGGCGCTGGCAGTGAAAAGGCCAAGGAACGGCCGACGGCCACCATTGAGCAGGTCGACGCGCTCGCCGAAGCCATGGGATTGCGGTGGCGGCTGATGGTGTACTTCTGCGCCTACGGACCCATGCGCCCGGAGGAGATGGCCGCCCTCCGCCGACCCGATGTCATCCTCGACCCGCTCGCTGTGAGGGTGCGGGAAGCGGCCCCCGAGCTGACTACTGGCCGCCGGGTCGAGGGCGACACGAAATCGGATGCCGGCGTGCGCACCGTCTACCTACCAGGCTTCCTCCACATCGAGGTGAAGCGGCACCTCGACTGGTTCGCCGAGAAGGAGCACAACGGCCTCCTGTTCGTCGGCGAGAAGGGCGCCCCGTTCCGGCGCTCCACCTTCGGCCGCAAGTGGCGCAACGCCCGAGCCAAGGTCGGCCTGCCGGAAGACTTCCGCTTCTACGACCTCCGCCACACCGGCCACAGCCTGGCAACCCGCTCGGGCGCGACACTCAAGGACACGATGGTCCGGGCAGGGCAGTCCTCGGAGAAGGCAGCGCTGATCTACCAGCACTCCGACGACGAGCGGCAGCGGGAGGTCGCGGGGGGCATCGACACGATGGTGCGGGCAGTGCGTGACAAGGCCCTCTCCCGGCCACCGCAGGCGCGGGAAGCCTGATGGTGAAGGGGCTGGGGCGCGCGGATGTGCCCCAGCCCCCTCAGCGAGAGGTGGCAGAGATACGCGAAGACGTCGTGCGACTGGGCCAGGTGCCCCGCAGGGGAACAGTAGCCGCAAACGCGGCAGCCCAGGGGGCCCATCGGTGCGTGATCAGTAGTGGACTGGCGCCCACGGGTGACCTTCCGCGCCGTGGCGCTCTTGGCCCGATTCGTCTTTCCCTGTGTACTTGCCCGAGTTGAGGCTGGTTGTCGGCGGCCTTTCCGGGAGGGGGATGTATGGCGATCAAGGTGCTGTCCGTGTCGGACTCGCAGGGTGAGTTGATCGACGCGGCTGTGGCGTTGGGGGACCGGTACACCAACAGGCTGGGGCTGATGACGCCGTCGGCGTACCGGAAGATGGCGGCGGAGCGTGGGCTGCTTGTTGCCGTCCAGGGCGACATCGTGATCGGGTATGCGCTGTTCGGCCTGCCGAAGCGAAGTCCACACGTGCGGCTGGCCCACTTGTGTGTGGCGGAGGAACATCGAGGCAAAGACGTCGCACGGCTGTTGGTGCAAGCGATCAAGGATCGGAATCCGCAGCGGGTCGGGATCAAGGCGAAGTGCCGTCGTGACTACGAGCTGAGCGGAATGTGGCGGAGCCTCGGCTTCGTCCCCCGCGGAGAGGCCCTTGGCCGGGGCCGTGATGGTGAGACTTTGGACGGGTGGTGGCTGGGTCTGGGCCACCCAGATCTGTTCACCGATGCCGAGAGCGACGCGCTGCTGGTAGTGGCCGTGGACCATGGAGTGTTCGCGGATCTCCGCGGGCATACTCCTCCTGACGGGGCGAAGGAATCGCTGGCGTTGGACGCCTCCTGGCTGTCGGATCTCGTCGAACTGGCTTACACGCCACAGCTGTTTCACGACCTGCGGGACGTCGGTGACACCGCCGAACGTAAGCACCAGCGAGCGGCTCTGAACCGGCTGCGCGAGCTCACTCCTGACATCGAGGCCGTGAGCGAGCGATGCGGTGAACTTCTGCAGGCAGCGCAGCAGAGCCAGCTAGGCATGTTGGCCGATGATTCGTTGCAGCGACGCCTGCGGTACGTAGCCGAGACGTCCTGTGCCGGCCTTCAGGTCCTTGCCACTCGCGATCAGTTGTTGCTCCAGTTGGCCGATGTGGCCTGGGAGATCGCACGCGTTCATGTGGTCTCACCAGCGGTCGTGACGCTGCACGTCGACGAGCTAAGGCAGGCCCAGGTGTACCGGCCCGCCGACCTGATGGGCACGGATTTCCGCTCCGGTGAGGTGACTGTCGGTGCGGAGGATGAGCTCGTCGCGTTCTTCGCCCAGTCCGGCAGCGACAGCGGTTCGGCGTTCGCCGAGCGGCTGCGATCCTTCGCCCACGGCTCGGTCGTCTGGCGCCGGGAACTGCTCCGTGATGGGGAAGGGCACCCGGTCGCGCTATATGTGTGGGGTTTGGACGGCCGCGTGCTGAAGGTTCCGGTGCTGCGAACGGCAGCCCATCGGCTGGAAGAGACGCTCGCCCGCCAGTTGCTGTTCCGACTGAAGGGGCTCGGGCGCGACTGTGGTGCGGAGACGGTGCACATCACGGATGCCCTTCTCTCACCGGTTGCGAAGGCGGCCGCGAGTGACGACGGGTTCTTCCCGCACGAGGCGGGGCTGGCCGCGTTGTTGGTGGAGGTATGCGGAAGCGCCAGGGAAGTGCAAGCGGCTGCTAGCAGTTCCTCCCGGGAACTCGGTCGCCAGCAAGTGGAGCTGCGTCCGGGGCTACCGGCGGAGGTGGCCAGTAGCGTCGAGCGTGCCTGGTGGCCGGCCAAGGTGATCGACTCGGAGATGCCGTCTTTCCTCGTACCGATCGAACCTCGCTGGTCGACCGAACTATTCAACGTTCCCGCCATGCTTTTGCCGCGCAGCGAGGTGCTCGGCATCAGCAGGGAGCATGTCTACTACCGGTCCTCTGGCCGCCGCGGCGAGCGTGCTCCTGGGCGCCTGCTCTGGTACGTCAGCAAGGGTGCCGCTGGCCAAGAAGGCCAGATGGTGATCGGCAGCTCGCGGCTCGATGAGGTGGTGATCGACACACCTGAAGCCCTCTTCTCGGGATTCGAACACTTGGGTGTATATGGTCTGGAGCAAGTCCAGGCCGTCGCTACGTCCGGCCACGCGATGGCGTTGAGGTTCTCGGACACCGAGATATTTCCGAGGTCGGTGAGCTTGAAGCGTCTGGACTCGCTGGCCAAGCGCCTGGGACTAACGTATTCGCTGATGTCGCTGTCGAAGATCAGCAACGAGCTGTTCCAGGCGGTCTACCAAGAGGGGCACCGAAGGACGTGAATGATCTGGAACGCGCGATGCTGCTGTCGGTCCACCCCCGCTTCGCCACGGCGATCCTGGCAGGCAGCAAGACCGTGGAGGTCCGGCGGCAGCGCGTCGCCGCGCCGCCGGGCACCCCGGTCCTGCTCTACGCCACGGCGCCGACCATGGCACTGGTGGGCATGGCGCGCATCGCCGCGGTCCAGGTCGGGACCCCACAGCAGGTATGGTCCGCCGCGCGAGCGCAGACCGGCATTAGCCGCCGTGAGTACGACCAGTACATGAGCGGAGCCACACAGGCGTCGGGTATCACGTTGAAGGAACCGGTGACCTTCGACGAGCCAGTCCCGCTCGCCGCCCTGCGGGCTGCTGGCGCATTCCATCCACCCCAGAGCTACCGGTACCTGAAAGCCGACGACTTGCGCCAGGTCACGGCAGCAGCGCCTGTTGCCGACGCAGCGCTCAGCAAGGTGCTGAGCGACCTGGTGCCTGCCTAGGACTGCGTGCTTCGATCCCAGGCAAGCCCTATGGCGCGCTATTCAGCCCCGGAGCGGTCAGGCCCTTTCGGCTGCGGTCCGCCACCGGTTGCCCTCAGGGTCCGAAGGGGCTGAGGTGCGGTGCGAGTGCGGCCTCCAACCGTTGCACTGCATCTTCATGGTCTCGTAGGTGTGGCTTCATGACCCACAGGTCCTCGCGAAACGGTTCGAAGCCCAATGATTCCCACATGCGCTGAACTACGGCCTTCTCCCGAAGCACCCGAGCCTCGTCGTCGCGTTCGTCAACGGGGATATCGATGGGGAAGGGGTGGGTTGCCACGAGGGCGGCGTGTACTGATGTCCAGCGGAGCATACGAGCGATCAGTAGGCGTCCGACTCCACCGAAACCGCGCCACGCCGGCGCGATCCGGGCTCGGTCGATGATGACGACCTGTGTGCCTGTGACCAAGCAGTCGTCCAGATCTGGGTGGAGACCCAAATCCCCTGACGAGTCGAAGAGCCGGGCGAAATGCTCGTAGTCGGAGTCGCGTGAGTCCAGCGAGTCGTAGATGCGGCCGATGCGCCAGAGGTCCAACGTGAGGCCAGACATGGAGAAGATGGTCAACTCTGTACTGTCGTCGTGAGCGGTGCGAGACAAAGACACGTCCCGAGCCAGAAGGCGTTGGTTGGCGGCCGCTTCCTCTTCGTCGTCGGCGTCCCACAGGGGCAGCACGGCGCGGCAGCCCCACTCCAGCGTCGCCGGGTCGTCGTCAGCATCCATCGCGACCAGCGAGGCGCTGGATTCGAAGCGCAGTTGCAGACGGTGGAGGGATGGCAGGAGGGCGGCTCCGGCCGGTGCAGCAGTGGTCATGGACCGCCACGCTAGCCCTGTCCGGGAGATCGTTGATGGCGTTTCTGTGGGTAAGGGGCTGCGACGTTTGGTCACCTGACGGCAGAACGCGTAGCGACTGGCGCTTTGTGTTCGAAACAGCACGCCCATGCGGGAGGTGGTGACGCAGGTCACAGAAAATGCATCTCACTCTGCGAGATTGGTGTGTACGCGTCTCCCCGGGTGGGGCTGTGGGGTGGCCTTCGGTGGCGGTGTGCGCCTCGGTTAGGGCACGCGGAGGGCATGGCGACCCCCGAGAGGTCTAGACAAGAAACAAGGCCCGGGTCGCTGACCTGGGCCTTCGTTATGGAGCGGGTGACGGGAATCGAACCCGCGCTCTGAGCTTGGGAAGCTCATGTTCTACCATTAAACTACACCCGCGAGAGACACTGTCCGTCCGTGTCGCATCGTCGCACACTGTACCCCATGCCTGACCCCCGGCGCATTCGCCGTGGGGTTTTCGCGTTGTTCGGGAGGGGTTTGCCCGGTGGGCGTGGGTGTGGGGTGGGGGTGGGGAAGCGGCTAGGGGGGTGGGGGAGTTGGGGCGTACGGTGGGGCGGAGTGCCGCGTGGAGTGGTGGGTGGTTGATCCCCTAATGTGGCTTTTGTCGTCCACGTTCATGGGGAAGGGACTCAATGGAGCGCACCGTCGTCCGTTGTGCCGAAGGGCACGTGTTCAGCACCGCTTCGTTCCCGATGCAGCACCTCACCGTCGACCGGATCGGTCCCGGTCGGTTGCTGCGCTGTCCGCGTTGTGCGCGGTTGCGGCAGGCGGTGCCGGTGGGTGCCGGTGGGAAGCGGTAGGGCTGTGACCGCGTCCTGAGTGTCGCGGCGGGGGCCCGGTCCGATTGGGCCGGGCCCGGAGCACGGGGTTCGTTTGCGTATCCTCGTTGCGTGCTTCTCTCAGACAAGGACATCCGGACCGAGATCGACGCCGGACGGGTACGGATTGATCCGTTCGATCCGGTGATGGTGCAGCCGTCGAGCATCGATGTGCGGCTGGACCGCTTCTTTCGGGTGTTCGAGAACCACCGTTATCCGCATATCGACCCGGCGGTGGAGCAGCCGGATCTGACGCGGCTGGTGGAGCCGGAGGAGGACGACGCGTTCATCCTGCACCCCGGGGAGTTCGTGCTCGCCTCGACGTACGAGGTGATCTCGCTGCCGGACGACATCGCCTCGCGGCTGGAGGGGAAGTCGAGCCTGGGGCGGCTGGGGCTGCTGACGCACTCGACGGCCGGTTTCATCGACCCCGGGTTCTCGGGGCATGTGACCCTGGAACTGTCGAACGTGGCGACGTTGCCGATCAAGCTGTGGCCGGGAATGAAGATCGGGCAGCTGTGTATGTTCCGGCTGACCTCGCCGGCCGAGCATCCGTACGGATCGGCGCGTTACGGCTCCCGCTACCAGGGGCAGCGCGGGCCGACGCCGTCGCGGTCGTACCAGAACTTCCACCGGACGAAGGTGTGAGCCGGGGTGAGTGACACGCGGGAGAACCTGACGTACGAGCGCTTCGGCACCGCGGTGCGGGAGCTGGCGCAGACGATCGCGGACGACGGGTACGAGCCGGACATCGTGCTGTCCATAGCGCGGGGCGGGGTGTTCGTCGCGGGTGGGCTGGCGTATGCGCTGGACTGTAAGAACATCCACCTGGTGAATGTGGAGTTCTATACCGGCGTGGGGACCACCCTCGACATGCCGGTGATGCTGGCGCCCGTGCCCAACGCGATCGACTTCTCCGACAAGAAGGTGCTGATCGCGGACGATGTCGCGGACACCGGCAAGACGCTGAAGCTCGTCCGCGATTTCTGCGCCGACACGGTCGCCGAGGTGCGCAGCGCGGTGATCTACGAGAAGTCGCAGAGCCTCGTCAAGTGTGAGTACGTGTGGAAGCGCACCGAGGACTGGATCAACTTTCCTTGGAGCGTTCAGCCGCCCGTCGTGCGGCGCGGTGGGCAGGTGCTTGACGCCTGACCTGCCGGGAGGCGGACCCGCCGCGAGGCGGAAGGTGAGGGGCCCTGGTGGGCCCCTCTCGGCGTTTTACAGCGTGCCCAGCTTCAGCAGCGACAGCAGCGCGATCAGTTGGATCGCCGACGCGCCCAGCGCCTTCGGCCAGGGCAGGTCGTGCGACTTGCTCACCATCGAGGTGAACAGCGCGCCCGCCGCGAGCCAGGTCGCCCACCCGAGCACCTGCACCGTCGGGCTGTCCCCGCCCAGGAACAGGGCGAACAGCAGGCGCGGCGCGTCCGTGATGGACATGATCAGCATCGACAGGCCGATGGTCGGGGCGTACGAGCCGTCGCCGCCGAGCTGGCGGGCCAGGGTGTGGGTGACCGCGCCCAGGATCAGGCCGCTGATCACGACCGCGACGCCGGTGACGAGGATCCACGGGATGCTGTTGCCCATCGAGGCGTTCAGCACGTCCTCGCGGGCCTGGTCGAAGCCGAAGACCACGAGCAGGCCGTAGACGAACGTCACGATCAGGGCGGGGCCCCACATCGCGTAGTCGCGCATCTGCCAGAAAGTGGCCGAGGGGCGCAGCACGATGCCGCTCAGCAGCTGCTTCCAGGGCAGGCGCGGGCCGGCGGGCGGGGCGGTGGAGGCGCCGGCGCGGTAGGTGTTGCCGTAGCCGTCGTCGTACGAGCCGGGGCCGGGTCCGGGGCCCGGTCCGGGGCCGTAGCCGGGGTCCTGGCCGTACGGGTCGTAGGCGTCGGGCGCCTCGCCGACGCTGAACTGCTGGGTATGGCCCGGATTGTTGTTGCTGTACGAGCCGCCGCCGCCCTGGCCCTGATGCGGGTCGTAGTACGGGTCCTGGCCGCCGAAGTACTCCGGCTCGCCGTGTGAGGCGGGCTGCTGCCACTGCGGCGGCTGCCCGCCGTGCGGCGGCGGCTGCCGGCCGTACGGCTGCTGCTGCGGTGGTTGCTGCTGCCCTTGTTGCGCGGACCGGGAGTCCCGTCCGCGTCCGATCCTGAATCCAGCCACGAATCGAACGTACCCGGTCGTCGGGACTGGGGTGCTGGACCTCTCATATCGGGTCCGGCATTGCGGCCGAGCTGTGACATCCCTTAGGGGGACCCCGGGGGGTTATCCCCCCGCGGGGGGTGGGGGATAGCCCCTCAGTGGGTGTCCGTCGCGAAGGGCTTGGCGCTGAACGCGGTCTTGTCGGCGGTGCCGTCGGTGATCCACCACCACTCCGGCCGGTCACCGTACAGGGCGAACACGGCGTCGCGGCCCCAGGCCAGGACGACCTCGTCCTTGCCGTCGTGGTCGTAGTCCCCGGCGCCATGGAGCCGGGCGGCGCGCCGGTCCTTGCGGATCTTCTCGCCGTCCACGCGGGCGGGGGCGGTACGGGTCAGGGTGTGGCGGCGCGCGATGTCGCCCGGGGAGTCCGGCCGGACGGTGACGATCTCGGCGCCGCCCGCTTCGAGCGCGACGGCCAGCTCGTCGGTGCCGTCGCCGTCGGTGTCCGCGGCGGCCAGGCCGCCCGCCATGTTCGCGATCTTGATGGGGATGTTCTTGACGGGCATGTCCTTGAGGGTCTTCTTCGTGTAGACGGTCAGCGTGTGGTCCACGTCCGGCGCCTCCGTCTCGTAGCCCGGCTCGTTGTTGCGGGTGCCGCTGTCGCCGACCGCCACATCCCGCAGACCGTCCCCGTCGAAGTCGCCGAAGGCGATCGCGTTGCCCTCGCGCAGCTTGTGGCCGGTGCGGGCGAGGCCGCCCGGGCCCGCGGCCAGCAGGACGGAGGCGGACTGGTCGTCGTCGTTCATGGCGTGCACGACCAGGTCGGTGGGCCGGCCGCCGTCGACGGTGTCCGCGATCAGCCCGCTGATGTCGCCGCCGCTGTCGCCGCTGCCGAGCGGGGTCTGGTACGGCACCGTCCTGGCGGCCTTGCCGTCCCGGCCGAACGGCCCGTACAGCAGGACGAAGGACCCGCGGTCCGCGCGCACCAGCGCCAGGTCGTGGTGGCCGTCCCCGTCGAAGTCGCCCACCGCCGGCCGCCGCGCGTCCACGCTGTCGTCGGGGCCGGTCAGCGTGGCGCGGGTGGCCTTGGCGCCGCGCCGCGGGCCGTCGGCGCCGCCCCAGGCGATGTACGGGACGGTCCGTACGGTGGTGTGGAGGCGGTCGGAATCGGCCTCGCCGAGCCGCTCGTTCACCGGGGTGACCAGATCGGCGTAGCCGTCGCCGTCGAGGTCGGCCGTGGCGACGTCGGTCGCGGGCACGGGGGGCGTGTCCGCGTCGCGGGCGGGCAGGCCGAGGTCCGCGGGGGTGAGCACGGTGCGGGTGGCGGGGTTGAGGCCGCCCGACGAGCCGTGGACGAAGGCGAGGAGGGTGGGACCGGTGTCCTCCTCGTTCGCGAAGAGCGGGAGCGCGAGCTCCGGATAGCCGTCGCCGTTGAGGTCGTCGGGCAGTTCGCTGCCCTTGCCCCGGGGGACGGGCGCGGTCGCGGTGGGGGTGATGACCGGGGCGCCGGTGCGGGCGCCGGTGCGGGCGGCGTCGGGTGCCGAGGGCTGCCCGTCTTTCGGGTCGCCCCCGCCGTCGCCGCCCGCACCGCACGCGGTGAGCAGCGCCAGCGCCGCGGCACAGGCCAGCGTCGCGGAGCGGCGGCGGGGGAGGGGCGAGGGCATGTGACGGCTGTGCATGTGGGGGCTCCCGGGGCGGGTTTCGGGGGGCTATGGGGGGGTGTGGGCGCCGGGCCCGTCCCACGGGCCCGGCGCGCCCCCGGTCAGCCGCCCAGCACCGACCCGAACTCGTTGTTCGTGTACGTGAAGCCGAACTTCGGCGCGCTGAAGGACGTCGCCCCCGTCGTCGTGATCCCGCCCCGCGCCCCGCGCAGCGACCACACCGCGCCGTCCGCCGTCGCCCCGGGGGTGACGTCCTCGCCCCTCGCGCTGATGGCGAGGTCCGCCCTGCCGTCGCCGTTGATGTCGGCGGCGCCGAGGGCCGAGCCGAAGTGGTCGTCCTTCTCGCCGACGCCCGGGACGCCCGCGGTGTCCTGGTGCACGGCCTGGGCGCCGGTGCCCGTCAACCCGCTCGCGCCGCCCTTGAGCAGCACCACGGACCCGACCCCGGCCACCCCGTCGACCTCCTCGCCGGGCAGGCCGACCGCGAGGTCCGCGTAGCCGTCGCCGGTCACATCGCCGGCCGCGAGGGAGGCGCCGAAGTGGTCCACGTACTCGTTCACCCCGGGCACGCCCGCCGTGCCCTGGTGGATGAGCACGGGGCGGCGGCCGCTGCCGAGGCCGTTCTGGGCGCCGTAGTAGACGGTGATCTGGCCGGCGGACTCGGACGGGTCGTTCACCGAGTCGGGGCAGCAGTTGGTGCCCGAGCCGGTGACCAGGTCCGCGCGGCCGTCCTTGTCGAAGTCGCCGACCGCGGCCGACTCGGGCACGGCCGAGGCGCCGTCGGTCAGTTCGCGCTGGAACTCGACCCCGGCGGGGCCGCCGCTGTAGACGGCGGTCCAGGCGCCGCTGGTCTCGTCCGTGTCCTGCGAGCCGTAGACGACGATGTCGCTGCTGCCCGATCCGGTGAAGTCGCCCGTGGCCAGGGCGTGGGGGTTCTCCCGGATGGAGTCGGTGACGGGCATGGCGGCGGAGGGCGCGGTACGGGTGAAGCCGTCCGCGTACGGGACGAGGCTGCTGCCGGTGAGCACGATGAGGTTCTGGCCCTGGTCGCCGTCGATGTCGGCCACGGCGACGTCGATGCCGAACGGGTCGCCGACCGGAACGCCTGCCCGGTCCGCGGGGACCGCGGTGCCGCCGTTCTTCAGGCCGTTCGGGCCGCCCCAGATGACGGTGACCGAGCCGGTCCGGGTGGTGGTGCCGGCGGTGGTCTTCTCGCCGCTGGAGGCGACCACGAGGTCGTCGTAGCCGTCGCCGTCCAGGTCGCCGCTCGCCACGTCGGAGCCGAAGGCGTCGCCCGCCTCGGGGGTGCCGGGGACGCCGGCCGTGGCCTGGGTGAGGGTGGTGGAGCGGGACGGGGCGACGCCGTTCGCCGAGCCGTAGAGCACCACGACGCTGCCGGCGCCGGCCCGGCCGTTGACGGGGGCCTTGGGGGTGGCGGTGACGAGGTCGTCGTAGCCGTCGCCGTTGAAGTCGTGCTGCGCGGAGGCCGCGGCGGCGCGTGCGCCGGGCGCGCTCGCGCTCGCGGTGGGCGAGACGGCGGCGACGGCCGCGACGGTCGCGACGGCGATGGCGAGGTTCCGTAGACGCGAGGTCGGCACAAGAGCTCCAAGGGTGGGGCGGGACGGTGGGGTGGAGCAGGGAGCTCCCGGCCGGTGTGACTCGCGGGGCGTGCGGAGGGTTGCGCGTTCATGGTGCGGGGGTGTTGTGAAGGTGAACGGACGGGGGGTGAGGGTCAGTTGTCGTTGTGTCGGGTCGGGGAGAGTGGGGTCCGGGCGCCCTTTGGCTCAAAGGCGCGGTATTCATGTATCAGCACCTTCCAGGGCATTTCAGTTTCGGAACATCTGCTTGGCTGTAGAGATGACTTATGGTGCGGAAGGGCTGTTCAGGACATTCCTGTGCAGAGGTTTGGGGCATGATCCTGTAGAGATCCGCAACCTTGTTGTGAGAAGCGCCATTTCGCGGTCAGGATCAAGTCATGTTCGGAGCGGTTGAGGCGGGGGCGGCCATGGTCGTACTGCACGGCATGCGGGTGGTTGTTGATTCGAAGAAACGTTCATGGGGGGAGGGGGTGGGTGGAGCGTAGTCAGATGTCCGATGCAAGTGGTCGGCCGGCCGCGGCGGATGCCGCTCGCCCGCCGGAGGACGAGAGCGGCGGAAGCAACGACGGCGGCGGAAGCGGCGGAAGCGGCGACGGCGGCGGAAGCGGCGACGGCGGCAGACGCGGAAGCACGGCCAGATCGTTCGGCCTGTCCCGGGTTCCGTCGGCCCGCTCGCTGAGCGACCGGCAACGGTCGGCGGAGCCGCAGCCGTTACCGCCGCCCGGCGGCCCTGAGTCACCCTCAGCGCCCACGGGCCGCACCCGCGAAAGCCACGAGACCGGCTGTGAGTCCCAAGGCCGCGCCGCCCGGACCGCGCCCACCGCCCGGCCCACCGGGCCGGTCCGGCCCAACCGGCCCGCCCGGCCCAACCGGCCCGCCCGGCCCAGCCAGCCCGCCCGGTCCGCCCGATCCGTACGGCGCGCCGTGCTGCGCCTCACCCGTACGGTCGCCAGCCAGGTGTTCTTCCTCCAGGTGGCGGTCGTGCTGCTGCTCGCCGTCGCCGCCGGGGCGGCCCTCGTACTCCAGTCCCGGCACGACACCGACCAGGAGGCCCGCCGCCGCTCGCTCGCCGTCGCCGAGTCCTTCGCGAACGCCCCGGGCATGGTCGAGGCGCTGCGCTCCCCCGACCCGACCGCGATCCTCCAGCCGCTCACCGAGCGCGCCCGCCACCGGGCCGGCGTCGACTTCATCGTCGTCCTGACCACGGACGGCATCCGCTACACGCACCCCGAGAGGGAGCAGATCGGCCTGCACTTCCTCGGGAGCTACCGCGCCGCCGCCGAGGGCGGCACGGTCACCGAGACGTCCACGGGCGTCCTCGGCCCCTCCGTACGGGCCGTGGTGCCCGTCACCGACAGCCGGGGCAAGATCGTCGGCCTGGTCGCCGCCGGGATCACCGTGGAGAAGGTGAGCGGCGCGGTCGACAAGCAGCTGCCGATCCTCCTCGGCGGCGTCGCCGCCGCGCTCATCCTGGCCACGGGCGGCACGGCGCTGGTCAGCAGGCGGCTGCGGCGGCAGACGCGCGGCCTGGACCCGGGCGAGATGACGCGCATGTACGAGCACCACGACGCGGTGCTGCACTCCGTACGGGAGGGTGTGCTGATCGTCGACGGGGACGGCCGGCTGCTGCTGGCCAACGACGAGGCGCGCCGGCTGTTCGACCTGCCCCCGGACGCCGAGGGCCACCCGGTCACCGAGCTCGGCTTCGACCCGAGCACCGCCGAGCTGCTGGTGTCGGGCCGCCCCGCCACCGACGAGGTGCACAAGGCGGGGGAGCGGCTGCTGACGGTCAGCCACCGGCCGACCGACCGCAACGGCGGGCCGCCCGGCAGCGTCGCCACGCTCCGCGACACCACCGAGCTGCGCACCCTGTCCGGCAAGGTCGACGTGGCGCGCAAGCGGCTGCGACTGCTGTACGACGCGGGGGTGCGGGTCGGCACCACGCTGGACGTGGTGCGTACGGCCCAGGAGCTGACCGAATACGCGGTGGAACGGTTCGCCGACTACGTCGCGGTGGATCTGGTGGACCCGGTGCTGCGCGGCGAGGAGCCGACCGGCGCGGCCACGGGCAGCGGCGCCACCGCGCGCACCTCGCTGCGCCGCACCGCCCTCAGCGGCATCCGCGAGGACGTAGGGCTCTACCCGCTGGGCGGGCTGATCCGCTACGGCCCGTTCACGCCGCAGGCCAGGGGGTTCGCCAGCGGTGAGACGACCGTGGAGGCCGTACTCGGCGACTTCTCCGGATGGCAGGAGCACGACCCGGACCGGGCGCAGCGGATCGTCGCGGGCGGCATCCACTCCATGATCGCGGTCCCGCTGCGGGCCCGGGGCGTCATCCTGGGCATCGCCACGTTCATGCGCTCGGAGAAGCCCGAGCCCTTCGAGATGGACGATGTGTCCCTCGCGGAGGAGCTGGTCACCCGGGCCGCGGTGTCCATCGACAACGCCCGGCGGTACACCCGCGAGCACACCATGGCGGTGACGCTCCAGCGCAGCCTGCTGCCGCAGGTGCTGCCCGAGCAGAGCGCGCTGGATGTGGCGTATCGCTATCTGCCGGCGGAGTCGGGGGTGGGCGGTGACTGGTTCGATGTGATTCCGCTGCCGGGGGCGCGGGTGGCGCTGGTGGTGGGCGATGTGGTGGGGCACGGGCTGCACGCGGCGGCCACGATGGGGCGGCTGCGTACCGCGGTGCACAACTTCTCCACCCTCGACCTGCCGCCCGACGAGATCCTCTCCCACCTCGACGATCTGATCGACCGGATCGACCAGGACGAGCGCTCGGAGAGCCTGGCGGGCGGCGGTGTGATCACCGGTGCCACCTGTCTGTACGCGATCTACGATCCGGTGTCCCGGCGCTGCACCATGGCCCGGGCCGGACATCCGCCGCCCGCGGTGGTGTCCCCGGACGGCTCGGTGGAGTTCCCCGAGGTGCCGGCCGGGCCGCCGCTCGGCCTGGGCGGGCTGCCCTTCGAGACGGTGGAGCTTCAGTTGCCCGAGGGCAGCCACCTCGTCCTGTACACCGACGGCCTGGTCGAGAAGCGCGACCGGGACATCGAGGAGGGCCTGGAGCTGCTGCGCGCGTCCCTCTCCCACGCCGGGCGGACGCCGGAGGAGACCTGTACGGCGGTGCTCGGCGAGATGCTGCCGGACACCCCCAGCGACGACATCGCGCTGCTCGTCGCCTGCACGCGGGTGCTGGAGCCGGAGCGGATCGCGGACTGGGAGGTGCCGTCCGACCCGGCCCTGGTCTCCGCGGTACGCGCCACGGTGGCGGCGCGGCTGGCCGAGTGGGACCTGGGCGACGTGGCGTTCACCACCGAGCTGATCCTCAGCGAGCTGATCACCAACGCGATCCGCTACGCGACGGGGCCGATCCGGGTGCGGCTGCTCTGCGACCGCAGCCTGATCTGCGAGGTGTCCGACACCAGCAGCACCTCGCCGCATCTGCGGTACGCGGCGACGGAGGACGAGGGCGGGCGCGGGCTGTTCCTCGTCTCGCGGTTCGCCGACCGGTGGGGGACGAGATACACGGCGGAGGGCAAGGTCATCTGGACCGAGCAGACGCTGCCGCAGCGCGGTAAGCGGCGCTACTAGGCGCTGTCCGGGCGCTGTCCGGCGGATCTTGACGCCTGCGGCGGGCTCGTTCCTCTACCCGCCGGCCCGCGCCGAACGCGAAGACGGGCCTGATCCGGTCGGTCGGCCGGATCAGGCCCGTCGGGATGACAAAGGGGACGTAGGCGCTACTTCACCGGTTCCGGCTCGGGCTCGGGTGCCGTCTCGCCGTCGCCCTCCGGCTCGGCGGGCGTCTTGACGGAGTCGAGCAGCAGCTGCGCCACGTCCACGACCTGGAGCGACTCCTTCGCCTTCCCCTCGTTCTTCTTGCCGTTGACGGAGTCGGTCAGCATGACGAGGCAGAACGGGCAGGCGGTGGAGACGATGTCCGGGTTGAGGGACAGCGCCTCGTCCACGCGCTCGTCGTTGATGCGCTTGCCGATGCGCTCTTCCATCCACATGCGGGCGCCGCCGGCGCCACAGCAGAAGCCGCGCTCCTTGTGGCGGTGCATCTCCTCGTTCCTGAGCCCCGGCACCTTGGCGATGATCTCGCGCGGCGGGGTGTAGACCTTGTTGTGGCGGCCCAGGTAGCAGGGGTCGTGGTAGGTGATGAGCCCCTCGACCGGGGTGACCGGGACCAGCTTGCCCTCGTCGACGAGGTGCTGGAGCAGCTGGGTGTGGTGGATGACCTCGTAGTGGCCGCCGAGCTGCGGGTACTCGTTCGCGATGGTGTTGAAGCAGTGCGGGCAGGTCGCGACGATCTTCTTCTTGGACTTCTCGACGACGACGCCTTCCTCCGCGTCCTCGCCGAAGGCCATGTTCAGCATCTCGACGTTCTGCTGGCCGAGCTGCTGGAAGAGGAACTCGTTGCCCAGACGGCGGGGGGAGTCGCCGGTGCAGGACTCGTCGCCGCCCATGATCGCGAACTTGACGCCCGCGATGTGCAGCAGTTCCGCGAAGGCCTTGGTGGTCTTCTTGGCGCGGTCCTCCAGGGCGCCCGCGCAGCCGACCCAGTAGAGGTAGTCGACCTCGGTGAGGTCCTCGATGTCCTTGCCGACGACCGGAACCTCGAACTCGACTTCCTTCGTCCAGGCGAGCCGCTGCTTCTTGGCCAGTCCCCAGGGGTTGCCCTTCTTCTCCAGGTTCTTGAGCATCGTGCCCGCCTCCGACGGGAACGAGGACTCGATCATGACCTGGTAGCGGCGCATGTCCACGATGTGGTCGACGTGTTCGATGTCGACGGGGCACTGCTCGACGCAGGCGCCGCAGGTGGTGCAGGACCACAGCACGTCCGGGTCGATGACGCCGTTCGCCTCCAGCGTGCCGATCAGCGGCCGCTCGGCCTCGGCCAGGGCCGTCGCCGGGACGTCCTTCAACGCCTCGGCGGATGCCTTCTCCTCGCCCTCCATCGTCGTGCCGCCGCCTGCGAGCAGATACGGCGCCTTGGCGTGCGAGTGGTCGCGCAGCGACATGATCAGCAGCTTCGGCGAGAGCGGCTTGCCGGTGTTCCAGGCGGGGCACTGCGACTGGCAGCGGCCGCACTCGGTGCAGGTGGAGAAGTCGAGCAGGCCCTTCCAGGAGAAGTGTTCGATCTGCGAGACGCCGAAGACGTCGTCGTCGCCCGGGTCCTCGAAGTCGATCGGCTTGCCGCCCGACGTCATCGGCTGAAGCGCGCCGAGCGCCACGTCTCCGCTCGACTCGCGCTTGAACCAGATGTTGGGGAAGGCGAGGAAGCGGTGCCAGGCGATGCTCATGTCGATGTTCACGGAGACCGTGATCATCCAGACCATCGTCGTGCCGAGCTTGATCATCGCGAACAGGTAGGTCAGGTTCTGCACCGTGCCGATGCTGAGGCTTTTGAAGAGCAGCACCAGCGGATACGAGGCGAAGTACTCCGGCTCGTAGGAGTCGACGTGGTGCAGCGCGCCCTCCGTGCCGCGCAGCACCATGATCGCGATGCCGATGATGAGGATGACGTACTCGACGAAGTACGCCTGCCAGGCCGTGGAGCCGGCGAACCGCGACTTGCGGCCGGCCCGGCTGGGCAGGTTCAGCAGCCGGATCACGATCAGGGTCGCGATGCCGAGCGTGGTCATGGTGCCGATGAACTCGATGTACAGCTCGTAGGGGAGGAAGCCGCCGAGGACCGGCAGCGTCCAGTCCGCCTGGAAGAGCTGGCCGTAGGCGTTGATGATGGTCGGCGGCAGGGTCAGGAAGCCGATCGCGACGAACCAGTGGGCGACGCCGACGATGCCCCACTTGTTCATCCGGGTGTGCGCGAGGAACTCCCGGGCCAGCGTCACGCTGCGCTGGTAGGGGTTGTCGGTCCGGGCGCCCGCCGGCACCGGCGTGCCGAGCTTGAAGAAGCGCACGAACTGCGCGATGGCGCGGCCGAGCAGGGCAACGCCGACCGCGGTGAGGACCAGCGACACGATGATCGCGGCGAGTTGCATGGGGGCTCCTCGAACCTGCGAGAGCGGAAGTACGCGGGAGTACGTGGAAGTACGTGGAAGTACGTGGAAGTAAGCGGATTACTAAGCAGTAACTTATCTGGTCTTGACCGAGATTACCCGGGGAGACGGTGGCTCATGTAGCCGACCGGCCGGTGATCTGTGTCGCTCGGTGGTACCACCTCGCCCGCCCTCCCGTCGCCTTGACCGTGTCCTGTAAATAAGAGCTATATAAAAGTTGAGTCGGCCTGACTCAGGTCTGTTGACACGGGGGATCCGGTCGGGCACTCTTGAGCCTGTTCCACTCAATGCTGTGTAGCTGGAGGATTGCGAAATGGCTCGTGCGGTCGGCATCGACCTGGGTACGACGAACTCCGTCGTCAGTGTGCTCGAAGGCGGTGAGCCCACCGTCATCACCAACGCCGAGGGCGCCAGGACCACGCCGTCCGTCGTCGCCTTCGCCAAGAACGGCGAGGTCCTGGTCGGTGAGGTCGCCAAGCGCCAGGCGGTGACCAACGTGGACCGGACCATCCGGTCGGTCAAGCGCCACATGGGCACCGGCTGGAAGATCAACATCGACAACAAGGACTTCAACCCGCAGCAGATGAGCGCCTTCATCCTGCAGAAGCTCAAGCGGGACGCCGAGGCCTACCTGGGCGAGAAGGTCGCGGACGCGGTCATCACCGTCCCGGCGTACTTCAACGACGCCGAGCGCCAGGCCACCAAGGAGGCCGGTGAGATCGCGGGCCTCAACGTTCTGCGTATCGTCAACGAGCCTACTGCTGCCGCCCTCGCCTACGGGCTGGAGAAGGACGACCAGACCATCCTGGTCTTCGACCTCGGCGGCGGCACCTTCGACGTCTCGCTGCTGGAGATCGGCGACGGCGTGGTGGAGGTCAAGGCCACCAACGGTGACAACCACCTCGGTGGTGACGACTGGGACCAGCGCGTCGTCGACTACCTGGTCAAGCAGTTCAACAACGGCCACGGCGTCGACCTGTCCAAGGACAAGATGGCCCTCCAGCGCCTCCGTGAGGCCGCTGAGAAGGCGAAGATCGAGCTCTCCAGCTCCACCGAGACCACGATCAACCTGCCCTACATCACGGCCTCCGCCGAGGGCCCGCTGCACCTGGACGAGAAGCTCACCCGCGCCCAGTTCCAGCAGCTGACCAGCGACCTGCTCGAGCGCTGCAAGGTCCCCTTCCGCAACGTGATCAAGGACGCGGGCATCGCGCTCTCCGAGATCGACCACGTGGTCCTGGTCGGCGGCTCGACCCGGATGCCGGCCGTCGCCGAGCTCGTCAAGGAGCTGACCGGCGGCAAGGAGGCCAACAAGGGCGTCAACCCGGACGAGGTCGTCGCCATCGGCGCCTCGCTCCAGGCCGGTGTCCTCAAGGGTGAGGTCAAGGACGTCCTGCTGCTGGACGTCACCCCGCTGTCCCTCGGTATCGAGACCAAGGGCGGCATCATGACCAAGCTGATCGAGCGCAACACGACCATTCCGACCAAGCGCTCGGAGATCTTCACCACGGCCGAGGACAACCAGCCGTCCGTGCAGATCCAGGTCTACCAGGGCGAGCGCGAGATCGCGGCGTACAACAAGAAGCTCGGCATGTTCGAGCTGACCGGCCTGCCGCCGGCCCCGCGCGGCGTGCCGCAGATCGAGGTCACCTTCGACATCGACGCCAACGGGATCATGCACGTCGGCGCCAAGGACCTCGGCACCGGCAAGGAGCAGAAGATGACCGTCACCGGCGGCTCCGCGCTGCCGAAGGACGACATCGACCGCATGATGCGCGAGGCCGACCAGTACGCGGAGGAGGACCACAAGCGCCGCGAGTCCGCCGAGACCCGCAACCAGGCCGAGCAGCTGGTCTACCAGACCGAGAAGTTCCTCAAGGACAACGAGGACAAGGTCCCCGGCGACGTCAAGACCGAGGTCGAGACCGCGCTCGGCGAGCTGAAGGAGAAGCTCAAGGGCGACGACACCGCCGAGATCCGCACCGCCACCGAGAAGGTCGCGACCGTCAGCCAGAAGCTGGGCCAGGCGCTGTACGCCAACGCCCAGGCGGACGGCGCGGGCGCGCCCGGTGCCGCGGGCGCGGCCGCCGGTGACGGCCAGGCCAAGGCCGACGACGACGTCGTGGACGCCGAGATCGTGGACGACGAGAAGAGCGACAAGGGTCGGGGTGGTGCCGCGTGACGGAGGAGACCCCGGGCTTCGAGGAGCAGCCCGACGTCCCCTCCGAGGCCGCACAGACCCCTGACGATGCGGCCAAGGGTGCCGCCGGGTCCGCCGACAAGGCGGGCCCGGAGGCCCAGGCAGGGGACCTCGAGCAGGTGGCCATCCAGGCCCAGCTGGACCAGGTCCGTACGGCGCTGGGCGAGCGGACGGCAGACCTCCAGCGGCTCCAGGCGGAGTACCAGAACTATCGACGCCGGGTCGAGCGGGACCGGGTGACGGTCAAGGAGATCGCCGTGGCGAACCTCCTGACCGAGCTGCTGCCCGTGCTCGACGACATCGGCCGCGCTCGTGACCACGGTGAGCTCGTCGGCGGCTTCAAGTCCGTCGCCGAGTCGCTGGAGACGACCGCGTCCAAGATGGGCCTTCAGCAGTTCGGCGCGGAGGGCGAGCCCTTCGACCCGCTGGTGCACGAGGCGCTGATGCACTCGTATGCGCCGGACGTCACCGAAACCACGTGCGTGCAGATTCTGCAGCCGGGGTATCGAATCGGCGAGCGTACGATCCGCCCGGCGCGGGTCGCGGTCGCCGAGCCCCAGCCGGGCGCCCAGCCCAAGGGGGACGAGACGCCGGACGAGGAGAGCGGTGGCCCGGAAGAGGGCTGACGTTGATGACGTGGCTGACGTGACAGCGGTGGCAGGAGAGGAGGGACGTCGAGGATGAGCACCAAGGACTTCGTCGAGAAGGACTACTACAAAGTCCTCGGCGTCCCCAAGGACGCCACCGAGGCGGAGATCAAGAAGGCGTACCGGAAGCTCGCCCGCGAGTTCCACCCGGACGCCAACAAGGGCGACGCCAAGGCCGAGGAGCGCTTCAAGGAGATCTCCGAGGCGAACGACGTCCTGGGCGACCCCAAGCGCCGCAAGGAGTACGACGAGGCGCGCGCCCTGTTCGGCAACGGCGGCTTCCGCCCGGGGCCGGGCGCGGGCGGCACCGGCAACTTCAACTTCGATCTGGGCGACCTCTTCGGCGGCGCCCAGCCCGGGGGCGGAGCCGGTGGCGCGGGCGGCTTCGGTGGCGGCCTCGGGGACGTCTTCGGCGGCCTCTTCAACCGTGGCACCTCCACCCGTGCCCAGCCGCGCCGCGGCCAGGACATCGAGTCCGAGGTGACGCTGAGCTTCACCGAGGCGGTGGAGGGGGCCACGGTCCCGCTGCGGATGTCCAGCCAGGCTCCGTGCAAGGCGTGCTCGGGCACCGGCGACAAGAACGGCACCCCGCGGGTGTGCCCGACCTGCGTCGGCACCGGGCAGGTCAGCCGCGGCGGCGGGGGCGGCTTCTCGCTCACCGATCCGTGCGTGGACTGCCGGGGCCGCGGCCTGATAGCGCAGAACCCCTGCGAGACCTGCAAGGGCAGCGGCCGTGCCCGCAGCGCCCGCACCATGCAGGTCCGGATCCCCGCGGGCGTCAGCGACGGCCAGCGGATCCGGCTGCGCGGCAAGGGCGCCCCGGGCGAGACCGGCGGGCCGGCCGGCGATCTGTATGTGGTGGTCCATGTGGACCCCCACCCGGTCTTCGGCCGCAAGGGCGACAACCTCACCGTCACCGTGCCCGTCACCCTCCCGGAGGCGGCACTCGGCGGCGAGATCAAGGTCCCGACGCTCGGCGGCCCTCCGGTCACCCTGAAGCTGCCGGCCGGCACGCCCAACGGCCGCACGATGCGCGCCCGCGGCAAGGGCGCGGTGCGCAAGGACGGCACCCGCGGCGACCTGCTGGTCACCGTCGAGGTCACCGTCCCCAAGGACCTCAGCGACAAGGCGCGCGAGGCGCTGGAGTCGTACCGGGAGGCGACCGCGGGGGAGGACCCGCGGGCGGAGCTGTTCCAGTCCGCGAAGGGAGCGTGACCCGATGGAGACGTCTGGGCTCGGAGGCAGGAGCCGCAACCCGTACGAGCTGACCGACGAGTCGCCGGTGTACGTCATCTCGGTCGCCGCTCAGCTCTCCGGGCTGCACCCCCAGACCCTGCGCCAGTACGACCGGCTGGGCCTGGTCTCCCCCGACCGCACGGCCGGCCGCGGGCGCCGCTACTCGGCCCGCGACATCCAGCTGCTCCGCCAGGTGCAGCAGCTCTCCCAGGACGAGGGCATCAACCTCGCCGGCATCAAGCGCATCATCGAACTGGAGAACCAGGTCGCCGCCCTCCAGGAGCGCGTCGCCGAACTCCAGTCCGCGGTCGAGGGCGCGGCCGCGGCGATGCAGCAGCGCGAGGCCGCGGTCCACGCCTCCTACCGCCGCGACCTGGTCCCCTACGACCAGGTCCGGCAGACCAGCGCGCTGGTGGTGTGGCGTCCCAAGCCCAAGCGCTCGGAGTAGCGGCCGCGCGTTGCGCCCCGGCCTCGCCACGCTCACCCCATCGAGTGGCCCGGTGACCGATCCGTCGGTCACCGGGCCTCTTTTCTGCCAGCGTGACGGCGTTGTCCGTGCCGCACGGACGTTGCTGGCCCACACTTGAGGAGGAGGTGCTGCGCCATGACCGCTCTCGCCCACGAGGCGCCTACGACGATGGAGGTGCCTGAAGACATGCCCTGTCTTGAACTGGACGAGGCCCTGTGGCAGGCGTGGAAGTCCCTGGAACTCCCCGAGGGCTTTCACGCGGAGATTGTCGAGGGGTTCATCGAGGTGTCGCCCACCGGACGTTCCAGCCACGCCCGTGTCATCAACCGCCTGCGGCGGGCCTTGGAAAGGCACCTGGAGGGCAGCGAATTCGCGGTGCACCACGACTGGAACGTCATCCACGGGCGCAAGGCGTGGGTCCCCGACCTGTTCGTGGCGCCCGAGGACGACGAGGAGTTCCTCACCGAGGACGGCCTGGGCTTCGCCGCCTCCGCCGTGAAGCTCGTCGTCGAAGTCGTCTCCCCCGGCCACGAGAACCAGCAGCGCGACCGGGTCCGCAAGCGCCGCGCCTATGCGCGTGCGGGGATCCCCGTCTACGTCCTGATCGACGACCACGACAACCACGGCACGGTGACCGTGCTGACCTCCCCCTCCCCCGGCGAGGAAACGTACGCCGCCGCCATCCGCGTGCCGTACGGCACCGAGGTGCAGATCCCGGAGGGTCCGGTGAAGGGCTTCGCGATCACGGAGGACATCACCGGCCCGCGTGTGACGTGACGGCGCAGTCGACGGCGAGGCCACGTTCGGCGAGGGCCATGCGGCGTCGGTGCTCGGCGTGAACATCATGCGGGTACGTGACGGCGGGATCACCGAGGCGCTGGGTTATGGGCACCGGCCCCATCCAGATCAGCCATATCGAGGCCGGGCGTATCGGCGTCAGTGAGGAACGGCTGCGACGGCTGGCTGACAACTACCGCTGCACGGACGGCGAGCTGGTCGACGCGCTGACCGCCATGGCAGCCGAGCGCGTACGGGGGTGGTGGGAGGGCTACCGGGGCTTGCTCGAGTCGGCCTTGCTGGACATCGCTGCCCTGGAGTGGCATGCCCATGCGATGCGGACGCTGCGAGTCGTCCACATCCCTGGGCTGCTCCAGGCGGAATCCCATATGCGGGCGCTGTTCACCTACGCGCGATCGCCGGTCTCGGACCACGTCGAGGAGCTGATCGACTTCCGGCTGCGGCGCCGAGAAGTGCTCGACCGTGACGATCCGCCGGAGTACACGGCAACCATCCACGAGGCGGCTCTGCGCATGAAGGTCGGCGACCGAAGGGTTGCGCGGGAGCAGTTGGAGTACATCCTGGAAACGTCCGAACTACCCGGTGTCACCGTGCGAGTGATTCCCTTCGCTGCCGAGGGTTTCGCGGGCATGGGGGACTCCGTGCTCTACGCGACGGGGCCACTGCCCAGACTGGACACGGTGCAGATCGATCAGGTCCACGGCAGTGCCTTCCTGGACGGGGAAGCGCAACTGGAGCATTACCGGCACCGCCTGAGCGTTGCAGAGCAGGTGGCGCTCAACTCTGAGGAATCGCGAGACTTCATTCACCGCATCGGACGAGAACTCTGAAGGGTTGAACATGCACGACATCCCCTGGCGCAAGTCAAGCTTCTCCGGCAACGGGGTGAACAACGAATGCCTGGAAGTCGCCGCCGCCGACGGCGCGATACATCTGCGCGAGAGCGAAGCCCCCGGCACAGCCATACGCACGGCCCCGCGTCCGCTCGCGGCCTTCATCCGGGCAACCAAGGCGGGGGAGTTCGACCACTTGCGGTGATGCGGCAGCGCGGGCCAAGCCCAAGCGGCCCGGTGACCGATCCGTCGGTCACCGGGCCGCTTTCTGTCGGCGTGAGGGCGTTGTCCTCGGCTACTTCGGGTCGCGGTTGAACGCGGCCTTCGACCAGCGGTAGCCGAGGGCTGTCAGGGCCAGGCACCAGGTGATGCTGATCCACCAGTTGTTGCCGATGTCGGTGCCGAGGAGGAGTCCGCGGATGGTCTCGATGGTGGGGGTGAAGGGCTGGTACTCGGCGATGGGCTGGAACCACCCCGGCATGGCGTCGATGGGGACGAAGGTGCTGGAGATGAGGGGGAGGAAGATCAGTGGCATGGCGTTGTTGCTGGCGGCTTCGGCGCTGGGGCTGACCATGCCCATGCCGACGGCGATCCAGGTGAGTGCCAGGGCGAACAGTGCGAGGAGACCGATTGCCGCGAGCCAGTTCAGGAGGGTGGCGTTGGTGGAGCGGAAGCCGATGGCCACGCCGACGGCGCCGACGAGGATCACGCTGGCGATGGCTTGGAGGACGCTGCCGATGACGTGGCCGATGAGTATGGAGCCGCGGTGGATGGCCATGGTGCGGAAGCGGGCGATGATGCCCTCGGTCATGTCCATGGAGACGGAGACGGCGGTGCCGATGGTGGTGCTGCCGATCGTCATCAGCAGGAGCCCGGGGACGAGATAGGCGATGTATGCGGAGCGGTCGGCGCCGCCGCCGATGCCCGCGCTCATGGTGTCGCCGAAGATGTAGACGAACAGCAGCAGCATCATGATCGGCGTCAGCAGCAGATTCAGGGTCATCGACGGGTAGCGCCGCGCGTGCAGGAGGTTGCGCCGCAGCATCGTCGACGAGTCGCGCACGGCGACGGAGAGGGCGCTCATCGGACTGTCTCCTTGGGCTGGTTGGGGATGGTGGTGGTGCCGGTGAGGGCGAAGAAGACGTCGTCGAGGTCGGGGGTGTGGACGGTGAGTTCGTCGGCTTCGATGCCGGCGGTGTCGAGCCAGTCGAGGATGGAGCGCAGTTCGCGTTGGCTGCCGTCGCTGGGGATCTGGAGCGACAGCGCCTCGTCGTCCCGGGTGGCCTCGCGGAGCGTGGTGGCGGCGGACTGATACGCGCCGGGGTCGGTGAAGCGGAGCCGGATGTGTCCGCCGGGGATCAGTCGCTTCAGCTCCTCCGCAGTGCCTTCGGCGGCGATCTTGCCGTCGTTCAGGACGGCGATGCGGTTGGCGAGTTCATCGGCCTCATCCAGGTATTGGGTGGTGAGGAAGACGGTGACGCCGTCGGTGACGAGTTCGCGGATGATCTGCCACATGTTGTGGCGGGAGCGTGGGTCGAGGCCGGTGGTGGGTTCGTCGAGGAAGATGATGCGTGGGTTGCCGACCAGGGTCATGGCAATATCCAGGCGGCGTTTCATGCCGCCGGAGTAGGTGGAGGCGGGCTTCTTCGCGGCCTCGACCAGGTCGAAGCGCTCCAGCAGTTCGGCGGCAACCCGCCGCCCCTCGCGCTTGGACAGGTGGTGCAGGTCGGCCATGAGGAGCATGTTCTCCTCGCCGGTGATCAGGCCGTCGACGGCCGAGAACTGCCCGGTGACACCGATCGCGGCACGCACCCCGTCCGGTGACGTGGCGAGGTCGTGGCCCGCGACCTGAGCCTGCCCGCCGTCGGCTGAGATGAGCGTGGAGAGGATCTTCACGGCGGTGGTCTTGCCGGCGCCGTTGGGCCCGAGCAGCGCGAACACGGACCCGGCCGGGATGTGCAGATCGATGCCGTCGAGGACGGTCTTGTCGCCGTACGACTTGCGCAGACCGACGGTGGAGATGGCGGCCGGCGACTGCGGACCATCGCCCCGACTGGATGTGGACATGACAGAAGAAGGCATGAGGCCCTCCCATTCGAAGGCAGAAGTGATGGGGGGAGTGCGCGAGTTGGCGGGGCCGGTGCTCAGGCCTTGGCGCGGAGGACATCGATGTTGCCGTACCGGGTGCGGGCGCGGACCTCGACGGTGTCCTCGGCCTTCTCCGGGCTCTCGGAGGCGGTGAGCGTGTTGCGCACCTGCCCGGAGCCGGAGCTGGCGTCGATCCAGGCGGCCGTGCCCTCGCGGATGCCGACCTCGATGGAGCCGAAGGAGGTCTCCAACTGGACGGTGCCACGGGCCACGTCGGCGACGCGCAGGGTGCCGTGGGCGGTGGTGGCGACGACCGAGCCCTCGGCGCGCGCGATGTCGATGGCGCCGTGGGCGCCGCTCACCCGCAGGTCGCCGCTCGCGGCCCCGACGGTCGTGGAACCGTGCGAGTTCTTCAGGACGGCGGAGCCGTCGACGAAGCCGACGCGCACGCTGCCGGTGCTGGTGGTGATCTCGGCCATGCCCTCGATCCGGTCGACGGTGATCGAGCCGTGGGAGGCGGTCAGCTTCAGTGGCCCGGTGGTGTCGAGGCGGACGTCACCGGCCGAGGTCTTCACCCGGGCCTCGCCGAGCCGGCCCTCGCCGAGCACCTGGGCCCAGGCACCGGTCATGTCGATGCGTGAGCCCGTGGGCAGTTCGACCGTCACATCGACGACGCCGGGGCGGCGAAGCGAACTGCGGTGCTTGGGGGTCCTGACGGTCAGGGTGCCGCTCGCGTACGTGACCTCGGCCTGCTCGGCGGCGCGCACGTCCCGGTCCTTCTTCGGGTCGCGGGGCTGCACCTCGACGACGGTGTCGATGCGGTCGCTCGCGGTGAAGCGGATCGAGCCGGCCTCCACGTGGGCGGTGACGGAGATCGCTTCGGGAGTGTCGAAAGAAGGCATGGCTGTCCCGTCCTCTTGGGTCTTGGTGGCGTCCCTGCTGGTGGGACGTGGTGTGTGAGTGAAGTGGTGCGGGCGGGCGGGCGGCGCGGCTAGCGCACCCAGCCCGTGAAGCTCTGTCCGACGCTGTGGGTCTTCGTCGTCGTACGGGGCCGGGTGCCGCCGTCGACCGCGGCCGACACGGCCCGCACCAGCCACGCGTTGACCGACAGGCCCTCGCGGCTCGCGGCCTCCTCGGCGCGGGCCTTGAGGTGGGCCGGCAGCCGCAGATTGACGCGGGCGGTGCCACCCTCGTCACCGTCGGCCGGGGCCGGGGGGCTGAGCGGTTCGGCGGGCGCGGTCGGCTCCGCGGGGACGCTGCTTTCGGCGGGCGGCAGTGTCACCACGAAGTCGGGGTCCAGCCCGCGCAGCCGTACGTCGACCGAGCCGGGGGCGAGCTCGCGGGTGATCTCGTCCACCGCGGCGGAGAGCACGTTGAGCATGGTCAGCCGGGTCGCCGACTCCAGGGGGGCGGTGAGCCGCTCGGCCAGCTCGCGGGCGTCCTCCCCGCCGGCTTCGGCGGCCACCGCGAGTTCGCGGCGGAGGGTGTCGACATACGGGGTGAGGTCCATGACGTCATCATGGCATCACTGTGGCGCCACATGCAAGGCCCGGTGATGCCTGGCGTGGGGTGGATTCGAGGAAGGCTGCCTTGAACTGCGGAAACGTGGCAGGTGGAGGCCTGGGCCATGGTGGCGCCATGCGCGCTCATGTGCTTTGAGGGGCCTGGAATGGCGCCGCTTGGCGCCGCTTGGCGCTGCTTGGCACCGCTTGGCTCCGGATGGCGTCAAGCGGTGCCACCTGGTGTCATGTGGCGCCATGTGATGTCCCGACCCGGTCGATGACCGTGTTCGAGGACGAGCGGCAGGCCCGCGCGGTCACCCCGCCCGCCGTCGGCTGGACGACACCCGGCGTCGCCATCGAGTCCGTCGAGTTCCGCCGCGTGGCCGTCGCCGTCCCCTGACGGCGACGGGCCCGTCACCTGAGTCGGCGTGTCGCCGTCCCGTTCGGGGTCAGGTGAGCGTCTCGCCGCCGTCGACGGTGATGACCTGGCCGGTGACGTAGTTGTTGGCCATGAGGAAGAGGGCCGAGGCCGCGGCTTCTTCGGCGGTGCCGAAGCGGCCGAGGGGTGCGGTCGATCCGGCGGCGGCGATCGCGTCGTCGGAGTCCAGCCCCGGCAGCGAGCGCAGGAGCGGGGTGTCGATCCGGCCGAAGCGGACGGTGTTCACACGCAGCCGTGCGGGGGCGAGCTCCACGGCGAGGGCCTTGGTGAGGGTCTCCACGGCACCGCCGACCGACAGCGGGGCGGTCATTCCGGGCATGGGGCGGACCACGAGGATCCCCGAGCTGAATGTGAGCGAGCCTCCCGCGGGAAGCCGGGTCGCTGCCGCGCGGGCGGCTGCGAAGGCCGGCCAGAGGCGGGAGTTGAAGGTGGTGCGGATGTCGTCCGCCGACAGCCCGGTCAGGGGGCCGGCGCCGCTGAGGCCGCCCGCGGTGAGGAGTGCGTGGTCGACGTGGCCCGCCCTGTCGAAGGCCTCGGCAAGGGTCCGCTCGTCGCCGCCGTCGCCGGTCACGCCCAGTACGGCGTCGTCGGGGTCCTCGGCGGGGTCCTCGGCCGGGCTCGCGCTGCGCACCCGGGCGACGGCGGCCCCGAGTCGGTCGGGGTCGCGGCCGATCAGTACGACGCGGGCGCCGACCGAACGCAGCAGGACGCCCGCGGCCAGCCCGATGCCCGAGCTTCCGCCGATGAGGACGGCGGTGGTGCCGGAGAGGGCGCTCGGCAGGGGCGAGCGAACGGGGATGGGAGTCGGAGTGTTCAAGGAAGGGCCTTCCGTCGGTCGAATAAACCATCTGGTTGTTTTATTGCTGGGGTCGATACTGCTGCCTGGGCGGAGGGCAGTCAACCGGATGGTTTAATTCGCTCATGGCCTATGACGCGGAGGACACCAGACGGCGGATCTTCGACGCCGCTGCCGCCGAGTTCGCTGAGCACGGCCTGGCGGGGGCCAGGGTCGACCGGATCGCGACGGTCGCCAGGGCCAACAAGCAGGCCATCTACCTGTACTACGGGGGCAAGGAGAAGCTGTTCGCCGCCATCCTGCGGGCGAAGCTCGAGGAGGTCCACGTCTGCGTCGCCGTCGATCCCGACGCGGTGGGCGAGTCGGTCGGGCAGCTCTTCGACTGGTACCAGGAACACCCGGAGCTGATCAGGCTGCTGCTGTGGGAGGCGCTGGAGGCGTCCGGCGAACCCGATGAGAGCGAGCGGGAGCGCCGTGACGGTTTCCGCGAGAAGGCTTGCCGGCTCGTGGACGGAGGCATGGCCCGCCACCTTCCGGAGGCCACACGCGTTCGCGCCGCGCAGGACCTGCTGTTCACCTTCATGGGACTGATCGCCTGGAACTTCGCGGTGCCCAGGATGTGCCGCATGATCCTGGACGAGGAGACCGACCAGGCCGCCCTTGCCCGCCGCCGCGAGACGGTGATCGAGGCCGCTCGCGCACTCGCCACCGCCGCTGGACGCCGCCACGGCGAGGTTTCGGAGTAACGGAACTCAGCCGAACCCACCCCCTGCGATGAGCCGACGGCGATGTCACCGAGGCGCGCAGCGGGCGGCCCGTTCCAGGAGGAGTTGGCGTTCGCGAGCGTTGTGGGTCTGGGTGGCCGCTCGCTCGAACTCGGCGCGGGCTTCCGCCGGGCGGCCCAGGCGTTCCAGGAGGTCGCCGCGGACGCTGGGGAGCAGGTGGTAGTCCTTCAGGGCCGGGTCCTCGGTGAGGGCGTCGACGATGTCGAGGGCGGCCGCGGGGCCCTGGGACATGGCGACGGCGACGGCGCGGTTGAGCTCGATGACGGGGGAGGGGGTCAGGGTCATCAGCCGGCCGTACAGGGTGGCGATCGTGGTCCAGTCGGTGTCCTCGTAGCGGACCGCCTGCGCGTGGCAGGCGGCGATGGCGGCCTGGAGGGAGTACGGGCCGTGGCCGGCGCGGTGGAGGGACTCGACGCCGCGGCGGATGAGGAGCCGGTTCCACTTGGCGCGGTTCTGGTCGGCGAGGAGGACGGGCTCGCCGTCGGGGCCGGTGCGGGCCGGGATGCGGGAGGCCTGGAACTCCAGGAGCGCGGCCAGGCCGTGCACCTCGGGTTCCTTGGGCATCAGGCCGGCCAGGACGCGGGCGAGGCGGAGGGCGTCCTCGCACAGGGCGGGGCGGACCAGGTCGTCGCCGGCGGTGGCGGCGTAGCCCTCGTTGAAGACGAGGTAGATGACTTCGAGGACGGAGGCGAGGCGGGCGGCCCGGTCGTCGCCGTACGGGACCTCGAAGGGGACGTCGGCCTTGGCGAGCGTGCGTTTGGCGCGGACGATGCGCTGGGCGACCGTCGGCTCGGGGGCGAGGAAGGCGCGGGCGATCTCCTGGGTGGTCAGCCCGCCCAGCAGCCGCAGGGTGAGCGCGACCCGGGCCCCGGTCGGCAGCACGGGGTGGCAGGCGGTGAAGATCAGCCGCAGCAGGTCGTCGTCGATGTCCTCGGCGGGGTCCTCGGAGTACTCGGGTGGGGAGGCGTCCGTGAGGGTCCGGCCGACCTCGGCCAGCTTGCGCGCGTAGGTCTCCTTGCGGCGTACGAGGTCGATCGCGCGGTGCTTGGCGGTGGCCATGAGCCAGGCGCCCGGCTTGTCCGGGACGCCCGACTCCGGCCACTGCTCCAGCGCGGCGACCAGAGCGTCCTGCGCGAGCTCCTCGGCCAGCCCCACGTCCCGCACGATGCGGGTGACGCCGGCGATGATCCGCGCGGACTCGATTCTGAAGACCGCCTCGATCGCCTGGACCGCTTGGTCCGCCTGGTCCGCTTCAGAGCTTGCTCCCGTCACGTCCACCCATCAGAGCAGCCGCGCCAGATCGGGGCAAGCTCGGCCGGTCAGCCCTCGGCGATCTCGCGGACCTCGGCGGTGATGGTCCAGTAGTCCTCGTGGGTCTGGAGGAACCGCTTGGTCCACTCCAGCGCCTCGGCCTTGTCCTTGGCCTGGACGATCGAGTAGCCGCCGATGACCTCCTTGCTCTCGGTGAAAGGCCCGTCGGTGTAGCTGAGCTTGCCGCCGGACCAGGTCACCCGGGTGCCCTCGGAGGTCGGGGTGAGCCCGGCCGTGTCCAGCATCACCCCGGCCTTGGTGATCTCCTCCAGCAGCGCGCCCATGCGCTCCATGAGCTCGGGGCTGGGGCCCTCGGCGGGGGCGTTCTTCTCGTCGACGCGGATCAGGGTCATGAAGCGCGGCATGGTGACTCCTTGGTTCTTTGTTTCCTGCTTTCACCCTTGCGTCGAACGGGAGACGGCCGGATCGACAGCTCCGGCAAAAAATCTTCGGAGAGTTTTCCGCCCCGTGCGGCCACGTGCGCTCAGGCGCACGATGGGAGGGAGGTCGGCAGGGAAGTGGATGAGTACTGGTCGCACACCACCCCGTCATCCCGTGCGCCGCACCCGCAGGGCGGGGCGGGGCGCCGGGAGCGAGCGCACCGATCGGATGCTGCGGACGCTGCTGCGCCGCCGCAAGGAGCCGCTGTCCCTCTCGGATGTCACGGTCGTGGACCGGCCGCGGCTGCGCCGGGCGGTCGCCGCCACGGCGGTCGGCAACACCATGGAGTGGTTCGACTTCGGCGTCTACGCGTATGTCGCGGTCACCCTCGGCAAGGTCTTCTTCCCGTCCAGCTCACCGGCGACGCAGGTGGTGTCGACCTTCGCCACCTTCGCGGTCGCGTTCCTCGTGCGCCCGCTGGGCGGGCTGGTCTTCGGGCCGCTGGGGGACCGGATCGGGCGGCGGCGGGTGCTCTCGACCACCATGATCATGATGGCGATCGGCACCTTCGCGGTGGGGCTGCTGCCCAGTTACGCGTCCGTCGGCATCGCGGCCCCGCTGCTGTTGCTGGCGTGCCGGGTGGTGCAGGGGTTTTCGACCGGGGGCGAGTACGCGGGGGCGACCACGTATATCGCCGAGTTCGCCCCGGACCGGCGCCGGGGCTTCCTGGGGAGCTGGCTGGACTTCGGGACGTTCGTCGGCTATTCGCTGGGGTCCGGTGTGGTGACGGTGCTGACCGCGGTCCTCGGCGACCGGGGGATGGTGGACTGGGGCTGGCGGCTGCCGTTCCTGATCGCGGGGCCGCTGGGGCTGATCGGGCTGTATATGCGGCTGCGGCTGGAGGAGACCCCGGCGTTCCAGCGGGAGGCGAGGCGGGCGGCCGAGGCGGTCGGCGCCGGGCGCGCGGGCGTGGATCCGGTGGAGGAGGCGCGCCAGTCCGGCAGGGGCAGGCTGAAGGAGATCTTCACCCGGCACTGGCAGGCCGTGCTGATCTGCATGGGGCTGGTGCTGCTCTACAACGTCACCAACTACATGGTGACGTCCTACCTGCCGACGTATATGACCTCCACCCTCGGCCAGGACGCCACCACGGCCCAGGTGCTGGTGCTGGGCACCATGATCCTCGTCGCGCTGACGATCACCATCGTGGGCCGCTCCTCCGACCGCTGGGGGCGCCGGCCGATGTTCATGGCCGGCAGCGTGGCGATGATCGCGCTCGCGCTCCCGGCGGTGCTGCTGATCCAGGCGGGCGGAATCCTGATGCCCGCCGTGGGCTGTGTGATTCTGGGGCTGCTGCTGGTGGTCTTCGCGGGGACCAGCGCGGCCACGCTGCCCGCGCTGTTTCCGACCCGCCTGCGCTACGGCGCCCTGTCGATCGCGTTCAACATCTCGGTGTCGCTGTTCGGCGGCACCACCCCGCTGGTCGCCTCCTGGCTGGTCGCCACGACCGGCGACACCCTGGTGCCGGCGTACTACCTGATGGCCGCGGGCGCCGTCGGCCTGATCTCCACGGTCTTCCTGCACGAGACGGCGGGCAGGCCGCTGCGCGGCTCCGGGCCCATGGTGGAGACCGTCGACGAGGCCCGGAGGCTGGTGGCCCTGAGCCGGGCCCGGGCGGGGCGGCGGGCGCGGGATGTGTGGATCAGACTGCGGCACCCGTGGGCGGCGGTGCAGCACCACCGGGACGGGGACGAGGGGCGGTGAGTTCGGTCCGTCCGACGCGTGCGGGTGCGGGGTTCCGAGGCGCACGATGGAAGTACGGCACAGGAGGTAACGCCATGTTGGAAGTCAAGACGATCGATAAGCCCGACGAGCGGCGCGACTTTCCCCGGGGTCACATCGAGGCCCTGCATCTGACCGGCCTGGATTTCGCCGTCGCCACCTTTGAGCCCGGCTGGCGCTGGAGGGAGTCGGTCCGGCCCATCGTCGGGACGGACACCTGCGAGGTGCCGCACCGAGGGATCATGACCCAGGGGCGGATACGCGTCCGGATGGACGACGGGGCGGAGTCCGAGATCGGACCCGGCGATGTCTATGTCGTCCCGGCGGGGCATGAAGCGTGGGTGGTCGGTGACGAACCGGCCGTGTTGTACGACGTCGCCGGCGAGATGGCCACCGACTACGCGAAGGCCAAGGGTTCGAGCTGAGTGGCGATGGGGGACAGGGGCGTCGCCGGGCGAGACCCGGCGGCGTCTCGCGTGCTCAGGCCCGGCCCAGCGCCCTGGTGAGCGTGATCTCGATCAGCACCCGGTCCGGGTTGGGCGAGGGGGTGCGCTCGTAGCGCTCGGCGTAGCGGCGCACCGCGTCCTCGATGAGCTCGGCCTCGGTACGGATCACCGCCCGGCCCTCGAGCGTCGCCCACCGCTTCCCGGCGAACTGGCAGACGGCGACGGGCGCGCCGGAGGGGCCGGCCGCCTGGACGTGGGCGACCTTGCGGCTGTGCTTGTTGGCGATGACCCGAGCGATTCCGGCCGCCGGGTCGTATGTGACACCGACGGGGACCACATGCGGCGTGCCGTCGGGGCGCGGTGTGGTCAGGGTGCACACATGGCGCTCACTCCAGAAAGCGAGGTAGGCGGGGTCGGGGTCGCGGGGGTCGAGAGCCATGGTGGCCAATCTATCGGCCAGGGCGTTCCCTCTCTCGACCGCCCACACTTGAGTGGAATAGACTCAACTTTACGGATGTTGGGCACGGCAGGGATTGAGTGCCATCAGCACGATGAGGAGGAGCACGGGGACGTGGACGCCGAGCTGACCAACAAGAGCCGGGCGGCGGTGAGCGCCGCCAATGACCGCGCCGTCTCCGCGGGGCACGCGGACCTGACGCCCGCGCATCTGCTCCTGGCCCTGGTGCAGGGCCAGGACAACGAGAACCTGATGGATCTGCTGGCCGCCGTGGACACCGACGCGGCCGCGGTGCGCGACGGCACCGAGCGGCTGCTGGCCGGGCTGGCCAGCGTGCGCGGGTCGACGGTCGCCCCGCCGCAGCCCAACCGGGAGCTGCTGGCGGTGCTGGCGGACGCCGGGCAGCGCGCCAAGGACCTGGGCGACGACTACGTCTCCACCGAACACCTGCTGATCGGCATCGCCGCCAAGGGCGGCCGGGCCGGCGAGCTGCTGGCCGAGCAGGGCGCGACCGCCAAGAAGCTGCTCGCCGCGTTCGAGAAGGCCAGGGGCGGGCAGCGGGTGACCAACCCGGACCCGGAGGGCACGTACAAGGCCCTGGAGAAGTTCGGCACCGACTTCACGGCCGCCGCCCGCGACGGCAAGCTCGACCCGGTCATCGGCCGGGACCAGGAGATCCGCCGTGTCGTCCAGGTTCTGTCGCGGCGCACCAAGAACAACCCGGTGCTGATCGGCGAGCCCGGCGTCGGCAAGACGGCCGTCGTCGAGGGCCTGGCCCAGCGGATCGTGAAGGGCGATGTGCCCGAGAGCCTGCGGAACAAGCGGCTGGTGGCGCTGGACCTGGGCGCGATGGTCGCGGGCGCCAAGTACCGCGGCGAGTTCGAGGAGCGGCTGAAGACCGTCCTAGCCGAGATCAAGTCCAGCGACGGGCAGATCATCACCTTCATCGACGAGCTGCACACCGTCGTCGGCGCGGGCGCCGGCGGCGACTCGGCGATGGACGCGGGCAACATGCTCAAGCCGATGCTCGCCCGCGGCGAGCTGCGCATGGTCGGCGCCACCACCCTCGACGAGTACCGCGAGCGGATCGAGAAGGACGCCGCGCTGGAGCGCCGCTTCCAGCAGGTGCTGGTCGCCGAGCCGACCGTCGAGGACACCGTCGCCATCCTGCGCGGGCTCAAGGGCCGCTACGAGGCGCACCACAAGGTGCAGATCGCCGACGGCGCGCTGGTCGCCGCCGCCACCCTGTCCGACCGCTACATCACCTCCCGCTTCCTCCCCGACAAGGCCATCGACCTGGTCGACGAGGCCGCCTCCCGGCTGCGCATGGAGATCGACTCCTCGCCCGTCGAGATCGACGAGCTCCAGCGCTCGGTCGACCGGATGAAGATGGAGGAGATGGCGCTCGCCCGGGAGACCGACGAGGCCAGCAGGCAGCGGCTGGAGAAGCTGCGCCGCGACCTCGCCGACAAGGAGGAGGAGCTGCGCGGGCTGACCGCGCGCTGGGAGAAGGAGAAGCAGGGCCTCAACCGGGTCGGCGAGCTGAAGGAGACCCTCGACGAGCTGCGCGGACAGGCCGAGCGTGCCCAGCGGGACGGGGACTTCGACTCCGCGTCCAAGCTGCTGTACGGGGAGATCCCCGCGGTCGAGCGCGAGCTGGAGGAGGCCTCCGCGGCCGAGGCCGAGGTCCAGGGGGGCCGCGGCACGATGGTCAAGGAGGAGGTCGGCCCGGACGACGTGGCCGATGTGGTCGGCTCCTGGACCGGGATCCCCGCCGGGCGGCTGCTGGAGGGCGAGACCCAGAAACTGCTGCGCATGGAGGACGAGCTCGGCCGGCGGCTGATCGGCCAGACCGAGGCCGTACGGGCCGTGTCCGACGCGGTGCGCCGCACCCGGGCCGGGATCGCCGACCCCGACCGGCCGACCGGGTCGTTCCTCTTCCTCGGCCCGACCGGCGTCGGCAAGACCGAGCTGGCCAAGGCGCTCGCCGACTTCCTCTTCGACGACGAGCGGGCCATGGTCCGCATCGACATGAGCGAGTACGGCGAGAAGCACAGCGTCGCCCGGCTGGTCGGCGCGCCCCCCGGCTACGTCGGCTACGAGGAGGGCGGCCAGCTGACCGAGGCGGTGCGCCGCCGCCCGTACAGCGTGGTGCTGCTGGACGAGGTCGAGAAGGCCCACCCCGAGGTCTTCGACGTGCTGCTCCAGGTCCTGGACGACGGGCGGCTCACCGACGGCCAGGGGCGGACGGTGGACTTCCGGAACGCCATCCTGATCCTCACCTCCAACCTCGGCAGCCAGTACCTGGTGGACCCGCTGCTCAGCGAGGAGGAGAAGAAGCAGAGCGTGCTGGAGACCGTGCGGGTCTCCTTCAAGCCGGAGTTCCTGAACCGGCTGGACGACCTGGTGGTGTTCACCGCGCTCGGCCAGAGCGAGCTGGCCCGCATCGCCGAGCTCCAGATCGACCGGCTCGCCGAGCGCCTGGCCGAGCGGCAGCTGAAGCTGGACGTCACCCCGGCCGCGCTGGCCTGGCTCGCGGAGGAGGGCAACGACCCGGCGTACGGGGCGCGGCCGCTGCGCCGCCTGGTCCAGACGGCGATCGGCGACCGGCTGGCCAAGGAGATCCTGGCGGGCGAGGTCCGGGACGGCGACACGGTCCGGGTGGACCGGGTCGGCGACGACCTGCTGGTCGGCCCGGCCCAGTAGGCGCGTCGGACAGCCTGAAAGCGGCCCGGCGGGGGCCCGTGGCACCGGCGCCACGGGCCCCCGCCGGGGCTTTTCGATGAACGGATGCCGTAACCAGTACGTCCGGGCTTGCACGGTGGGGGCGGGTGTGAGGGAGGATGGCGGTATCCAGACGAAGGGAAATCCACGGTGAGCATCGACCCGTCCTCGATTCCGAATTTCGGGGGCCAGCCCGAGCCGCAACCGACGGGTCCGACGGGCCCCGTGCTGCCCGACCAGGACCTGGTCAAGCAGCTGCTGGAGCAGATGGAGCTGAAGTACGTCGTCGACGAGGAGGGGGACCTCGCCGCGCCGTGGGAGCAGTTCCGCACCTACTTCATGTTCCGTGGTGAGGAGGAGCAGCAGGTCTTCTCGGTCCGGACGTTCTACGACCGGCCGCACGAGATCGACGAGAAGCCGCGGCTGCTCGAGGCGATCGACGACTGGAACCGCCGCACGCTGTGGCCGAAGGTCTACAGCCACACCAACGACGACGGCACGGTCCGGTTGATCGGCGAGGCGCAGATGCTGATCGGCACCGGCGTCAGCCTGGAGCACTTCGTGTCCAGCACGGTCAGCTGGGTGCGGGCCTCGATCGAGTTCGACAAGTGGCTGGTCGAGCAGCTGGGCCTGGAGGCCGACATCGAGTCCGACGGCGACGAGAAGCCGGGCGACGACGAGGCCTGACGGCCGCCGCCCCACGGCCCCGCCCGGGGGTGGGCACTCGTGTGCTCACAGGGGGGCGTGGGCCACGGTCAGCAGATACGTCCCATAGACGAGGGAGAGCCCGGCCAGCGCGCCACCGGTCAGCACGGCGGCGCGCGGCCGGGCTCTCGCCATGGCCAGCGCCACCGGCAGCAGCAGCGGGAAGGCGGGCAGCAGAAAGCGCGGCTTGGAGGCGAAGTAGTTGCTGCCCCCGAGGGTGATGGCGACCAGCACCAGCGTGTAGACCAGCAGCGAGAGCGGCGGCCGGTCCACCGCGAGCAGCGCGAGCAGCAGCAGTGACACGCTCAGGATCACCAGCGCCACGAAGTACGCGAACGACGCCTTGCCGATGAGCAGGTACCGGATGAACCGGAGGGCGTTCGCGCCGAAGTCGAACCGGGACCCCCACTCGTCCTGGACGGCGAAGTAGCCGCGCCAGCTGCCGCGCCGGTAGCCCACCCAGGCCAGATAACCGAGCCAGCCCAGCGGCGAGAGCGCCGCGCCCGCCCACGCCCGCCAGGACCCCTGTGCGCCCCGGCCTCGGTCCCGGCCTCGGTCCCGGCCCCGGCTTTGCCACAGCTCGGCGGCGGCGCAGCAGCAGACCGCCGCCGCGACGGCGATGCCGTTCGGCCGGGAGGCCCCGGCCAGCAGGGCCAGCGACCCCGCCCACACCCAGCGCCGGGTCAGCACCGCGTACAGCGACCAGGCGGCCAGCGCGGTCAGCAGCGGCTCGGTGTACGCCATGGACTGCACGATCGCGTGCGGCAGCAGCCCCCACAGCACCACCAGCACCGTGGCCACGCGCCGCCCGTGCAGCCGCTCCCCGATGGCATAGATCCCCCAGGCCGCCGCGCCCGACGCCACCCAGGCGACCAGCAGCCCGGCGGTCACCGCCGTGATGGGCAGCACGGTGGTGAGGGTCCGCATGAGCATCGGGAACAGCGGGAAGAAGGCCATGTCGCTGAAGGTGACGCCGTGCTTGGCGGGGTCCGGCGGCAGGGCGCTGTTGTAGCCGTGCCGGACGATGTCCACGTACCAGACGCTGTCCCACGAGTAGCCGAGCAGCGTCCGCGGGTGCTTGCCGACCCACCCGGCCCAGACCACCGTGCACACCAGCCCGGCCAGCCGGCTCGCGGCGTACAGCCCGAGCGCGGGCCCGGCCCGGCGCAGCGACGCGCGCAGCCGGTGCGCGGTGCGTCGCTGCTCAGGGGGTTGTGCGGGCGGCTCCGGGGCCCGTATGGGCGCGCTGGTGTCGGCTGACACGGGGCACCTCCGGAGGGGTACACACGGCGGTCGCGTGCCGAGCCCCGGGAATGCGGCGGGGCTCGGCACACACTGACCATGCGCCCTCCCGCGCCCCGCCGCGACCGGGGTGACCCGTACGGGGGGCGTGGCTTCAGGCCGCGAGGGTTTTGAGGCGGGTCGCGGCCTCTTCCAGGACGCTGTCGCGCTTGCAGAAGGCGAAGCGGACGAAGGGGGCGCCCTGGTCCTGGTGGTCGTAGAAGACGGCGTTCGGGATGGCGACGACGCCGCAGCGCTCGGGGAGGGCGCGGCAGAAGGCGAAGCCGTCGGTCTCGCCGAGGGGGCGGATGTCGGTGGTGATGAAGTACGTGCCCGAGGGGCGGAAGACCCTGAAGCCCGCGTCGGCGAGGCCGCCGGCCAGCAGATCGCGCTTGGCCAGCAGGTCCTCGCGGATGCCGTGGAAGTAGCTGTCCGGCAGCCGCAGGGCCTCGGCGACCGCGTACTGGAAGGGGCCGGAGGAGACGTAGGTGAGGAACTGCTTGGCGGAGCGGACCGCCGCGACCAGCTCCGGCGAGCCGGTGATCCAGCCGACCTTCCACCCCGTGAAGGAGAAGGTCTTGCCCGCCGAGCTGATGGTGACGGTGCGCTCGCGCATGCCGGGGAAGGAGGCGAGCGGGGTGTGCTCGGTGCCGAAGACCAGGTGCTCGTAGACCTCGTCCGTCACCACCAGCAGATCGCGCTCGACCGCGAGCTCGGCGACCGCGGCGAGCTCGGCGCGGCTGAGCACGGTGCCGGTGGGGTTGTGCGGGGTGTTGAGGAGGATGAGCCGGGTGCGGTCGGTGACCGCGGCGCGCAGCTCGTCCAGGTCGAGCCGGAAGGCGGGGAGGGGCCCGGTGACGTCCGGGCGGAGCGTGACCGGGACGCGGGTGCCACCGGCCATCGCGATGCAGGCGGCGTACGAGTCGTAGTACGGCTCGAGGGCGATCACCTCGTCGCCCGGCTCCACCAGCGCGAGCAGCGTGGCGGCGATCGCCTCGGTGGCGCCCGCGGTGACCAGCACCTCGCTGTCCGGGTCGTAGGACAGCCCGTACCACCGCTGTTGGTGCTCGGTGATGGCGGTGCGCAGCTCGGGGACGCCCGGCCCGGGCGGGTACTGGTTGCCGTGGCCGTCGCGCAGCGCGCGGACCGCGGCCTCCCGTACCTCTTCGGGGCCGTCGCTGTCGGGGAAGCCCTGGCCGAGGTTGATCGAGCCGGTGCGCACGGCCAGCGCCGACATCTCGGCGAAGATCGTGGTGCGGAATTCGGCCAGGCGGCGATTGAGCAGCGGTCGTCCCATGGGGGCCATCCTGCGCCTAACCTCTGGAGTTCCTCAACTCCGCTTTGACACTCCGGCTGGCCGGGCATCGTTCATGACAGGTAGGGACCGGTGACCTGATACGGGGAGTACGGGGGAGAGTACGGGGGATACCGGACACCGGACCGGACACGGGGGACACGGGGGAATGGAAGGGAGTGAGGTCCGATGACCTTCATGGTCGTCCTGATCGTGGTGGCGTTCGCCGTCGCGGTGCTGGCCGCGCTCGGCACCGCGCGGACCCGGCGGGCCCGGGCCTGGGGCAGCTCGGCGTACGGCGGCGGGGCCGACGACAGCAGCTGGTGGGCCGGGAGTGACGGGGGCGGGGGACACGGACACGGACACGGGGGACACGGGGGACACGGGGGACACAGCGGAGGACATCACCACTCGTGCGCAGGCAGCGGGTCGTCGTGTGGGGGCGGCTCGTCGAGCGGCGGCGGTGGTGGCTGCGGAGGGAGCAGCTGACTCACGGGGGGTCAGCTTCTCCATCCGCCTGTGCGCCCGGCGTGCCAACGCACGCCGGGCGCACATATGTTGGGCGCCAGTGCCTATTGAACACATGAACTGATAGGCGCCCGCAGGGGTGGAAACCTGGCGAAGATGGGTAAAAACGATGTGCTGCCCGCTCATTCCATGATTCCGTGTACCACCGACCCCACGGACCCCGCGTGGGCACGCTTCGGCGCATCCGAACGCGCCCGGCTCACGGCGGGGCGGGCCGGCCGATCTCTTCCCCCTGCGCTGTCTGCGGAGCCGACCCATGCTCACGACCCTCAAAACTGCCTATACCGACACCCGCGCCGACGACCTCGCCTGGAGCCTGGGGCGGGAACCGCTGCCGGCCCTGGCCGTGCTCGATCTGCGGCTGCGTGAGTTCTCCGTGCAGTTGAGGCTGCTCGGCGCCTCCCACCAAGTTCTCCTGGAGGGCGAGGGGGGCTCCTGCTCGGAGACCGTGGCCTGTATGTCGGGCAACAGCACCCCGCTCCCGATGGGCGTCTCCACGCTGGTCGACGGCCGTGAGTACGAATTCGCGGCGCGCGTCGAGGAGTTGTCGCGCGACGCGTTCGCGGGGCGCGCGCAGGAGCTGCTCGCGCTGGTCGCGGACCATCCCCACGGGCTGGCCGGCACCTTTCCCGGCAGCCCGCACGCGTTCACGGCGATGGTCGCGCAGTGGCGGGACGGGAAGGTGGGCTGGCGGACCTGGCACGCCTATCCGCAGGAGGGGCGGCTGGTGGCGACGCGTACGTGCATGGGGGTGCGGGTGGCGGCGGCGCTCTGACGCCCGACCCTCGAACCGGGCCTCGCCCTGAGCCTCGCCCTGAAAAGAGGGGCTTTAGGCACGGATGAGCGGCGGCCATTGCCTCCGTGTGGGTGACAAAGCGTGAGTGGTGTGTGACGTAGCGTGCCCTTCGTGATCGATTCGTCGGTGCCCGCCACCCCGAGCGCGCCACCCCTCCCCGAGCCCGAGCGCCCGGCGCGGCTGCCCGTGCCGCCCGGGCTCGGCCGCTTCCTCGTGCTCGGCACCGTCTTCGTCTGCGCCGCCTGCGGGCTGGTCTACGAGCTCGAACTGGTCGCCCTCGCCTCCTATCTGATGGGCGATTCGGTCACCCAGGCGTCCGTCGTGCTGTCCGTCATGGTCTTCGCCATGGGCCTCGGCTCGCTGCTGGCCAAGCGGCTGCGCTGCCGCGCCGCCGTCGGCTTCGGCGCGATCGAGTCGGTGCTCGCGCTGGTGGGCGGCTGCTCGGCGATGGCGCTGTACGCGTGCTTCGTCTGGTCCGGGCAGTCGCGCGCCGCGCTCGTCGGCTTCTCGCTGGCGATCGGGGTGCTGATCGGCGCCGAGGTGCCGCTGCTGATGACCCTCATCCAGCGGGTGCGGCGGCAGGACGCGGGCGGCGCGGTGGCCGACCTGTTCGCGGCGGACTACGTGGGCGCGCTGGTCGGCGGGCTGGCGTTCCCCTTTCTGCTGCTGCCCGCGCTCGGCCAGCTCACCGGCGCGCTGCTGACCGGCGCGGTCAACGCGGTCGCGGGCGGGGCGCTGGTGCTGTGGCTGTTCCGCCGCGATCTGAGCGCGCGGGCGCGGTGGACGCTGATCGTGGCCAATGTGGTGGTGCTCGCCCTGCTGGCCGCCGCCGCGGCGCTCACCCCCGCCTTCGAGCGGGCCACCCGGCGGGCCGTGTACGGGCCGGACATACGGGTCGCGGTGCGGACCGGCGTCCAGGAGATCGTGCTGACCGGCGGCGGGGCGGACGGGCGGCCGCTGTCCCTCTTCCTCGACGGCCGGCTGCGGGTCAGCGGGCGCGACGAGCTCCGCTACCACGAGGGGCTGGTCCACCCGGCGATGGCCGGGCCGCACCGGCGTGTGTTGGTGCTCGGCGGCGGCGACGGGCTCGCGGCGCGCGAGGTGCTGCGGTACGGCGGGGTCCGCTCGGTCACCGTGGTCGAACTCGATCCGGAGGTGGTGCGCCTGGCCCGCACCGACCCGGGGCTGACCTCCCTGAACGCGCACGCCTACCGCGATCCGCGGGTGCGGGTGGTGACCGCCGACGCGTTCGGCTGGCTGCGCGGGGCGGGAGGTCCCTACGGCTCGGCCGACGGCCCCGGCTCGCCTGGCTCGTCCGGCTCGCCTGGTGTGTCAGGAGCGTACGACGTGGTGATCTGCGATCTGCCCGACCCCGGCGTCACCCCCAGCACCAAGCTCTACTCCCAGGAGTTCTACGGGCTGGCCGAGCGCGTGCTGACGCCCGGCGGGCGGCTCGCGGTGCACGCGGGAACGCTCAGCGCCGACCCGAGGGCCTACTGGACGGTCGAGGCGACGGTGCGCTCCGTCGGCCTGCGGACCGCGCCGTACACGGTCGGCGGGCGGCCGCCGGGCGGCGACTGGGGCTTTGTGCTGGCCGGGCGCGCCCCGGTCCGGCCGGCCCTGCCCGATCGCGGTCCGCGCCCGCGGACCCTGACGCCGGACGCGCTGCGCGCGGGTGTACGGGAGGCGGCCCGGCAGCGGCAGCCGGGGCTGCCCGCCTCGACGCTGACGCACCCGCGGTACGCGCCGTGACCCCGCCGCCCGGAATTCACGCGGGTGCGCGGTGAAAGTCGCGCGGGAACGGGTCTCACGGGAGGCGCGATGGGTAGTGTCTTGAGCTATGGAGCATGAGGTGTTCGTTCCGTTTCCCGTCGACACCGTCCGGCTGGCGCTCACGGAGTCCGACCGAGTCGCCCGCTGCGTTCCCGGGCTCCAGCAGGACGCCGACGAAACGGCCGGCCCGCTCGCCGGGCGGCTCCGACTGCGGATCGGCGGCTCGACCATCACCTACCGCGGCTCGCTGCGGATCGCGGCGCGCGGCGGTGACTTCGAGGCGCAGGGCGAGGGGACGGAGGCGCGCGGCGGCGGCTCGGTGAAGCTCGCACTGACCGTGGGCCTGAAGGCCGTGGCCGGAGGGACCGTGCTGATCTGCTCCGGGGCCGTGCGCAGCGAGGGGCGGCTCGCGGAGTTCGACGAGGAGGCGGCCGCCACGGTGGGCCGCCGGATGCTGGACCGCTTCGGCGCGGCGCTGGCCGCGGGCCTGGAGAGCGACCCGGTCGTCACGCTCGACGACGTCGAGGAGGTGGCCGTCGATGATGTCGGGGATCTCGACGACATCGATGACGTCGACGACATCGCCGATGTCGAGGACATCGAAGACATCGAGGACGTGGCCGAGGTCGGCGACCTCAGCGACCTCGACGAGCTGGGCGACCTCGGCGACGAGCCCCCTGCCGAGGCCGCACACGCCCGCCGCACGATGATCGGCCGCTCCACGGAGGAGGTCGACCACGCCCCGCCGCGCGGCCGCTACGCCCCGGTGCCCGCGCCCGATACCGTGTCCTCCGGTATCGCACTGCGCTGGGCCGCGCCCGCCGCCGCGGTGGTGATCGCCTCCGCCGTCGTGGTCAGCCGGGTGCTGCGCCGCAGAAAGTGAGCGCCGCGGAAAGTGAGCGCCGAGGCAAGCGCCGCGGAAGGTGATCGCCGCGGAAGGTGAGCGAGGCGTGCGCGGGCGCATAAAGTCGGGGGCGTGACCACCGAAGAGAGAACGGATACCCGCGGCGTACGGCTGAGCGCCGGGGACGTCGAGCTGATCGTCGCGCCCGACAGCGGCTGCCGCGTCGGCTCATTGCGCATCGGCGGTACGGAGCTGCTGCGGCAGGGCCCGAAGTTCGGGTCGTTCCCGATGGTGCCCTGGTGCGGCCGGGTCGAACACGGACAGTTCCGTAACGGCGGCCGGAGCCATCAACTGCCCGTGAACGCGCCGCCGCACGCGATCCACGGCACGGGGCGGGACACCGCCTGGCGCACGGTGAGCGCCGACTCCGCCACCGCGGCCTTCACCTACGACCTCGCCGACCCGTGGCCGTACCGCGGGCGGGTCACCCAGACCTTCCAGCTGACCCCGGACTCCCTGACGACCACGATGAGCGTGGAGACCGAGGACGAGTCCTTCCCTGCGCAGGCGGGCTGGCACCCGTGGTTCCTGCGCGACCTCGGGGATGGTGCTGCCGCGGAGATCTCCTTCCAGCCCGACTGGCAGGAGGAGCGCGGCGAGAACCACCTGCCCACCGGCCGCCGGATCGACCCCCGCCCCGGCCCCTGGGACGACTGCTTCGGCATGTCGCAGGGCGTGGACGTCACGCTCACCTGGCCCGGCCGGCTGGAGCTCAAGGTCGCCAGCCGCACCGAGTGGGTCGTCGTCTACGACGAGCAGGCGGAGGCCGTCTGCGTGGAGCCGCAGTCCGGCCCGCCCAACGGGCTGAACACCCTCCCGCGCCTGGTCACCCCCATCGACCCGCTGGAGATCGCCATGACCTGGAGCTGGCGACGGCTCGGGTGAGGCGCCGGCGGGACAGCGGTCTAGGCTCGTGGCCATGAGCGATGCGCGTGACGCCCTGCTACAGCAGATCAAGGACAAGGCCGTGGTCCACGGCAAGGTGACCCTCTCCTCCGGGCTGGAGGCCGACTACTACATCGACCTGCGCCGGATCACCCTGGACTCCGAGGCGGCGCCGCTGGTCGGCCAGGTCATGCTCGACGCCACGGCCGACCTGGACTTCGACGCGGTGGGCGGGCTCACGCTCGGCGCCGACCCGGTGGCCGCGTCCATGCTCCATGTCGCCGCCGCGCGGGGCCGCAGGCTCGACGCCTTCGTCGTGCGCAAGGCCCAGAAGACCCATGGCATGCAGCGCCGGATCGAGGGCCCGGACATCAAGGGCCGCCGGGTGCTGGTGGTCGAGGACACCTCCACCACGGGCGGCTCGCCGCTCACCGCCGTCGAGGCGGCGCGTGAGGCGGGCGCGGAGGTCGTGGCGGTCGCGACGATCGTCGAGCGCGGGGCCGCGCCGGCGATCGCGGAGGCGGGGCTGCGCTATCTGCACGCCTACTCGCTGGCCGACCTCGACCTCGGCTGAGGCGCGCTTGCGGGCGGCCGCGTTGGACACTTGATGACGGGGGGTGGTGGTTTCACGTGAAACCACCACCCCCCCACCGAGACAAACAAAAAAAG